>CACNRG010000005.1 GCA_902622805.1 uncultured Pelagibacteraceae bacterium | reverse complement strand
ACCTAAAATATTTTTATTTTTAATTTTATATTTTTTTTTTAATTTTTTTAATAAAAACATTATAGAATCTAATTGTTTGATTGAAAAATTTTTATAAGTATGAATGTGGCCAGGATTGTGTATTTCTATCCCAATAGAATTTTTATTTAGTGAATTATTATTATTCCATCTCGATTTTCCAGCATGCCAAGCTTCATATAAATCAGGAACCATATTTATTATTTCACCATTATTTTTTATAAAGTAATGTGCGCTTACTTTTTTACTTTCATCACACAGTTTTTTAATTGCAGCTAATTCATTTTTCATTCCTGTATAATGAACAACAATATACTTAATTTTTTTATAGTTTCTTTTTGGCAAATTAAAATTCGGAGAGTACTTATATGCTATTTTAGGCCACATTTATGCTTGATTTAAGGTTAAATGTTAATTTACATAAGAGTAGATTATATTATAAGAACATTAATGATTAAAAAAATTTTAATTACCTTTATTACAACTATTACGCTAGTTGTAAATGTTAATGCAGCATCAGATGGTGAATTAATATTAAAAAAAAATGATCCCTCTGAGATAAAAGAATGTTGGGAAGGCTTTAATAGAGCCTCATTTGCATTAAATCAAGGTCTAGACAAAATAATTTTTAAACCAGTTTCAAGTGTTTACAGAAAATTACCAACTCCAATCAAAAGCGGGGTAAGTAACTCTTTAGATAATCTATCTAACTTAGTCACAATCCCCAATAACTTACTTCAAGGAGAATTTAATGAAGCAGTAGTAAATACTGGCAGGTTTGTCATTAATACTACAATTGGTATTTTAGGTTTAGTCGATGTTGCATCATTAATAGGTTTTGAGGAATATGTAAAAGAGGACTATGGTCAAACACTAGCAGTTCATGGTGCAGGCCCTGGTTGCTACGTAGTGCTCCCAGTATTAGGACCAAGCACTGCAAGAGATACGGTAGCCTCAGTTGTTAATTTTGTTGGAGGAGATGCTTGGTATAATGTTACAGTTCAAAATGATACAAGGTATTTTACTGATTTTGACTATTACGCCTCAAAAGTAACATCAGGAGTAGATTTTAGAGCTAAAAATTATGACTCCATTGAAAACGTAGAAAAAAATTCAATAGATTTTTATGCATCTGTAAAAAGTTTATATCTTCAAGATAGACAAAAAAGAATTCTAAATGCCAAAGCAATAGTAGATACTCAAGATGATAGCGACTGGGAAGAAATAGAAAATTAAAAAAATTTACAATAAATTATGATAAAAAAATTATTAAGCATAATTTTTATTTTAAATTTCTTTATCAATAATTCAATTGCATTAGAACCTGATATATTTGTTCAATCAACAGTTAACAGGGCTTCAAAACTATTGTCTGAAGATATATCTAAAGAAGAAAAAATAAAAAAATTAAAACAAATAGCTAAAGATACTGTTGACATTAAAGGTATTGGTTTTTATACGCTTGGTGCAGCTAGAAAAAATCTAAGCGAAAGTGAAAAAAAAGAATATTCAGAAAAATTTGAAAATTATTTTTTGAAAAGTTTTGCTAGTAGATTGGCTGAATACACAAATCCAGAAATTGATGTGTTTTCAAAAGAAATTTTGAATAAAAACTACACTATTGTTAACAGTACTTTAAAAGCTACTAAAGAACGACCAGAGATTAAAATTGATTGGAGAATTTACACGAAAAATCCAGATCAACCATTAATTAGAGATTTAATCATTGAAGGTTTAAGTTTAGCAAGAACACAAAAAGAGGAATTTGCTTCAGTTTTAAGTGGTAATAATGGTGACATCATAGCTCTTTTTAAAGTTTTAGAGGATTTCACAAATAATTAAATTATCAGTTTAAATTTTGGTGGGCCCGCCAGGACTCGAACCTGGGACCAATACATTATGAGTGTACTGCTCTAACCAACTGAGCTACAGGCCCAAACATATAGCTAAGTATATCATTTTTTTATAGTTATCAATTAAAGAAAATATTTAATGGTGGGCCGTGTTGGTTACGCTCCAACTACCCCTGCAATGTCAATGCAGTACTCTACTATTGAGCTAACGGCCCCAAAAAAACTTATTTATTATTTTTTTGAAAAAATATATTTGAACTTTTATCTGATGCATAAAAAATGGATAGGTTTATTATAAAAATTGTAAGTAAAAAATCACCAAAAAAAGCACCTGTTGGTAATAGTGGTATAAACATAAGTAACATATATATTAGTGAGCCCAATCTCAAATAGTTATCCTTTTTAAAAGTTTCTATTATTTTCGAAAAAATAAGCTTAAACAAAATAAATAAAATCAAAAGGGAGCCCACAATTCCATGCTCTGATATTAATTCTAAATAAAATTGATGAGGATGAGTTTGGCAATGATACAATTCCGTATTATCTTCTTTCGTACGTTTTGTGTTACAAGTTTCTACTCTATAATTTTTGTTTCCAACTCCAAAAATTTTATTATTCTCAAAAACTTGAGAGGCTGATTTATAAATATCAAAATAAACTGAATAATTTGAAAATACATCTTTTACATTGTTAATAAATCTAATTTCTAAATATTTAATATTTGGAATTAAAAGCATAATTAAAATTACAACTGACGATAATGATATAATTTTTGATTTTAAATCAAACTTACTCATAAACAAAATAATCAATCCAAAACCAAAAAAAGCTCTTATACTATTAGATCTCTCGCCTGTTAATATTATGGTAAATAAAACCAGGATCATAAGAGCAAAGACAAATAATATTTTTTTATCTTTAAACTCATTTAGCAAAAAGCCTGCGAGTATTAAATAAAATCCAAATAAGTAACCACCTACAATTGGTTCATCCTTAAAAAAACTCACTATTCTTCCGTATTGAACTTGGTCAATATAAAATCTTTCACCAAAATTATACCCTAAAATATTTGTCCCTGTAAATTGCTCTATAAAAACATCTATTAAAACAATAAATAAAACTATTGACCAAGAAGTCAGCATTTTTTTAAAAAATGATTTTTGGAAAAAAAAATAGTTAAAAGCTACAAATAATATTATTAATCTTATAAAACCAAAATTTCTATATTGCCCAATAGAGTAATCGACTGATAAAAATGAATTTATTATGAAATATAGATATAAGATTAACAAATATTTTATTGGTTTACTTTTTAAAAAAAAGTAATCTTTCTTATAAATTATCAATAATATAAATGATAAATCTATTAAAATGACATTACTAAGCGAAATAGCAGGTCCTATTAAAAATGTTATTGGAATAATAGAAAATAAAATTAGAAAATAATTATATATAAATTTATGATCTGTCATTCGTATTAATATTAATAAAAAATCACAAAATATATCTTTTAGATAAAAAATATATTCACATTAAATTTAGTTAACTTTCTAGAAAGCTTTTTAATTGTTTGGACCTGCTTGGATGCTTTAATTTTCTTAGGGCTTTAGCTTCAATTTGTCTAATTCGTTCTCTGGTTACAGAGAACTGAAGTCCAACCTCTTCTAATGTGTGATCAGTATTCATCCCTACACCAAATCTCATTCTTAAAACTCTTTCCTCTCTTGGTGTTAAAGTGGATAAAATTTTTGTTGTTGCTTCACCTAAATTTGATTTAATAGCTTGCTCTAAAGGCGCAAGAGCTTTTGTATCCTCTATAAAATCTCCTAAACTGCTATCCTCTTCATCGCCTACTGGTTTTTCTAATGAAACTGGTTCTTTAGAAATCTTTAAAACTTTTCTTACTTTATCTAGAGGCATTCTTAATTTTTGAGCCAATTCCTCTGGAGTAGCTTCTCTACCAAATTCACTTAAAATAAGTCTTTGAGTTCTTACAATCTTATTAATTGTCTCGATCATATGAACTGGAATTCTAATAGTCCTTGCTTGGTCTGCAATTGATCTCGTTATTGCTTGTCTAATCCACCAAGTCGCATATGTTGAAAACTTGTAGCCTCTTCTATATTCAAATTTATCAACAGCTTTCATTAACCCAATATTTCCCTCTTGAATTAAATCTAGGAATTGAAGACCTCTGTTAGTATATTTTTTAGCGATTGAAATTACCAATCTTAAATTTGCTTCAACCATTTCTTTTTTTGCAATCCTTGACTCTTTTTCTCCCTTTTGAACTCTGCTAACTAATTTTTTAAAATCAGTTACGGACATTCCAAGTTTGTAGCTAATTTCAATCAATCTTTCTCTAATATTCTTGAATTCATCTTTATTTTTTGCAAAAAATTGTTTCCAAACTGAATTGGTATCCAAAAATTTTTTAAGATTAGGGTTTATTTCATTTCCAATATAAAACTTAATAAATTCATTTCTCGAAATTTTATGATCCATCGCTAATCTTAATAAATTTCCCTCTAAAGAAATAATTTTTTTGTTCTCAACGTAATGTTTTTGAACAAGTTCTTCCAAAACTGAAGGGGATAATTGAAGAGATTTAATATTTTCTAAAATATCATTAACAATCTTTTCATAACCCTTTTCCTTAGCCAGTGAAAAAGTTTGTGAGTTTAATGCACACTCAAGTTTTTCTTTTTGATATTTAATTAATTTGTTGTATTCCTTAGTTAGTGTTTGGACTGTCTTAAGTACTTTAGGTTTAATTTCTGTTTCCATAGCCGCAAGCGTGGGATTAAAATCATCATCATCATCAGATGATCCATCCTCTTTATCCGTCTCACCTGCATTTTTTTGTTTAGCGCTAGGTCCCGTGCTTTCATCTTCCATGTAATTTGTATCAATATCTATAATTTCTCTTACTAAAATTTCATCTTTTTGTAATTGATTATTCCATTCAAAGAACTGCTGGGCTGTAATTGGGCTTTGAGATAATGCTATCAACATCACATCTTTTCCAGCTTCTATTCTTTTTGCAATAGCAATTTCACCCTCTCTTGAAAGAAGCTCAACACCTCCCATCTCTCGAAGATACATTCTAATAGGGTCATCGCTCTTTTCAATTGTCTTGCCTTCTTCTTTTGAGGAGGATTCTTTTTTTCTTAAAATTTTATAATCAGACTTTTTTTCTACAAGAGTAACTCCTTCATCTAGTATATGAATAAATGCTTGTGATAAGTTTTGACCCGAAAGATTTCTTTTTCCTAAAGATTTGCTCAATTCTTCGTAAGTTATAAAGCCCCTGTGAGTTCCACGACCCATTAATCTTGCAAATGATTTTGTAATTATTCTTTCCACAGCTATATAATTTGAAGAGTCTTATATAGTGTCAAATTTGTAAAAATCCATTATTAATTTAGTGTGATTAATTGATATTTTGCTTTTTTTTAAGCTCTTTTAGCTCATTAAATGTTGCTTCACTCAAATCTTTAGAAAACTTCGATTCTAATTCTTGAATTCTGAATTCAAGGTCATAGTTCATTAGATCTCGAGCTGTATCTTCTAGCAACTCAATAACTTCATGATCATCATCAGATTTATTTTTTAAAATATGCTTGATTGGTGCAAATTTATTTATCTTATCCAAAAGTTGTTTGTCTAGATTTAAATCCTTAATATTAGTTAGTTTTGATGATTTTAATTTTTCAATGATTAATTCAAATATTTGCTTATTTACCTCCGTAAACAACTTAATATTTTCAATTAAATGGATATTTGTTTGTATTAATTTCAAATTATTCATAATTAAATATAATAAAGAAAATTCTTTAAGCTCCACACCAGTTAAAGATTGGCTTTCATTATAATGTTTTTTAGTAGAAGCTAATGACTTAATTGATTTAACATAAAACCTTTTTTGTTTTTCGTTAGAATGAGGTGTTAATTCTGCAATTTTTTCTAAAAAATATTCTAATACATATTTTTTTATAAAGTCATCTTTTATTGTATTAGATATACTCCTTAGTTTTTTTTCAAAAATTGCCAATGATGAGGGATTATTTTCTGTTTGTTTTTTATAATGACTAAAAATAAATTGATGAATAGATAACTTGCTTTGTTTTGTAAAATTTACAAAATTGACTTTACCATTTTTATTTACATAGCTATCTGGATCTTCCTTGTCCGGTAAAAATAAAAATGAGATTTGTTTTTCAGGTTTTAATTCTTTAATAGAATTCTCTGCTGCTCTTAATGCTGCTTTATAACCACTTTCATCACCATCAAAGCAAATAATAATATCTTCAAAAAATTGGTTAAGAGTTAAAATTTGTTTATCTGTTAAAGAAGTTCCAAGATTTGCAACTACATTGTCGACACCATTTTTACTTAAACCAACTACATCCATATAACCCTCAACTAAATAGATGTGATCTATTTTATTAGAAAGTTTTCGGGCTACATCTAAATTATATAGATTGGATCCTTTTTTAAAAAAATTTGTTTCAGGTGAATTTATATATTTAGCTAAATAGTCTAGATTTTCAATTATTCTTCCACCTAATGCAATAGGTTGACCTGAAATATTATTAATTGGAAAAATTAATCTTCCTCTAAATCTTTCAACATAAATTTTCTTTTTTTCATCTAAATAAAACAAACCAGTTTCAGCTAAAGTTTTCTCACTATAATGATCTTTTAATTTTTCATAGAAATTTGGATTTTTTTGTATGTATCCAATTTTAAATTTTTTAACCTCTTCTTTAGTTAAAGATCTATTTTTTAAATAGTCTCTCGCAATAGAATAACTTTCGTTTTTTAATAATTCGTTGTGGTAAAAATCTACATATTGACTATAGATTGATTGGTACTCCTTCCACTTTTTTTCTCTTTCCTCATCTTGCTTTGAAAATATATAAGGTTGCATTCCAGCTAATTGAGCTAAATGCTTTACTGCCTCGCCAAATTTTAGATTTTGAATTTTCATTACAAAATCAAAAATGTTTCCATGTTCTGATGTTGCAAAACAATGATAAAATTCTTTTTCATCATTGACTGTAAATGATGGAGTTTTTTCATTTTTAAAAGGAGACAAACCAACAAACTCTTTTCCTCTTTTTTTTAAGACAACAGACTTTGATACAACAGTTGAAACTTTTAACCTTGTTTTAATTTCATCAAGATATTCTTTAGGATATTTCATCAACTATTTAATAATTCTTTAATGAGAGGACCAGCTTTTGCAAAATCAATTTCATCTGAATGTAATTTTTTTAATTCTCCCATAACTTTGCCCATATCTTTTACTGAACTTGCTCCTAACCTAGAAATTAATTCAGAACATATTTTTTTTGTTTCTTCGTCTCCAAGTTGCTTAGGTAAAAAGCTTGTTAAAATATCATATTCATTTTGTTCTACCTCTAAAAGATCTGTCCTATTGTTTTTTTTGTAGATATCGATCGATTCGGATCTTTGTTTGACCATTTTTTTCAAAAGCTTTTTTATGTCTTCATCATCTGTTTCTTTTTTATTTGGGCCAGATCTATTTGAAATATCCAGATCCTTTATTGATGATAAAATTAACCTATAAGTTGATATTTTTGTTCTATCTTTGGCTTTTAAGGCGTTTTTATATTCAGTTTCGATTGTCTCTTTTAATGGCATATTTTTTTAATCTACTGCAATGAAAAAAATCTTCAAAAGAAAAATTGTTTTTTTACAATTTTATAATACATCTCTGTTGCGATAATAAATCAATTATTGTATTAACCTTTAACTTATGAGTTGTAATTGATCAAAAAAGCAAAAAAAACAAACTCAAAAAAATCTCAAAATCACACAGGCGTTTTAGTTCTTGAAAACAAGAGAGTTTTTAAAGGTATTGGAATTGGATATCAAGGAGAAGCAACTGGTGAGGTTTGCTTTAATACCTCTTTAACAGGATACCAAGAAATTATTTCTGACCCTTCTTATGCAGGTCAGATTATTAACTTTACATTTCCACATATTGGAAATGTTGGTACTAACAAAGAGGATACTGAGTCTGACAAAATCTGGACAAGAGGTGTGATCTTTAATTCTGAAATAACCTCTCCTTCAAATTATAGAGCATTTTTGCATTTAGATTCCTGGCTGAAAAAAAATAAGATTGTTGGAATTACAGGGCTAGATACAAGAAGTTTGACAAACTTAATAAGAGATAAAGGGGCGCCTAAAGGAACAATTTCTTATTCAAAAAATGGAAAATTTAATGTTAGCAAATTAACAAACTCAACTATTAAATGGAGTGGATTAAAAAATCTTGATCTTGCAGAATCTGTAACAACCTCAAAAAACTATGTTTGGACAGGTTTTAAAACTTGGAAGAAAGAAACAGGATATAAAAAAAATACAAAAAATTCTTTTCATGTTGTTGCAATTGATTATGGAATTAAAAAGAATATTTTAAGATATTTTTCAGACTTCAAATGTAAAGTAACAGTCGTCTCTTGCAAAACTTCTGCTGAAAAAATATTAGATCTTAAACCGAATGGAATATTTTTATCCAATGGTCCTGGTGATCCTGCAGCAACAGGAAAATATGCAATAGAAATACTAAATAAATTAATTAAAAAAAATTTACCTGTATTTGGAATATGTTTAGGTCATCAAATTTTAGCATTAGCTTTAGGCGGAAAAACAAAAAAAATGAAGTTAGGACATAGAGGTGCAAACCATCCTGTCAAAAATTTAGTGCATGATAAAGTTGAAATCACCAGTCAAAATCATGGTTTTGTAGTTGTTGAAGAAACTTTGCCAAAAAAAATAGAGGTAACTCATAAGTCACTTTTTGATAATACGATTGAAGGAATTAAACTTAAAAACAAACCAATATTTTCAGTTCAGTATCATCCAGAGTCAAACCCTGGGCCACAGGATAGTGTCTATTTGTTTCAAGAATTTATTAACTATATGAAAAAAAATGCCAAAAAGAAAAGATATTAAAAAAATATTAGTTGTAGGAGCTGGACCCATTGTTATTGGTCAAGCATGTGAATTTGATTATTCAGGTACACAAGCTTGTAAAGCTTTAAAAGATGAGGGTTATAAAGTAATTTTAATAAACTCAAATCCTGCAACTATAATGACTGATCCAGATGTTGCAGATAAAACTTATATAGAGCCAATAACATTAGAAATTTTAGAAAAAATTCTTAAAAAAGAGACACCAGATGCAATTCTTCCAACTATGGGAGGTCAGACTGCACTTAATCTCGCAATGGAAGCTGAGAAGAAAGGAATTTTAAAAAGATATAAAATTGAACTCATAGGGGCAAACTCTAAAGCAATTGCTAATGCTGAAGATAGAAAGAAATTTAGAAAAAATATGATTGATATTGGGTTAGATTTACCCAAATCTGAAATTGTAAATTCCATCAATAAAGCACCCAAAGTTTTAAAAAAAATTGGTCTTCCAGCAATCATAAGACCTGCATTTACACTTGGAGGTTTAGGAGGTGGTATAGCTAAAAATAAAAAAGACTATCTTAAAATAATTAAAAGCGGACTTCATGAATCTCCGGTTAGTCAGGTATTAGTTGAAGAATGTTTAGAGGGCTGGAAAGAATTTGAGATGGAAGTTGTAAGAGATAAAAAAGATAACTGTATCATTATTTGTTCAATTGAAAATGTTGATCCGATGGGAATACATACTGGCGACTCAGTAACTGTTGCACCAGCGCTTACATTAACTGATAAAGAATACCAAATAATGAGAAATGCCTCCATTGCATGTTTAAGAAAAATTGGTGTTGAGACAGGTGGATCAAATGTTCAATTTGCAATCAATCCTAAAAATGGCCGAATGGTTGTGATTGAAATGAACCCTAGAGTTTCAAGATCATCAGCACTTGCTTCAAAAGCAACTGGATTTCCGATTGCAAAAGTTGCTGCAAAACTTGCGGTTGGTTACACCTTGGATGAATTGAAGAATGAAATCACCAAAGTGACACCTGCATCATTTGAACCAAGTATTGATTACGTGGTAACAAAAATTCCAAGATTTACTTTTGAAAAATTCTCAACTTCCCCTGCTACCTTAGGCACATCAATGAAATCAGTAGGTGAAGCTATGGCTATAGGAAGAAACTTTAAAGAGTCTGTTCAAAAAGCACTTGTATCCCTTGAAACTGGTTTTTCAGGATTTGATAGAATATTTGATTTAAGTAAAAAACAAATTGAAAAAAAACTTAAAGAAAATATTCCTAACAAACTTTTACTTGTTGCTGAAGCAATAAGGAAAAAAATAGATTTAAAAAGAATTTATACATTATCCAAAATCGATCCTTGGTTTCTTGGACAAATTAAAGAAATAGTAGAGAATGAAATTAAGATTAAAAATAAAGGATTGCCAAAAGATTTTAATGAATTTAATAAAATTAAATCGATAGGCTTTTCTGACAAAAAATTAGCAGAGTTAACAAATACATCAGAGGATATAATAAGACAAAAAAGAACTGCACTTAAAATTTTACCAGTATTTAAAAAAGTTGATACTTGTGCGGCTGAATTTAAATCTTTCACACCCTACATGTACTCAACATATCAAAGAAATTTCTCAATCAATTCAGAATGTGAAGCAAATCCATCAATGAAGAAAAAAATTATTATTCTAGGCGGAGGTCCTAATAGGATTGGACAAGGAATAGAATTTGACTATTGCTGCTGCCAGGCTAGTTTTGCGTTAAAAGGAGCTGGATTTGAGACGATTATGGTTAATTGTAATCCTGAAACAGTTTCAACAGATTATGATACTAGCGATCGATTATATTTTGAACCACTCAAAGAAGAATATGTTTTTAATATAATCAAGAAAGAAAAAGAAAAAGGTAACTTAGTTGGGGTTATTGCTCAATTTGGTGGCCAAACCCCTATTAAACTTGCAAAATTTTTACATGATAACAGGCTTCCAATCTTGGGAACACAATATACATCAATTGATTTAGCAGAAGACAGAGACAGATTTAGAAATTTACTTAGTAGGTTGAGGCTTAAACAGGCTGAAAGTGGAATTGCAAAAAATTTTAAACAAGCTATTCAAATAGCTGATAAAATCGGTTTACCTTTGATGGTTAGACCATCATACGTTCTTGGTGGAAGAGCAATGGAAATAGTCCATGAAAAAAACCAGCTTAAAAATTTTGTTGAGGAGGCATTTAAAGCAGCTGAGAAAAATCCGATTTTAGTTGATAAGTTTATTAATCATGCAATGGAAGTTGATGTTGATGCAATATCTGATGGAAAACTAGTCCATGTAGCTGGTATCATGCAGCACATTGAAGAGGCTGGAATTCACTCAGGCGACTCTGCTTGTAGTTTACCTCCAATATCTATCAAACCATACTTGATTAAAGAAATTGAAAATCAAACTAAAAAATTAGCTTTGGCTTTAAAAGTTAAAGGTTTCATGAATGTTCAGTTTGCAATCAAAAAAGATGAAATTTTTGTAATCGAAGTAAATCCTAGAGCAAGTAGAACGGTACCATTTGTCTCAAAAGCAAAAGGTCTGCCTCTTGCTAAAATTGCATCAAGAGTAATGGCAGGTGAAAAATTATCTAAATTTCATTTAAAAGATAATTCTAAGGGAATGTATGCAGTTAAAGAAGCTGTATTTCCTTTTAATAAATTCCCTAACAGTGATTTACTTTTAGGTCCTGAGATGAAGTCAACTGGTGAGGTGATGGGCTTTGATAAAAACTTTGGAATGGCATTTGCTAAAAGTCAAATAGCTTCTGCAAATTCTTTACCAAAACATGGTCTTGCTTTTATATCTTTAAAGGATTCACATAAAGATGAAGGAATTGGTTTGGCCAAAGAACTTATAAAATTAAATTTTACATTGTGTGCAACAAGAGGAACTGCTGAATATATTAGAAAACATAAAATGAAATGTAAAATTATAAATAAAGTAAGTAGTGGATCTCCCCACATAGTAGATGTATTAGACTCTAAAAAAATTGCTTTGGTAATTAATACTGGTGGAGGAAATTCTGAGCACAGGTTAAATGATGCAATTGCTCTAAGAAGAGGAACTCTGAAAAATAAAGTTCCTTATTGTACTAATATGTCAACTGCTCTAGCATGTTTGGAAGCAATAAGATCTCTAAAAACTAGAAAGTTAGAAGTTACATCACTTCAAGATATTTAAATATTTACTTTCCAATCTGTCTCAAAAGTTACATAATTTACTTGTATACATCTTCTTTCTTTAACTATTTTCTTTTTTTCCATTCCATGCCATGTATTAGGCCCACTTGTAAAAAGATATCCATAATTATGTTTATAAGGAACTGTTTTTACTTTTTCCAATTTTTCATTATAAAAATCTGTCCCAAGCTCCAATGACTCGTTTGCGTTATTCACAAAAATTAAACCTGACATTAACTTTTCTTTAATGTCACAGTGAGGCTTTAGCCAAAAACCCTCTCTATCACAAATTACCTCCACTCTAACATATGAGCCTGACAAATTTTTATTAATCATTTTTGAAATAGTTTCATGTACCTCTCTAGATTGAAGTTCCTTAATAAATTTTACCAAGTTTGGAAATTGTGATGCATTTTCTTTTGTTACGAAACATCTAAACTTAATTGCTTTACCTCCAGACGCAATTCCTTCTCTAAACTCTGCAGCACCACCGTCAATAGCTCTTGTTCCATCATAACTAAGATTATGTTTACTAACATCTGGAATATCTGCCTTAATAATTTCTTCTATTGCTTCATTTGTAAGAGCATTACTGTACTCCCAATGATCAAAGGGAAATCTATATTTTTTAGATTGATCTTTAATTGAATTTAAAAAAGACATTAAGAATTAATTTTTTGTTTAATAATATTTGCTACTCTATTCGTTTCATCTAGTTTTTTATAGCTCCAATTTTCCACATCTTCACCTAAATTTCTTATTATATTTAGCTCTCTAAATAAATTTCTAAATTCTTGAAATCTTTTATCATTTTTTTTGGGCAAAATATTTGCGACATAAATAGGTTTTCCAGTTAATGCTGCCTCCGAAATCATTGAGCTTGAGTCACAGGTAACAACTATACTATTAGATCTAGATAAAGCTGATAAATAGGCTTTTTTATCTACATTACTTATAATTGTATGATTTTCTCCAAAATATTCTTTAGCATAATCAATTGTGTTTTTTGGAGTTCTCATCGATGGTATTACAACAAGCTGAAGATCATTTTTTTTTAGTAAATTATTTAAAATGAAAAAAATATTTTTTATATTCTCTAAAGAATAATCATAATACTTAGTTGGACCACCCAAAATTAATGAACAAATTTTTCTATGGTCATTTTTAATGAATGAACTTAAATAATCTTTATTTTTAATAATTTCTTCATCTGTAAGATAGTGAATTGCACCTTTTGTATTAATTACATTTCGACCTTTTATAAAATCATGCTCAGGAGCAACAATAAAATCAAAATGATTAAAGTTTACTTTTGGATCTTGAATATGAATATTAATTATTTTTTTTTTTGAGTTATTTTTTAAGTGAATTGAAGGAATTACACTTTTACGTCCACAAGAAATAATTATATCAAACTCGGACTGGTTAATTTTTTTATAAACACTTTGTGAAATTGGAGTAAATTTTGGAGGAATCATTTTCCAAAAATTATTTAGTTCAACTTTCTGGTGAGTAAATTCAATATCTAAAGCTTTTGCTAATCCCTCTACTTGGCTGATCATACCATGCATACCTTGAGTTAATAATATACCTTTTAATTTGTTCATTAATTACTATATAGCTTTCATATGAGTCAAAATCCAACTAAACACACAAAAGTGTTAATAATTGGATCCGGTCCAGCTGGATATACTGCTGCAGTTTATGCAGCTAGAGCTATGCTGAATCCTATTTTAGTTTATGGGTCTGAGCCTGGAGGACAATTAACAACAACTACAGATGTAGAAAATTATCCTGGGTTTGCTGATGTCATTCAAGGACCTTGGTTAATGGACCAAATGAAAGATCAAGCAAAAGCAGTTGGAACGGAAATGATTGAAGACCATATAAATTCTGTAAATTTAAAATCTAAACCTTTTGAAGCGGTTGGAGATAGTGGTCAAAAATATACCGCTGACAGTATAATTATTTCAACTGGTGCGCAGGCTAGGTGGTTAAATCTAAACTCAGAACAAGAATTTAGAGGTTTTGGTGTTTCTGCTTGTGCTACGTGTGATGGGTTTTTCTTTAAAGAAAAAGAGGTTGCAGTTGTCGGTGGTGGTAATGCTGCTGTCGAAGAAGCAATGTTTCTTACAAAGTTTGCCTCGAAAGTAAAATTAATTCATAGACGAGATAGTTTAAGAGCAGAAAAATTACTACAAAAAAAACTAATGGAAAATAAAAAGATTGAGATAATTTGGGATTCTGTTGTCGAAGATGTATTTGGAGACACAGAACCTAAAAATGTAAAAGGTATAAAAATAAAAAATGTAAAAACAAATAAAATTGAAGAAATCAAAGTTGATGGTTTGTTTGTTGCAATAGGTCATGACCCAGCCACGTCATTATTTAAAGATCAATTAAATATGGATAATGAAGGGTATTTAATCACCAAACCTGACTCTACTGAAACTAATATCCCTGGAGTTTATGCTGCTGGAGATGTTAAGGACAAAACTTTTAGACAAGCCGTAACTGCTGCTGGCATGGGATGTATGGCTGCACTTGAGGCTGAAAAACATCTTTCACATAAGTAAAGTGAGAAATAATTTACATGTTTTTTTAGGAGCAACTGTAGCTGATGCTGCAGCTAGACCTTTACACTGGGTTTATAATCAAAAAAAACTATTTAGTTATATTAAAGGAAAGAAAGATTTTACTTTCTTAAAAAAAAATAAAAGTCCTTTTTATAATATTAAAACCGGAAAGGTTTCAGGCTACAATGATGTTGGCCAGGTAATGTTCAAAACACTAACTGAAGGACACGAAAATATAGAAGAAAGATTTAAAAAAAATATTACTAAAAACTTTGGTCCTGGAAGTGTGTATTGGAAAAATCTCAATCTTAGAGCCAAATATAGAAAAGTTAAAGATTGGCGAGGTATAATTAAAGGACCTTGGATACATCAAAATATTATTGAAACAGTTAGAAATATTAAAACTAAAAAAAAATTAACAGGTGGCGCTAAGGTAAATGAATCTGATGGTTATTGTGCTACTCTACCCTATTTTTTATATGGTTATGATTTTAACACATTAAAAAAAATGATCTCAACTATTACTGTTTCGAAAATAAGCCTTAAGTATGCTTTAGCTAAGTTTCATCTCATAAATTTAGCTCTTAAAGGCGCCAAAGATCCCATTAATGAATTTTTAAAAAAATTCAAAAATGACTCATATTTTAAAAATATTGTTGAAGATATAAAAAAGGTAAAAAAATTAAAATCAAAACCTCACCCAAAAGTAGTAAAAAAATTAGGAATGGCATGTAGCTATCCTGGAACTTTTAATAGCTCAATTCACTCAATTATTAATTCAACAAATTACAAAAGTGCAATTTTAAGAACAATTAAAGCTGGTGGCTGTAATTGTTCAAGAGTTAATTTTATTGGAGCCTATTTTGCTGCTTTAAAAGGAGTCAATACTATCCCAAAATCTTGGATAAGAAAAACTGCACCTGCTAGAAAAATATTAAAACAAAAATAATATAATCTATGTCAAGCTTTCACAAAAAGATTTAATTCTATCCATAGCTTTTTTTAAGTTTTTCATTGATGTAGCATATGAAATTCTAAAGTATCCGTCTAAACCGAATGCTGACCCCTGTACAACTGCAACTTTAGATCTTTCAAGTAACATATTTACAAATTGACTGTCATTTTTTAATTTTGTTTTTTTATTTAAAAAATCTTTGCAACTAGGAAAAACATAAAATGCACCATTAGGCGTTAGACAATTAATTCCTTTTATTTCATTTAGATTTTTTACAACAAAGTTTCTTCTCTTCTTAAACGCATTGGCCCTCTTTTTTATAAACCCCTGTTTACCATTTAATGCCTCAACCGCTGCTGCCTGGCTTATAGACGATGGATTTGAAGTAGACTGAGATTGTATTTTACGTATCGCTTTAATTATATCTTTTGGTCCTGCAGCATATCCAATTCTCCATCCTGTCATCGCATAAGATTTACTTACCCCATTCAACGTGAGAGTTCTTTCTTTTAATTTTGAAATTTGTGCAATTGTGAAAAAATTAAAGTTATCATATCTAACATGTTCATAAATATCGTCACTCAAAATAAAAAGTTTCTTATTTCTCAATAAAACTTTTGCTAATGCTTGAATTTCTTTTTTTGTATACCCTGCACCAGTAGGATTTGATGGTGAATTTAAAATTAACCATTTTGATTTTTTTGTAATAGCTTTTTTTAATTTTTTTGGTGTTAGTTTAAATCCTTCTTTCTCTGTGCACTTAACTATTTTTGGTTTTCCTCCAGCTAACAAAACCATATCGGGATATGAAACCCAAAACGGTGCTGGAATAATTACCTCATCACCTTTATTTAACGTTGCCATAAAAGTGTTATATAAAACTTGTTTACCTCCTGTGCCGACTGTTATTTGATCTAGAGAAAAGTTTAAATTATTTTCTCTTTTAAATTTTTTTATAATTGCTCTCTTTAAAGCTGGGGTTCCGTCTACCGCTGTATATTTTGTATCGCCACTTCTAATTGCTTTAATCGCTGCATTTTTGATGTTATTTGGAGTATCAAAATCAGGTTCTCCAGCTCCTAATCCAATTACATCTTTTCCAGCTGCTCTCATTTCCCTAGCTTTTTGAGTAACGACAATAGTAGGAGATGGTTTAATTTTTTTTAAATTGTCAGATATTATGCTCATTGAAATATAAATTTATTCTAATACGTTCTTTAATATATGGAAAATACTTATCAAGATTTAATTACAGATATTCAAAGTAAAAATCCTAAAATCAGTGGAAAACTTGAGGGTGGTAAAAAATTTAAAATTAAGTCTGACTTTAAACCTGCAGGTGATCAGCCAGAGGCTATAAAGAAACTAGTTAATGGTGCAAAAAAAGATGAATTTAACCAAGTATTACTTGGTGTTACTGGATCTGGAAAAACTTTTACTATGGCAAAAGTTATTGAGGCTACAAATAGACCTGCGCTAATTTTAGCTCCAAATAAAACCCTAGCCGCCCAGCTTTATGGTGAAATGAAAACATTTTTTCCAGATAACGCAGTTGAATATTTTGTTTCTTATTACGACTATTATACCCCTGAGGCATACGTACCTAGATCAGATACTTATATTGAAAAAGAAGCTTCTATTAATGAACAAATAGATAGAATGAGACACTCAGCTACAAGATCCTTACTTGAGAGAGATGATGTACTAATTGTAGCGAGTGTGTCTTGTATTTACGGTTTAGGTTCAGTTGAAGCTTATAGTAAAATGACTTTAACTCTTCAAAAAAACTATGATTATAATAGAGAACAAATAATTAAATCTCTAGTAGCTTTACAATATAAACGAAATGATCAGAATTTTTATAGAGGAACTTTTAGAGCTCGAGGAGAATATCTAGAAATATTTCCTTCACACTTAGAAGATAGAGCTTGGAGGTTAAGTTTGTTTGGAGATAAGCTTGAAAAAATTGAAGAATTTGATCCTCTCACTGGAGATCAAGTTAGAGATTTAAGTTTAGTTAAAGTCTATGCTAATAGCCATTACATTACTCCAAAACCAACAGTAGAACAAGCAGTCCTCAATATAAAAAAAGAATTAGAAATAACACTTAAAAAACACAGGTCTGAAAATAAATTACTTGAAGCTCAGAGATTAGAGGAAAGAACTAAATTTGATCTTGAAATGATAGAAGCAACTGGATCTTGTGCTGGTATTGAAAATTATTCAAGATTTTTATCTGGAAGAAAACCAGGTGAACCACCTCCTACTCTTTTTGAGTACTTTCCGGATAATACATTAATTTTTGTCGATGAATGTCATGTCACAGTTCCTCAACTAAATGGGATGTATAAAGGAGATAGATCTAGAAAAAGTACTCTGGCTGAGTATGGTTTTAGGCTTCCGTCATGTATGGATAATAGACCTTTAAAATTTGAAGAATGGGATTTAATGAGAACACAAACAGTATTTGTTTCAGCAACACCAGGTCCTTGGGAGTTAAAACAGACTAAAGGAAAATATATAGATCAGGTTATTAGACCTACAGGCCTTATAGATCCACCAGTTGAAATTAGACCTGCAAAAAATCAAGTTGATGATCTTATGCATGAATGTAAAAAAGTTGTCGAAAAAAATCACAGAGTCCTTGTTACAACTCTTACAAAAAAAATGGCTGAGGATTTAACAGAATACCTTCATGAAAATGGAGTAAAAGTGAGATATTTGCATTCTGATATAGATACTCTTGAAAGAATCGAAATTATGCGAGATTTAAGAATGGGTGTATTTGATGTTTTGGTTGGAATAAACCTTCTGAGGGAAGGTTTAGATATACCCGAGTGTGCATTGGTTGGAATTTTAGATGCAGACAAAGAGGGTTTTTTAAGATCTGAAACTTCATTAATACAAACGATTGGTCGAGCGGCAAGAAATGTAGAAGGAAAAGTTATTTTATATGCTGATAAAGAAACCAAAAGTATTAAAAAAGCTATGCAAGAAACTGATAGAAGAAGATCTATTCAACTTGCTTATAATAAGAAACATAAGATAGATGCTAAAACTGTTAAAAAAGAAATTAGTGATATTTTAGAGAGTGTTTATGAAAAAGATTATGTAAAAATTAGTGAGGGATCTAACGTAGGTGGAAACCTGAAAAAACATCTTAAAGCTTTAGATAAAAAAATGAAAGAGTCAGCCTCAAACCTTGAATTTGAAGAAGCTGCAAAAATTAGAGATGAAATAAGAAAATTGCAAAGTACTGAACTTGAAATAACTTTAAACCCTAAAATTAGACAGTATGATGTAAAAAATAAAATTTACCCAAAGGGAAGATCTACTTTAGGTATGCCTGGTACAAGAGTAACCAAAAAAAAGGATAAAAAGTGGAAGCACGGAAGATAATTATTACCGGTGGAGCTACCAGAATAGGTGCTGCAATTGCTGAGAAATTATCTGGTCCAAATGTAGAAATTACTATTCATTACAATAAATCAAAATCTAAAGCAGAAAGTTTAAAGAAAAAGTTACAAAAGTTTGGAACAAAAGTTTATTTAGTTAGAGGTGATTTAAGTAAAGAGAGAGATATACAAAAAATAATTAAATTCTCTAAATTTAAATTAAAATATTTTGATTGTCTTGTGAATAATGCTTCATTGTTCGAAAATGATAAATTAGAAAATTTTAGCTCTAACAGTTGGGAGAAACATATTTCTACAAATCTTAAGGCACCTGCTTTTTTGTCAAAAGAATTTTCAAAAAATGTAAGAGGTAAAAATAACAATATTATTAATATAATTGATCAAAGAATATTCAAATTAACTCCATATTTTTTTTCATATACATTAAGTAAAACAGGTCTATATACTCTAACAAAAACTAGTGCAATGAGCCTATCACCAAATATACGAGTTAATGGGATAGCGCCAGGACCAACAATTAAAAATAAAAGACAATCAGAAAAACATTTCAAAAGACAATATTCAGCTACACCACTTAAAAAACAGGTTGATACAAATGAGATTTGCAATGCAGTTGACTTTTTTATTAAAAACAGTTCTATTACAGGCCAAATTTTGGCAATAGATAGTGGTCAAAGTTTAAATTGGCAAACACCAGATATACTAAAAGGGAAAGAGTGAAAAAAAATAATCTCAAAGTTGTAAAAATAGATAAAAATAAAAGCTTATTTAACTATGAGAAAAAAATTCTTATTAATGAATTAATTCTTGATTTAAAACTTGGATATTACGATTTTGAAAAAGAGAAAGCACAAAGAGTAAAATTTAGTCTAGAAATTGATTATCAGGACAAAAAGCCTTCAAATGATAAAGATCTAAGATCAATAGTAAATTATGCAACAATTGTAAAATTAATTAAAAAACTTATAAAAAAGAAGCATTATAATTTCTTAGAAACTTTGGCCGAAGCTGTTTTTGATGAACTTTTCAAAGATAAGAGAATAGGTAAAATAATGTTAAAAATTGAAAAGCTAGAAATTTTAAAAGAATGTTCATCAGTTGGTATTCAAATTACCAAAAAAAGAAGTCATGATAAGTTCTGAAGTTGGAAAAGAAGTAATAAAAAAAGAACTTCCATTAATTCCCAATCTACCTGGCATTTATCGAATGTTAAACGATAAAGGAGATATTCTTTATGTAGGAAAAGCAAAAAATTTACCAAATAGACTTAAAAGTTATGTCTCTGAAAAAAATCATATCATTCGAACTGAAAGAATGTTGTCACAAACCGTTAGACTTGAAATTACAACTACTACAAATGAGAGTGAGGCCTTATTGCTAGAGGCTAATTTGATAAAAAAACATAAACCTAAATTTAATATATTGCTTAAAGATGATAAATCTTTTCCGTATATATTTATTTCTGATCATGAGTTTCCTCGTATAGAAAGGTATAGAGGAGCTAAAAATAAACCAGGTAAGTATTATGGGCCTTTCGCAAGTTCACTTGCAGTTAATAGTGCAATAAAAACTCTTCAAAGAATATTTTTGTTGAGATCGTGTACCGACAAACAAGTTGAGGCAGGAGATAAAACTTGTTTTAATTATTTTTTGAAAAGATGTGCTGGCCCCTGTGGTGGAAAGATAAATAAAGAAGATTATTCTAAATTAGTAGAAGCAGCTGACGAGTTTTTAAGCAAAGGTAGGTCTAGAAAGATTCAGGAAACTCTTTCATCACAAATGGAAAATGCAAGTGAAGAATTAGATTTTGAAAAAGCTGCGATAGTAAGAGACAAAATAAAATCATTAAATATTATTCAATCATCCTTAACAATAAGTGATATAAACTTGACTGAAGCAGATGTAATTGCTGGGTATAAAGAGTCAGGCAAAACTTGTATCCAAGTATTTTTCTATAGATCAAAGCAAAATTGGGGTAATCAAGCTTTTTTTCCAAAACATGATCCTGACGAAAAGTTAAGTAACATATTAAATTCTTTTGTATCTCAGTTTTACGAAAATAAAGCTGTTCCACAATCAATTATTCTTAGTGAAGAGATTAAAGAAAAAAAATTAATTGAAAAAACTCTCTCGAAAAAAGAAAATAAGCAAATAAATATTTCTATTGCAAAAAAAGGATCAAAACTTAAAGTAATAAATCTTGCAATAAAAAATGCTAAAAATAGTTTAAGTAGAAATCTTTATGAAAATCAAAATAATAAGGAATTGCTTAATAAAATCTCGAAAAAATTCAAAATTGAAAATACTATAAGCCTTATTGAAGTCTATGATAACAGCCACATTCAAGGCACAAACAGTGTTGGGGCGTTAATTACTTATGGCGAAGAAGGTTTTATTAAGAAAAGATATAGAAAATTTAATATTAAAAACAAAAATTTTAAACAGGATGACTACGGAATGATTAGAGAAGTTTTAGGAAGAAGATTTAAGAGGGCAATACAAGAAAAAGGAAACTATCTAAGCTTTCCAGACTTAGTTCTTGTAGATGGCGGAAAAGGACAATATTCATCAGCTAGAGAAACACTCAACGAAATGGGATTAAATGAAATTCCCATAATAGCAATAGCAAAAGGGAGACATAGAAATAGCGGGAATGAAACATTTTTTCACAATGGTAAAGAGTTTAAATTTACAAAAAACGATCCTACACTTTTTTTCTTACAGAGAGTGCGCGATGAAGCTCATAGATTTGCAATAAGTGCTCATAGAGCTAAAAGGAAAAAAGGTATTAGCAAATCATTACTTGATCAAATTGATGGTATTGGGTCTATAAGAAAAAGAGCATTATTAAACCATTTTGGATCAGCAAGGGCAGTAGAATCTGCTAGTCTTGATGAAATAAAATCAGTTGAAGGTGTTGAAGTAAAAGTAGCAAAAAAGATATATAATTTTTTTCATGAATAAAAAATATGCTTAAAAAAATACCGAATATATTGACAGTGGGAAGAATACTGATTGTTCCTTTTTTTGTTTTAGCTTTTTACTTGCCAGGATTTTATGGAGATTTAACTGCTCTAATTTTATTTATAGTTGCATCCTTCACAGATTTTTTAGATGGAATGCTAGCAAGATTGCTTGGAGAAGAATCGAAACTTGGTGAATTACTTGATCCAATAGCTGATAAAATTATTGTAGCGACAGCTCTTATTCTATTAGTAATGGATGGTACCATTCGAAATTATGAGGTGATTGCAGCAATAATCATTTTAACAAGAGAAATATTAATATCAGGTTTAAGGGAATTTCTAGCCAAAGGAAAAATAAAGCTTCCTGTTTCAAATTTAGCAAAATTAAAAACTGTATTACAAATGGTATCTATTGCTCTTTTACTTTCTGGAGAAACTGGAAATAAAATAATAAATTTTCAAGATTATAACGCACAGACTATCGGAATAATTTTTTTATGGCTCTCTGCAGCTCTTACACTTTTTACAGGTTACGAATATATGCGTAAAGGAATAGATCACGCTATATCTGAGGACAATAAAGATTAAGCAGCTTTTTTCTTTTTTACCAGGGCCTGATAACTCTCATTTAAATCAATTATCATTTCACATACTTTGAATTTATTTTCAGCGATGCAAGATACTGGTGTCACCTCTGCTGCTGTTCCAGTTAAGAAACATCCAACAAAACTAGAAAGTTCTGAAGGTTTAATTTTTCTTTCATGAACTTTGATATTTTTTGATTTTGCAATCTCTATAACTGTTCTTCGTGTAATTCCGTCCAAAAAAGAGTCTGGAATTGGTGTGTGCAAATCTCCATTTTTATCTTTAAAAAAAATATTTGCTCCAGTAGCTTCTGCAACATTTCCTTCATAATCTAACATAAGAGAATCTGCATAACCTTGTTTTTCTGCCTCATGTTTAGAGAGTGTACAAATCATATAAAGCCCAGATGCTTTTGTATCCCAAGGAATTGTGTTAGGGGCAGGCCTTCTCCAATTAGAAATATTTAATCTTATCCCTTCTACTTTTAATTTTGGATCAAAGTAAGAGCCCCATTCCCATGTTGCAATTGCTACATGAATTTTAGTTTGTTGAGCTGAAATTGCCATCATTTCACTTCCTCTCCAAGCAACAGGTCTTACATAACCATTTTTAACTTTTTGAGTAGAGATTATTTTATTAGATGCTAAATTAATTTCTTTTTCACTGTAAGGTATTTCAAAGCCCATCCTTTTTGCTGAATAAAATAACCTTGAAGTATGTTCCTCTAATTTAAATATTGATCCATCATAAACTCTTTCACCCTCAAATACACAGCTTGCATAATGAAGGCCATGACTTAATACGTGAACTTTAACATCTGACCAATCAACCAATTCACCATTGTACCATATTTTTCCTGATCTTTTATCGTAGGGTATCATGTTATGAAATAAATATTCTTACTGAAAAATATCTTTGTATCTGTAATATGTCAATATAACTTACCAATCATGAAAGAACTTTTATATTTAAAAGATGATCAACTTAAGGATCTAATCGAAAAATTTTTTGTAGGATATAAAGAGATATTTTCGGACTCTAAAAATGTACTTGATAAATATTCAATTGGATTAGCTCATAATAAAGTCATTCATTTATTATCAATGTACGAAGGTATTTCAATTTCTGAGTTACTAAAGAGACTAAAAGTTACAAAACAAAGTCTTAATAGAGTACTTAAGGATTTGATTAAATTAGAAGCTATTGAATTTAGAAAGGACGAACAAGATACAAGAATTAAACATGTTTTTTTAAGCCAAAAAGGCAAAAATATTTCTAATGAAATATTTCAAACTCAAAAAAAAAGAATTTACAAAGCTTTATTAAACTCTAAATCAGAGGAGGTATTAAACTTTGATACTGTACTACACAAAATAATAAATGGATAATTTTTTAGCACATATTCTTGTGGTTGATGACGATGAGGGAATAAGATCATTAGTAAAAAAATATTTAAATGAAAATCAATACTTAATTAATACAGCTAAGAGTGCAGAGGATGCTTATGAAAAAATAAAAATAATAAAATTTGATCTAATAATTCTGGATATTATGATGCCTGGTAAAAGTGGTTTAGAATTTATTAAAGAAAATAAAAAAGATCTTGATACACCTGTAATTTTATTAACAGCAAAAGGTCAATCTGATGAGAGAGTACAAGGTTTAGAGATTGGTGCAGATGATTATTTGCCGAAACCTTTTGAGCCAAAAGAGTTACTTTTAAGGATAAAAAATATTCTAGATAAAACAAAAAAAATAGAACTAAGAAGAGTTATAGAATTTGAAAATATTAAAATTGATCTCAATAAACAGTTAATATTAAAAAATAAAACAGAATATAAAATAAACAATACGGAAAAAATTATTTTAGAAAAAATGATTAATAATCCAGGTAAAACTTTTGAGAGAATGGAAATAGGAAAATTAATTGATTTAGATAAAGAAAGATCAATTGATGTGATTATTACAAGGTTGAGAAAAAAAATTGAATTAAATCCAAAAAATCCAAAATTTCTGCAAACAATAAGAGGGGCTGGTTATGTTTTATGGATTAAATAAATTTATAAAAGATCTATTACCTAAAAGATTATTTTATAGAGCCCTTTTAATCGTAGCTGTTCCAGTAATAGTAATTCAATTAATAATCACTATTGTTTTTTTCGACAGTCTTTGGATAAAAACTAATCAGGGTATGACGAGAGCACTAGTAAATGAAATCAAAACTTTTATTGAAGTTTATAAGAATGACAATTATGACAAAAATGAAATCACTAATCTTTTTTCAGTTTATCAAGATTTAAATATCGAGTTTATTCAGGATGAAACGTTTGATTACCGTTATGATGAAAGATGGTTCAGTCCGATTGACAGAACACTTAGAAGAGAATTAAAATCGAGATTTGGCCTTGGGGAATATTGGTTTAATACTACAAATTATAAAGAATTAATTGATGTAAGAATTCGACACCAAAATGGTTATTTTAAATTTTTGGTTCCAAAAGATAGATTAACTAGCTCATCTGCAAGAATTTTTGGTTTATGGATTACAGTTCCAGCATTTATAATGATAATCATATCTTTAATATTTTTAAAAAATCAAACTCGACCTATTACCGCTCTTGCTAAGGCTGCTGAAAAATTTGGTAAAGGAGAAGAAATTGAGGAATTTAAACCTTCAGGAGCATCGGAAATAAGACAGGCTGGTTTAGAATTTGACCGAATGAGAAAAAGGATATTAAGGCATCTTAATCAAAGATCTGAAATGTTATCTGGAATAAGTCACGATCTTAGGACTCCTTTAACTAGAATGAAATTACAAACAGCTTTTATTAAAGATAAGGGTATTTCTAATAAATTAGTGGAAGATATAAATGAGATGGAAAAAATGTTGAACGAATATCTTCAGTTTACTAGTTCAACCTTTCTTGAAAAAGATGAAATTTTCAACTTAAGTGAATTATTAAACCAAATTATTCAAAAGTATAATAATCAAAATATTTCAAAAAATATTGTTGAAATGGTTCATTTTAATGGAAGGAAAAATTTAATTAATAGGTGTATAAATAATTTAATTGATAATGCATTAAAATATGGAAAAAATGTAAAAGTAGAATTATCAAAAAAAAATACAAACATATTCATCAAAATTGAAGATGATGGTCCAGGAATACCAGAGAAAGAATATGATAATGTATTTAAACCATTTTATAAAATTGATAAAGGTAGAGGTGAAACAAAATCTAGTGTTGGCTTAGGGCTTTCTATTGCCTCAGATATAATTCGTTCACATGGTGGAAATATAAAATTAGAAAAATCTAAATTAAATGGTCTTGAGGTCAGGATCTTTTTGCCCGTTTAATTTTTTTTTTCTTTTGGGGCTGTAGTTTTGCAAGTTTTTTTTCCAAATTTTCAACTCTTTTGGCTAAAACTCCAAACTCATCTTTTCCTGTAAGTTCCATTTTAAAAACAATTTCATCTCTTTTAGATTTTAAAATTGTCATTAGTTCATTTGCTAAATCTCTTGATGAAATTAAGCCTTGTTCAAAAAGTTTTGTAATTTTATCAAATACAAATTTAGAATTTTTCATATATTTATATATAATCTTAATATATTTATATCTTATATTTATAATGTTAATTAATAATTTTGACCCAGTTGCAATAGAAATTTTTTCATTAAAAATACACTGGTATTCTCTTGCATATATAATAGGTATATTAATAGGTTGGTACTTAGCAAAAAGATTTTTTATAAGTAAAAATATTTATACTAAATTTGATGATTATATAACTTACGTTATTATTGGATTAATTTTAGGTGGTAGATTTGGATATGTTTTGTTTTATAATTTTGATTATTATATCGACAATCCTCTCGACATAATCAAATTATGGCAAGGCGGCATGTCATTTCATGGAGGTGTTATAGGAATAATTTTAGCAAGTATATTTTTTGCTAAAAGAAATCTTGATAATGTTTTTGAATACCTTGATGTAGTAGCATTAGTTTCTCCAATTGGAATTTTTTTTGGAAGGGTAGCAAATTTTATTAATTCTGAACTTTACGGCCATGAAACTAACATGCCATGGGGAGTAAAGTTTGTCCAAGTAGACGATTTATCTAGACACCCAACTCAGTTATATGAAGCATTTTTTGAAGGCATCATATTATTTTTAATACTTTTATTTTTTAGTAGAAAAGATAATTTAAAAATACCTGGAATATTATCTGCTTTATTTCTTATCTTCTACTCAATTTTTAGATTTACTATTGAGTATTTTAGAGTGCCAGATGAACAATTAGGCTACTTAGTTTTTAATGCTACCATGGGTCAACTTATTAGTTTAATATTTTTTTCTGCGGGTTTATTTTTATTATATACAAAAATTAATGCTCAAAAAAAATCATAGTATAACTCTCGACAAATTTATTGATTATTGTCTGTATGACAAAAAAAATGGATATTATATGATAAAGAATCCATTTGGCGTAAAAGGTGATTTTGTTACAGCACCAAATATCTCAAGATTATATTCTGAAATGATAGCTATTTGGGCGATTAGTTTTTGGGAAAGTCTGGGATGTCCTAGAAAATTTAATTTAATTGAACTAGGAGCAGGAAATGGAGAAATGATGAAAGTTATGATTGAAAGTTTTAAAAAATTTCCATCCTTTTTAAATAACTGCAATATTATTATACACGAAAAAAGTCCAAAATTAATTATGATACAGAAAAAAAAAATACAATATAAAAAAATTAAATGGATAAAAAATTTTAAAAATTTAAATAAATTTCCAAATATTTTTTTAGCAAACGAATTTTTTGATGCAATACCAATTAAACAATATATAAAGGAAGGAAATCATTGGTATGAAAGATTGATAAAAATATTTAATAAGAAAAATCTTAACTTTGATAAAAGAAAAGTAAATATTGAAAATTTAAAAAAAAAAGTTCATTTTAATATTTTTGATAAACAAAATTTTATTGAATATTCTCCATTAGGAATAAAATATTTCAAAGAAATCATAAAAATTATTAATAATCATCAAGGTGGATTATTAATTATTGATTATGGTTATTATGATAGGAAATTTAAAAATACACTTAAAGCAATTTATAATAAAAAACACTCAAATTTTTTAGATAATATTGGAAAATCAGACATTACTTATAATATAAATTATTATTTGTTTGATAAGTTTGTGAATAATTACAAAAATTTAACAAAAAATTATACTACCCAAAAAAAATTTTTGACCAACCTGGGTATCTTTCATAGAGCTGAAATCTTAGGTAAAAATAAATCATTTACTGAAAAAGCTGATATATTTTATAGAGTTAAAAGACTAACTGATGAAAATCATATGGGAAATTTATTTAAAGTAATGCTAATAAAAAATTCTAATATTAAATCACTAGTTGGATTTCAAAATTGATAAAATCGCAAAAACTATCTTGCTTCTCAAAAATTAAACATGGTTTTTTTAATAAAAAAGGAGGAGTTTCTAGTGGAATTTATAAAAGTTTAAATTGCGGAATTGGTTCAAAAGATAAAAAAATCAATGTTGAAAAAAACCTAAAAATCGTAAGGAATAAGATGGGTTTAAAATCAAAAAAAATTTTTTTAGTTAAACAATTCCACAGTAATAAATTTATTTTTTTAGATAAGAAATCTAATATTAAAACTAGAAGTATAGCAGGAGATGCAATTGTTAGTGAAAGAAAAGGAATACCAATTGCGATTTTAACTGCTGATTGTGTTCCGATTTTAATTTATGATAAGCAGAAAGAAATGATAGCAGCTATTCATGCTGGATGGCGTGGAGCTTACAAAGGTATAGTTGAAAAAGTTATTCAATTTATGTTCAAAAAAGGATGTAAGCCACAAAATATGATTGCTGCTATCGGTCCCTCTATATCTAAAAAGAGCTATGAAGTGAAGTTGAGATTTAAAAAAAAATTTATAAAAAAAGATAAAAAAAATATTAAGTTTTTCACTACCAAAAAAAATAAAATTAATTTTGATTTAAAGGCTTATATTAAAAATCTAATTAATTTGAATTCGATAAATAAAATTGATCTAATAAATATTGATACATTTGACCAAAAAAATAATTTTTTTAGTGCCAGAAAATCTTTAGAACTTAAAGATGCCGATTATGGTAGAAATATATCCGTAATTATGATTAATTAAGTAATCAATGAAATTATTATCTGGAAATAGTAATAAACCTTTATCTAAGAAAATTGCTAAGTTTTTAAAATCAAAGCTTGTAAATTCTAGTATTAGAAAATTTTCTGATGGAGAAATTTACATAGAAATAAATGAAAATATAAGAGGTAATAGTATATTCATTATTCAATCAGTCTCTTCACCTGCTAATGATAATTTGATGGAACTATTACTTTGCATTGATGCACTCAAGAGATCTTCTGCCAAAAATATCACGGCTGTTATTCCATACTTTGGATATGCAAGACAAGATAGAAAAGTTGTTCCAAGAACTTCTATTTCAGCAAAACTAGTTTCTAATTTAATAACGAAAGCTGGTGCAGATAGAGTAGTTACTGTTGATTTACATGCAGGTCAAATCCAAGGATTTTTTGATATACCAGTCGATAACTTATTTTCAACGCCGATATTTGCAAGACATGTAAAGAAAAAAATAAAAAATAAAAATTTAATCTGTGTTGCTCCAGATGTTGGTGGGACTGAAAGAGCAAGAGCACTAGGAAAATTACTAAATGTTGGTTTGGCTATTGTAGATAAAAGAAGGCCAAAGCCTGGACAATCCCAAGTGATGAATGTGATCGGTAATGTTAAAGATAAAACGTGTATAATTGTTGATGACATAATTGATTCAGGTGGAACGATTATCAATGCAGCTAAGGCTCTAAAAGTTAGAGGAGCAAAAGAAGTTTATGTTTACATTACCCACGGCGTACTTAGTGGAGATGCTGTAAAAAAAATTCAAAATTCAGTTATTAAAAATTTAGTAATCACAGATACAATCGACAATTTAGAAAAAGTTAAAAGTGCTAAAAATATTGAAGTTTTGTCGATTAATGGATTAATGGGAGAAGCTATTAAGAGAATATCTAATTCAACTTCAGTATCAGATTTATTTAAATAATTACCTTGAGTTATTCATAAACATGGGCTAAAAACCTGTGTTTTTATGATTTCATTAGATGCTACTGCTAGAAATAATACAACTAAAGGTCAGTTAAGTGCCATTAGAGATGGTGGAAATGTGCCTGCAATAATTTATGGTGGAAAAGATAAAAATGAAAAGATTTCTATTTCTAAAAAAATCCTTAAATCAGCGATAGAAAAAGAAAATTTCTTATCAAATATAATCTCGCTTTCAATTAATGGTAAAAACCAAAACGTTCTACCAAGAGAAGTAGTTTACGATGTGCTAACCGATGAGCCAATTCACATTGATTTTTTAAGAGTAGTGCCAGGAGTTAAGATAAGAATTGAAGTTCCAGTAGAGTTTATAAATCACGATAAATCTCCAGGACTTAAAAGAGGCGGTGTACTGAATATTGTAAGAAGAAAAGTTGAGCTTAAATGTCCAAGTGAAAAAATTCCTGAAAAATTAACTATTGATCTTAATGATGTAGATATTGGGGAAAGCTTTAAAATTTCATCAGTAAAATTAGAAAGTGATGTAGTTCCAACTATTCAAGGGAGAGATTTTGTTATTGCTACTTTGGCAGCTCCTACAGTAATGAAAGAACCTGAGAAACCAGCTGAAGCAGAGGTGGAAGAAGGTGCTGAGGGTGGTGCTGAGGGTGGTGCTGAAGCTGCAGCAGCTGATGGAGAAAAACCTGCAGTGGAAAGTGAAAAAAAAGAAGGTGATGATAAAAAACCTGCAGATAAAAAAGCTGCTGAACCAAAAAAATAATCAACTAACCTGAAATTTAAATTTTAATAAAATTTATGCTTTTATTCGTAGGTCTTGGAAATCCAACTCCTGACAGTGAAAATAATCGACATAATGTTGGTTTTAAAATTATAGATTCAATTAATAAAAAATTTAGCTTATCAAAACAAAAACCTAAGTTTAAGGGATTATTAACAACGGGCAATATTGAAGGTCAAAAAATTTATGCAATTAAACCATTAACATTTATGAACAATTCTGGAATTTGTATAAGAGAACTTTTAGAATATTTTAAATTTGATGCTGCAGATGTAATTGTATTTCACGATGATCTAGATGTAGAGTTTGGTAAAATCAAAGCTAAATTTGGTGGTTCTAGTGCTGGTCATAATGGAATTGCATCAATTGATAAATTTATTGGAAAAGATTACTCAAGGGTTAGGATAGGCATCGGTAAACCAAAAACTCCAATAGAAATTAGTGATTATGTTTTGCAAAATTTTGATGATGATGAACTTGATGGTATAAATAGAATTTCGGAAAATATAACAGAATCAATTGGTGATCTAATTAAAAAAAAATTAGATTTATTTTCAAGCACCGTAAATAACAAATAATGAGTTTTAAATGTGGAATAGTAGGTTTACCCAATGTTGGTAAATCTACTCTCTTTAACGCGTTAACAAATTCAAGTAAAGCACAAGCTGCAAATTTTCCATTTTGTACAATTGATCCAAATGTGGGTGTTGTTCCAGTACCTGATCGAAGGTTAAATAATCTTGCCAAAATATCAAAGTCAAAAAAAATTATTAATACAACAATATCTTTTGTTGATATAGCTGGATTGGTAAAAGGAGCCTCTAAGGGAGAAGGATTAGGAAATAAATTCTTATCCCACATTAGAGAAGTGGATGCCATAATACATATGATTAGATGTTTTGACTCAGATGATATTCAAAACGTTAATCCAACAGTAGATCCTCTTAGGGATTTAGAAATAATTGAAACAGAAATGATGTTAGCAGACTTAGAATCTATTCAAAAAAGATTAGAAAAAAATAATAAAAAAAACGTTGATGATGAACAATTAAAAATTTTAGAAATAGCTAAAAATTGTATAGATAACAATAAAGAATTATCAATTTTAAATGAACAATTTGATAAAAAAACTCTTAATCAAACTGGATTATTATCTATAAAACCTAGAATTTTTGTTTGTAATGTCGACGAAAAAAGTATTCAAAATGGAAATAGATATACTGAAGATTTTATAAATAAATATGGTGAAAAAAATACTTTAATTGTGTCTGCAGACATAGAAAATCAAATAAATGAATTAGAGAAGGAAGAACGTAAAAATTATATGGAAATGATTGGTCAAAATCAGACAGGTTTAGATTTGTTAATACAAAAAGGTTATAAAATTTTAGAGCTGGATACTTATTTTACTTCTGGTCCTGAAGAAACCAGAGCTTGGACTATTGAAAAAAATTGCACAGCTCCAAAAGCTGCAGGTGAAATTCACACTGATTTTGAAAAAGGTTTCATAAGAGCTGAGACAATATCTTATGAAGATTTTGTTGCTAATGAAGGATGGGTCAATTCTAAAACTAATGGAAAAATGAGACTTGAAGGTAAAGATTATATCGTAAAAGATGGAGATGTATTAAACTTCCGTTTCAATACGTGACCAGATTTTCTTCATACTAAAATATACTAATATTGTTAATATTATTAAATAAACAATTGCTTTAAATCCCATTTTGTGACGAGTTTCTAAATGAGGTTCAGCTGTCCACATTAAAAATGTTGAAACATCTTTCGCCATTTGCTCAACAGTTGCATTAGTGCCGTCTGAGTATTCTACTAAACCATCTGAGAGTTGATTAGACATTTTAATTTTGTTTCCATACATATATTTATTATAATAAACACCATCGTCTAAAGTTACACCAACTGGTGGATCTTCATATCCTTGGAGAAGAGAGTATATATAGTCAACCCCACCACCTCTAGCTTTTGCTAAAACAGTCATATCGGGAGGATATGCACCACCGTTAGCAGCTTGAGCAGCTTTTTCATTATCATATGGCATTACAAATTTATCTGACAGCCTCCCTGGTCTCATAAACATTTCACCATCCGCATTTGGTCCATCTTTTACCTCAAACGAAGCGGCAATGGCTTTTGCTTGATCCACTGAGAATTCAGGTCCACCCTCTTGTACTAAATTTCTATAACTCAAATATTTCATTGAATGGCAGGATGAACATACTTCTTGATAAACTTGATATCCTCTTTGAAGTGCTGCTCGATCAAACTTACCAAAAGGACCCTTAAAACTCCAATCAGTCTTCAAATACTCAACTTTTTCAGCAGCATTAGAATTAAATTGAAATCCAAATAATAATACTGCTAAAAATGCTATTCTAAAAAAATTTTTCACTGACTTTGAAAATTATCCTTTTTTTTGGCTACAGCAAGGTTTGGGGATCCACCAAGAACTGACTCTGTAATACTGAGAGGAACAGGTATAGTTCTTTCTCTAAACCCTAAGATGGGTAGAATTACAAGAAAATGTATAAAGTAATATGCCGTTGCAATTCTAGCTATTAATAAATATAACCCTTCTGCAGGCATCGCTCCCACATAACCCAAAATTAAAACATCAGCCACTAAAATCCAATAAAACTGTTTATACATTGGTCTAAAAACTGCAGATCTAATTTTTGATGTATCTAACCAAGGTAATGCAGCTAATATAAGAATTGCTGACAACATCGCTATGACACCCAAAAGTTTGTCAGGAACTGATCTCAAGATTGCGTAGAAAGGTAGCAAATACCATTCGGGAACAATATGTGCTGGCGTTACTAATGGATTTGCCTCAATATAATTATCAGCATGGCCTAAAATATTTGGCGTATAAAAAACAAAAAATGCAAATACGATCATAAACATTAGCAAAGCAAATCCATCTTTAATCACAATATATGGATGAAATGGAACAGTATCCTTTGAAGGTTTTTTAATATCTATTCCTACAGGATTGTTATTCCCAGGAACATGTAATGCCCAGATGTGCAAAACTACTAATCCTAAAATTAAAAAAGGTATTAAATAATGTAAAGTAAAAAATCTTGTTAATGTTGGATTGTCAACCGAGTAGCCACCCCACAACCAAGTTACAATTCCCTCACCTACTAAAGGAATTGCACTGAATAAATTTGTAATAACAGTGGCACCCCAGAAACTCATTTGTCCCCATGGCAGAACATAGCCTAGGAACGCCGCTGCCATCATTAAAAGATAAATAATTATCCCAATAATCCATATTATTTCTCTTGGAGATTTGTAAGATCCATAAAATAAAGATCTAAATATGTGAATATAAACTGCTAAAAAAAACATAGACGCACCATTTGCATGTATATACCTAATCAGCCATCCATAATTTACATCTCTCATAATATGCTCTACACTTGCAAATGCCATGTCAGCATGAGCAATATAATGCATAGCTAAAACTAATCCTGTAACAATTTGAGTAATCAAACAGAAGGTAAGAATTCCTCCAAAAGTCCACCAATAATTTAAATTTTTCGGTGTTGGATAATCTGTTAAATGATTTGCTAAAGTTAAAAGCGGCAACCTATCATTAAACCACTTTCCAAATTTTGACTTCGGTGTGTATTCGTGTTCACTCATAAAAATTATCCAATCTTAATTGTGTTTGCATCAACAAATTTATATTCTGGTATCTCCATGTTTGTTGGAGCAGGACCTTTTCTTATTCGACCTGATATATCATAGTGAGAACCATGACACGGACAAAACCATCCGTTATAATCTCCTTTTTGATCTAAAGGCACACAGCCTAAATGGGTACAAACTCCTAACATGACAAGCCATTCTGGATTTTTTGCTCTATCTTCATCTTTTTCAGGATGTTTTAAATCTTTCAAACTTACAGATTTGGCCTCAGCAATTTCATCTTCTGTTCTTCTTCTAATAAAAACTGGTTTCCCTCTCCACAGAACTGTAATTGTGTTTCCTGGGATAACGGAACTTACATCTACTTCGGTGCTAGCCAAAGCTTTAACTGACGCGTCTGGATTCATTTGGTCAATCATAGGCCAAACCGTTGCACCTACTCCTACAGCTCCTACAGCATAAGTTGCTGTAAACAAGAAATCTCTTCTGTTAGTTTTTTTTTCAGACATCAGTAACTTTAACTAAATATACTTAATTTTGAATTTTTCTACTTAATATATGAGTTCATATAATATAAAATAGTAATTTTTCTACTGATAGAATGACACATAATTTAACAAAACTAGGGCCTAAAATTGCATTATTTGAACCAGATATTCCACAAAATACTGCTGCAATAATTAGAACATGTGCTTGTCTTGGGGCTAAACTTGAAATAATTGAACCATGTGGATTTTTACTAACTGACAAAAGATTTAAAAGGGTTGTGATGGATTATATGGATAAAAAAGATATCAATTTTTACCAAAGTGCCAATTCTTTTTTTAACTCTAAAAAAGATCAAAGAGTCATATTGATGACAACTAAAGCTTCTATATCTTATACAAAATTTGAATTTGAAAAAAATGATACAATTTTATTCGGACGAGAAAGTGCAGGAGTGCCAGAAAAAGTACACAAAATAATTAAAAATAGACTCAAAATACCTATGGAGAATAATAAACGTTCATTAAATTTAGCATCATCTGTTGCAATTATTTTAGCAGAATGTTTAAAACAAACAAAATGGACTTAGATATTAAAAAAGATTTAATAAGTAACTGGTTTAAGTTACTTCAAAATGCATTTTGTAACGATATTAGTGATTTAGAAAATCATAAAACAAAATTTAAATCCACTACTTGGAAAAGAAATAAAAACAAAGATGAAGGTGGCGGGGAATATAAAATACTTAAAGGTGGAAAAGTATTTGATAAAGTAGGTGTAAATTATTCGAAAGTTTACGGAAAATTTCCTAAAGAATTTCAAAAAAATATTCTAGGTGCAAATAAAGATCCAAGATTTTGGGCATCTGGTATATCGGTTGTAATGCACATGAAAAATCCATTAATTCCAGCAATGCATTTTAACACTAGATTTATATCTACTACTCAACAATGGTTTGGTGGTGGTATGGATGTAACACCATCTAAAAAAGATGAATTAGAAAAAAAATATTTTCATCAAACATTAAAAAAAATGTGTAATAAACATAATAAGAATTATTACAATAAATATAAAAAATGGTGTGATGAATATTTTTATTTGCCTCATCGAAGGGAGCCTAGAGGTATAGGTGGCATTTTTTTTGATTATAAAAAAGATAATTTTGAAAAAGATTTTAAATTTACAAGAGATGTTGGGATCACATTTCAAATGCTATTTAATAAAATTATAAGAAAAAAATTAAAAAAAAAATGGTCTAAGTCTGATAAAGAATTACAATATGTTAAAAGAGGTAGATATGCTGAATTTAATTTATTATATGATAGAGGTACCAAGTTTGGATTACAAACTGGAGGCAATGTGGAGGGAATTTTGATGTCTCTTCCACCAGTAGCAAAATGGAAATGAAATGGATAAGGAACCTATAACTCTTAATGGATTAGAAAAACTAAAAGAAGAATTAGTTTACCTAAAAGAAAAAAAAAGACCTGAAATAGTTGAAGCAATTGCAGAGGCAAGATCTCATGGGGACCTAAAAGAAAATGCCGAATATCATGCTGCAAAAGAAGAACAATCTCACAATGAAGGACGAATTACTGAGATTAACGATATAATTGCAAGAGCAAATGTAATTGATGTAACCAAATTAAATAATGATGGTAAAATTATTTTTGGTTCTACAGTTTTTCTTGAAAATTTGGATACGAGCGAAAAAATTAGTTATAAAATTGTTGGCAAAGACGAGGCAGATTTAAAACATAAACTTATATATTTTCAGTCTCCAATTGGAAGAGGGCTGATTGGAAAGAATAAAAAGGATCTTGTTGAAATTAATACTCCAGCCGGTAAAAAAAATTTTGAAATTATAGATGTTAAATATATTTAGCGACTTATGATTTTATCAATTTGTTTTTGAGATAAATTAAAATTATTATTAACCCACTCTTCTTCAATACTTTTAATTTTATTTCCAAGAACTTTTCCCTCAGGAATTTGATATTTTTTCATTAAAAATTTTGCACCGAATGGCATCGAGGGTAAGTCTTTAGATTGAAAATTTTCAATTAATTTTATAAGTTTTATATCAATATTTCTTGAGGTAAAAATCCGAAAACTTAAAATATCAATCAAGGACTGTTTTCCTTTATAATAAAATATTTTATTTAAATTTTTTTCAGAAAAAGACTTTGAGAAAATTTTTCCTCTATAAAAGTCGTCTATTATTTTTAGTCGTTTTTGTTGTTTTTTAGAAATATTAAATTTGTATAAAAAATAATCAACATTATCAGTCCCATCAATTATCAAAAGTGAGAGTAAAAAAGTAAAATCCGCCTCCTCTATTTTAATTTTTGCAAAATTATTTAAATTTGAAAATATTTTAAAATTTCTAAGTTGAGGGAAGATGATTTCAAATAATTCCAATGAAAATTTATCTTTTGAAAGTTTTGATAAAATATTTAATTTAAAAAATTTCTTCAATTCATCTAATAATCTTTCTTTGGATAAATTAGAAATGCCAACTATATTTTTTTTTATTAGTTTAGATATTGCAAATTCATGTTTGTAATTTGAATAACTTAAATAAAATCTTAAATAACGAAGTATTCTCAAATAATCTTCCTTAATTCTTTGCTCTGGATCACCAATAAATTTTACAATGCCATTCTTTAAATCTTCTTTACCGTCAAACGGATCAAATAAATTTCCGTCAATATCTGAGTAAATTGCATTAATTGTGAAATCTCGTCTTGAGGCATCTTTTTTCCAATCTTTTGAAAATTTTACTTTAGCATGTCTGCCATCAGTTTCTGTGTCTTCTCTCAAACTTGTTATTTCAAAATTATAACCCTCTATAACAGCAGTAATTGTTCCGTGTTCAATTCCTGTTTCATAAAAGTTTATATTATTACTTTTTAAAGCATCACAAACCTGTTGTGGATTTAAATTTGTTGCTAAATCAATATCATCAATTAGTTCTTCTTTAATAATTTTTCTTATACATCCACCTACATATCTAATTTCTGAATCAGGTAAATAATTATTTATACAATTAAAAATTTTTTTAACTGGAAAATTTTTAGATAGATCTTTTATTTTTTTAGAAACTTCGTTAAGATTATTAGTTCTTCTAATTAATTTGTCTAAAAATTTAATCATATATTGGCTGGGGCGCTAGGATTCGAACCTAGGATGCAGGTACCAAAAACCCGTGCCTTACCGCTTGGCTACGCCCCAATAATATCTTCGTATAACACAAAAAAAATTAATTTATATAGTTTTTGATGTCTTGCACCAGTAATTTCTAAATTTGTTTTTCACTTTTTTTTGGGCTTCATCACACTTTTTAGCTGAGCTAAAATAAGCAATTATTGCTGAACCAGAACCTGTCATTCTTGTAAATTCAACATTAGAAAGATTGTCCAAAAAATTCTTTAGATTCTTTAACTTCGGGTATTCATTTAGCGCTAAAACTTCTAAGTCATTTTTCTTCTTTTTTAAAAACTTGATGCTAAATATATTTTTAGGAATTGAGTTGAATTCTGGTTTAGAAAATTTTTTAACTTTTGAATAGATTTTTTTTGTTGAACATCCAAAATCTGGTTTAACAATTAAAATATGGAAAATTTTTTTTAAGGGTAATGTTTTAATTAGATTGTCTTTTTTTAAAAGTAAATTTTTTGAGTAGAGTCCCAAAATAACATCAGATCCAACAGAATTAGATATTTCTGCCATCTCCTTTTTTTTTAATTTAATTAATTTTTTTTTTACAAAAAAGTTTAAAATATTTGCTGCATTCATAGAACCTCCTCCAAGACCAGCTTTAGAAGGAATATTTTTTTTTATAATTATTTTATATTTTTTTTTAAGTAATCTTTTCTTATCAATATTATAAAGTAGTTGGGATATGGTATTTTTGGGTTTAATCCCATCAGAAAATTTTCCTTTGAAGATAATTTCATGTTTTTTGTCCTCAATTCTTTTTATCTTTATTTCATCATATAAATCTAAAAAACTTACAACACTCTCAATTCTATGAAGCGATTTTGATTTACCAACTACATTTAAAGCTAAATTAATCTTTGCGTGAGATTTAATTTTAAAATTTTTCATTAAGTATTTTGTAATCCAGAGATTAATTTAACCTTAATTTTTTCTAATAAATCTTCCTCTGCATCTCCCATTTTTAAAACCATTGACCAAAAATAACGTGCCTGTATTTTTCTATCTAATTTCCAAAGAATGTCTCCATAGTGATCATTAACTATAGGATCGTCTGGCATTAATTGAACTGCTTTTTTTAAAAACTCTTCTGCCTTAATATAATCATCAACCAAATAATAAGCCCATCCTATAGAGTCAATTATGTATGGATCATTTTTTTTTTGTTCATAGGCTTTTTCTAACATTTGAATTGCTTCATTAATCTTATGATCCCTTTCAAGCCAAGAATAGGCTAAGTAATTTAATACATAGGCATCATTTGGTTCAAGCATTAAAGATTTTTGTAAGTCTTCATCTGCTTTTTCAAAATCTTTAAGTCTCTCATAGCTTCCACCTCTTCGATATAGCAAGTCTGCTTTTACCTGATTATCATTATCTAACTTGTCAATAATTAAAGAATAATATTTTATTGCTTCCTCATATTTTTTTGAATTTTTATAAAAATTTGCAATATCAAATATAAATTTATTATTAGGTTCTTTAATTTTCTCAAACTTTGAAGATATATAATTCAAAGCTTCATCTTGACTTCTTTTTTTGGTAATTATTTGAGCTTCTTTTTTTAACCTATACCAATAATAAAAATCTTGATTTTTATTAAAATTTTTCAAAACATTTTTTGACTTTTCATAATTTTTATTCATGTATAAATTTTCAGCTTCTAATGATAAGTTAAAAACAAATTTAGGATTTAAATAATTTGATAAGCTTAAGTAAATATTCGATTTTTCATATTCATTCTGAGATGAAAATAAGTTGGAAATTAAGAATAAAAACTCAGCTATAATATCATTTTGATTATTACACGAAAAAATTTTACTGAATTCTTTGTTTTGATTCTTCTCTATCCAACTCTTTCCTTGAGATAATAATAAAGTTGTATTGATATAATTAATTCCTTTTGTAATAGCTTTTGCATCCTCTATCCTATTTTTTTCTATCAAATAAGTTAAATAAAAAAAGATGTATCTTGAGTAGTCAGCTTGATTGTCGTTAATTAAATTTAAGAAAAAAGAATCAGTATTTTTATCATCTAAATAACACCTTTGAAAAGTATCAGAAATTGAAGATAATGTCCCAAAATCTTCTTTTTTGTTATTTATTCTTTTATTCTTAAAAACATCAGCATACTGAATTAGTGAATTTACAATTATAAAATTAAATCTATCCTTTTGAAGATTTTCGGGTATTGAGTATAAAATTTTAATTGCTTTATTGATATTATTCTTTTTCAAACTATCTAAAGCTAACAAAATATAAGCTTCAATAAATTGCGAATTATTTTTCTTATCATTGGTTTTTATAATATTGATTGCTTGAACAACTTTACCTTCTAAGACTAGAGACATCACTAACTTCTCTAAATATGGCTCATGTCGATCTAATAATATTTTGGAAGAATTAAAAAAATCTAATGCTTGAGAATTATTTTTGTTCTCATAAGCTATGATACCAGAAAAATATTTTGACAAGTTTTTGGAATTAAAATCATTAAAACTAGTGCTTTTAGAAAATAATGGGCTCTGGTACAATAGAGCTGAGATAAATATAATTGTTATTTTTTTTTTAAACATATAAGCAAAAGAATATGACCAAAAAATATTCAGATCAAAATATGTCTTATAGAGAAGAGTTATTGAATTCAATAGAGCCAAATTTCATTTTTAGCAAAAATTCTATAAATAGATTTAAAACTAAAAAAGTTGTGAATAATAAAAAGAATTTTGATAAAAATGCAGAAATTATTGAACTTAAAAAACTTATAAATTCAATTCAAAATTGTAATCTAAGAAATAACTCTCAAAATTTGATTTTAGGAGACGGCAACATTAGCAGTCCAATAATGATTATTGGTGAGGCACCAGGGCTAGAGGAAGAAAAAACTGGTAAAACTTTTCAGGGGGAATCTGGCGCATTACTAGAAAAAATGTTTAATGCAATTAATATACAAAAGGAACATATATATTCTGGTTATGCTATAAATTTTAGACCACCAGAGGATAGGAAGCCAACAACTCAAGAAATTAAAAGATACTCAGTATTTTTAAAAGAACATATTTCAATAATTGATCCAAAAATTGTGATTCTGTTTGGAAGCACTGCAATGGAGTCGGTTACTTCGACAAGTGAAAGAATTTCCAATGAGAGGGGGAAATGGAAAGAGATAATATTAAAAAATAAAACTTATCCTTTAATGATAACTTTTAGTCCCTCTTATTTAATCAGATTTCCAGAAAATAAAAAATTTGCCTGGGAAGATTTAAAAAAAATAAGACAAAAAATCCGAGATTTAAATATTAAGATTTAATGAAAATTGTTGCTGGAGTTGATGAGGTGGGTCGAGGTAGTTTAACTGGACCCGTATATGCAGCAGCAGTAATTTTGAACAAATCTATAAATAAAAAATTATTAAAGGACTCAAAAAGTTTGAAAAAATCTAAAAGAGAGATGTTGTCAAAATATATCAAAAAAAATTCTATTTGGGCAATTGGCAAAGCCTCCGTTAAAGAAATTGAAAAAATTAATATTCTTCATGCAAGCTTACTAGCCATGAAAAGAGCAATAAAAAAACTAAAAATAAAACCTGCCCTTGTCTTAATTGATGGAAATAAAGTTCCTGGAATAAAGAATTATAATCTTAAACCAATAATAAAAGGTGACAAAAAAATACCATCAATTTCTGCAGCATCTATAATTGCTAAAGTTTCACGTGACAAGATGCTAACTAAACTTGGAAAAAAGTTTAAAGGTTATAATTGGAGTCAAAATTATGGATACGGAACTAAAGAACATTTAAAAGCTATTAAAAAATTAGGTATTACAACTCAACATAGAAAAACTTTTTCACCAATTAACAAATTAAGTTAGGTTTCACGTAGAAACACTATATCTTGTTATCTATAAAATTCATTACACAATTTTGACTTATATAATTCAATCGTAAGTTGACCCAAGAATCTTTTTAGAGTCTAATTTAATTTTATAAATGACTTTTAATTTAGAAAATAAATTAATCAATGGAGACAGTTTAGAGGAATTAAAAAAAATTCCTGATGAAACTTTTGATTTAGTCTTTGCTGACCCTCCTTACAACCTGCAACTAAAAAGTGAATTAACAAGACCTGATAGATCTAAAGTAAGTGCAGTAAATGATAAATGGGATCAATTTGAAAATTTTAAAAAGTATGATGACTTTACATACTCATGGTTAAACGAATGTAAAAGAATTTTAAAAAAAGATGGGGCTATCTGGGTAATTGGTAGTTATCACAATATCTTTAGAGTTGGAACAGCAATTCAAAATTTGGGTTTTTGGATTTTAAATGACGTCATTTGGAATAAAAAAAACCCCATGCCAAATTTTAGAGGAACACGTTTCACAAATGCCCATGAAACTTTAATTTGGGCATCAAAGTCTGAAAAATCAAAATACACTTTTAATTATCAATCCTTAAAGTGTTTAAATGATGATCTTCAAATGAGATCTAACTGGGAATTGCCGATTTGCAATGGTTCTGAAAGACTAAAAAAGAATGGTAAAAAAGTGCATTCTACCCAAAAACCTGAGGCTCTACTTCACAGAATTTTATTAGCAACGACAAATAAAAATGATTTAGTTTTAGATCCTTTTTTAGGATCAGGAACAACAGCAACAGTAGCAAAAAAATTAGGTAGAAATTATTGTGGGATTGAAAAAGAGAAGACCTATTTTAAAGCTGCCGAACAAAGATTAAAGAAAGCAAAACCTATAGAAGATGATTATTTAGATACTTTGCAAAATGGTAGATCTAAACCAAGAATACCTTTTGGGTCATTGGTTGAATTGGGAATAATTAGACCAGGCACCATAATTTTTGATAATAAAAAGAAAATCAGTGCAAAAATTATGGCTGATGGCAGCATCAAACACGCTCAAACTGAGGGCTCAATCCATAAAGTAGCAGCTACAATTTTAGGTGCTGAAAGCTGTAATGGATGGACCTATTGGTATTACAACTTGAATGGAAACGCAGTCCCTATCGATCATTTAAGACAAAGATTGATTTCTAATAGTTAGTTTTTATATATTTTTCCTAGATAGCCCTCTAAAAACTTTTTGTTTTTTACTAATCTTTTCAGAAAGATGTTTCTAAAAAATATATTTATGGGATTAGATAAATGAAAAGCGAATTGATTAAATTTTGAGCGATTATTTACCATTTTTGTTTTATTAACTCTATTTCTAAAAAAATTACTTTCAGTATTATTCTCTATATTCTCAAATAACTCATATGCGCCCTCTATTGATTGTGATGCACCTTGAGCAAATGAGGGTGGAAAAGCAAAAAAAGCATCTCCTATTAAATGAATATTATTGTTATTAACTTCAAAAAAATCTCTACTTACAAATACTGGGTATATCTTTAAATCATTAATACTATCAAAAAATTTTTTATTTAAGTGCGGAACTTTTTCTAAAATCTTATCAATAAAAATATTATCATTAAACAACGAGTAATCTTTTTGCTCATCCTCTGAAAGTTGATATTTCATTATAGCTATAAAGTTTAAATCTCCATCAGGAGATACTGGATAAATAACATAATGAAAATTTGAACCTAAAAATAATGAGATATTTTTTTTATCAGTTATGTTTGAATGGCTTGGTATTATTCCTCTAATAGCCAGCGTATCATTAAATTTTGGTTCAATTTGATTTTTTGATAACAGATTTTTACTCTTTGAGAAGACTCCATCTGAAATAATTAAATAGTCAAATTCATGAATTTCATTATTTTCAAAAGTGATTTTAACGATTTGATCTATTTGTTCTATCTTTGAAATAATGTAATCAAATTTTATTTCTTTTTCTAAATCTTTTTTTAAAAAATTAATAAGTGATGATCTTTTAAGAGTAGTATATTTACAATTTTCAGTATTAAAATCTGATATATTTAATTCACATATCTTATTAGAATTTTTAATTGAGTAAAAATTGATTTTATCTGGATTAAATTTCTTATTATTTTCTAACTTATCAAACTGAATTTTATTTAAAAGTTTGATACTGTTGACAGATAATTGAATACCGTACCCTTCATTTAAATTAATTAAGCTATTTCTCTCAAAAATAGTTACTTGATATTTTTTGTCTCTCTTAAATAAATTGGCAATGAACAGCCCTGAAATACCAGCACCAATTACAGCTATTTTTTTCATTAATTTTTGTCTAAATATTTGACCACTTTTTTAGTAAATGTTGGAAGCATATAATTGTCTAATTTTCTTTTATCAAACCAATAAGATGAGGGAAATCTTTTCACGTTCTTGAGATATTGAATTTTTATATTCATATTCATGTTTGACATTTTAAAATTAAGATTTTCATTAAAATTTTTCGGCTTATACAATTCTTCCATCGGAAAAATTGATAAATTTTTAAGAAAATTAAATTTTGTGTTTTTAACTAACAAGTATTTTTGATTTTTTTTATAAACTTTAAGAATAAAATATTTTTCTTTATTTTTTTTTGTAATTTTAGTTAAATCAAAATCTTTCTTTTTATAAGACTTGCAACTTTTTGGGATAGGACATCCGCTACATTCAGGATTTTTTGGTTTGCATATCATTGCTCCTAATTCCATCAAAGCCTGAGCATAATCACTTGCTCTTGATGAAATTCCAAAAATAGATTTTTTTTGTATTAGATTATCTTTTTGTATTTCCTTTTCTTTTTTTAAATAAAGATATCTTTTTAAAACCCTTTCAATATTTCCATCTAAAGGTATAAAAGATTTGTTAAAGGCAATAGCTAAGATTGCATTAGCTGTGTAATTACCAATGCCAGGTAAAGATATTAAATCCTCATAATTATTTGGAATTTTTCCATGATATTTACTAATTATGATTTTAGCAGTTTTTTTTAGATTTCTTACTCTTGAATAATATCCAAGACCCTCCCAAAGTTTTATCAATTCTTTGTCCTGGATTGTTGAGAGTTTTTTAAGATTTGGAATTTTATTTATAAATCTCTTAAAATAAGGGATTACAGTTACAACCTGAGTCTGCTGCAACATAAATTCACTTACTAACGTATAATAATGTTTTTTTGATTGTGAAACATTTTTTCGCCACGGTAATGATCTTTTATTTAAATCATACCAATTGAGAATTTTTTTTGTTATTATTTGATCTTTCATATGCAATTTAAAAATAGTTCTAAGCAGAGAAACGTTCAAGGCTTAAGATCATTTAAAGACACTTTACCAAAAAATATAAAAAAGATTATAAATAAAAAAGGACATATTTACTCTGAAACTTTAAATAATTGGAAATATATTGTTGGCGAAGATTTCTTCAGGTTTTGCTACCCAAAATCTTTTAAAAATTCAAATAGATTTGGTGTAAGCACTTTAATAATAATGGTCAAAAGAGGTCATGAGGTTGATTTAGAATATTCGAAAAAAAAAATTATTGATAAAATGAACAGCTTTTTTGGATACCCTGTAGTTGAAAAACTTAAATTTATTAGTTTTGACAATGATCAGAATTTTCTATCTACTTCGGAAACTAGAGATCAAAATGTGACAATTAAGAAATATCAAAAAAAGATTAATAACATTAATAATGAAAAAATTAAAAAATCTTTATTAGAACTTACAAAAGTTTTTAAACAAAAATGAAAAAATTAATTATTCTTTTTTTTATTCTTTTATTTCAGACTTCAGTTATAAACGCTGATAGCTCAAAAAAAATTAAAAGAATTAAAATTGGTCAAGATAATGCAAAAATAACTATTATAGTTTATGAATCTCTTACTTGTAGCCATTGTGCGAAATTTCACATAAATATTCTTCCAGATTTAAAAAAAGAATATATTGATATCGGTCTTGTTAGAATAGAATTTAGACATTTTCCATTAGATGCAGTTGCCTTAAATGCATCAAAAATTGCTCAATGTAGGAATGACGGTAAATCGGAAATTTTAGATAGTTTATATCTCAATCAAACTAAATGGGTCAAAGGTAAAACAATTGAAGAAGTTAATGAAAATTTAAAAAAATTTTTAGTTTCAGAGAATATAGATGTTGATTTTGATAAATGCACAAAAGATAAAACTATAGAAGATTTCATTTTAAATGATCGTATCCAAGGGGTAAAAAAATTCAAAGTAAATGCTACTCCTACGATTATAATTAATGATAAAAAGTTTGAAAAATCTCTTAATTATAAAAATTTAAAAAAAAATCTAGAAAAACTGATATAACATAGTGTATGGAGTTTAAAAAAATCCAACTTAATGGATTTAAATCTTTTGCTGATAAGACAAATTTTTTGATTGAAAATGGTCTGACCGGAATTGTTGGTCCAAATGGTTGTGGTAAATCAAATATTGTTGAGTCTCTAAGATGGGTTATGGGTGAAACATCAGCAAAAAGTATGAGAGGTTCAGGAATGGAAGATGTAATATTTTCTGGAACTTCAAATAAAACATCAAAAAATATCGCTGAAGTATCTATATCAGTTAGCAATCCCAATAATGAAGGCCCTGTTCAATATCGAGAATTAGAAGAAGTTCATGTTAGAAGAAAAATTGAAAAAGACAAAGGATCAAAATTTTTTATCAATGACAAAGAAGTAAGAGCAAGAGATGCTCAAATGTTTTTTGCTGATCTTTCAACTGGCGCTCATTCGCCTTCAATGATTAGTCAAGGTCGTATTGGGGCGCTTGTTACTGCAAAACCGACAGATAGAAGAGCTATTTTAGAAGAGGCTGCAGGAATATCAGGCTTACATGTAAGAAGGCATGAGGCCGAATTAAGATTAAGTGCTGCAGAAAATAATTTAAAGAGAGCAGATGAATTAAGAAGACAGCAGGAAAAACAATTAGCAAATCTTCAGAAACAGGCAGAAGAAGCCACTAAATATAAAAATATATCTGATGAAATAAAAAAGGTAGAGGCTGGCTTATATTATTTAAAATTATTAGAAATAGATAAAGAGATTAGAGTTGAGAATGAAATTAATACTGAGGCTGAAGGTGAAGTTAGTGGTTTTAATGATAAGATTTCTGCGATTGATAACTTAATCAAATCTGAAACTGACAAAGTCACACCACTAAGAGAAAAAAATATTGAAAATTTATCTAAAATACAAAGACTAAACTTAGAACTTCAAAGTTTAGATGAGGAAAATACAAGAATTCAAGATGAGATAGAAAATATAAAAAAATCTCTTCGTACATTTGATGACGATATAAGCAGGGAAAAAGGAATTGTAATTGATGCAAAATCAAATGAAAAAAGACTTAAGGAAGAAAAAGGAGAGCTGATTGAAATAGACTCACGATATTATGAGACTGAGAAGAAATCTAATGAGGATTTAAATAATACAAAAAATAAATTAAAATTAGAAATTGATCAGATAAAAGAATTAATCAAACTGCAAAAAAATGAGGAAGCAATTAAAGTTCTTGATAATTGCAAAATAATTATCGAAGAATATGCTGATAGTTATAGCAAAAACCAAAGCATAAAAAAAGAGTCTGTCAAAAGAAATGAAAGAATAAATATTATTGATCAAGAAATTGGGAGCTGGAAAAATTTATTATCAAATTCGGAAAAAATGGTAAATGAATTAACCGAGAGAAAAAGTAAGTTAAATTCACAATTAGAACAATTAGACAGACAACCAGAAAAACAAGCTGAAAAAAAAGGTCAAATTTCAGAGGGACTAAGAATTTCTGAAAAGGAAAAAGTAGAAAATGAATCTATTATTAATTTAACAGATGAAAAAATAGAATCTTTGCGAGTTCAGCTAAATGAAATTCAAGAACAATCAATTCAAATTAGAGAAAGGAAAGCAAGTTCAGGTGCCACTATTGAGGGATTAAAAAAAAGAAAAAATGATTTGGTGGATAGAATAAATTCAGAGCTGAATTTAACTGAAGAAAATATTTTAGAAAATTCTAATTTGTATGGAAAAGAAGAACTTCCAGATGCAGTCAATCAAGAAGATTTACTTGATAAAAAAAAACAAGAAAGAGAAAAGCTAGGATCAGTTAATTTAAAAGCTGACGAGGAGACAAACAAATATGAGGTTGAAATAAAGAAAATGGAACAAGATCGTGCAGATTTGGTTACTGCTATAATCAAACTTAAAGATAGTATTAATGAGTTAAATCAAAAAGGTAGAGAGAGATTAATTGAAGCATTTGAAAAGGTTAATAGAAAATTTAATGAGGTTTACACAAAATTGTTTAATGGTGGTAGTGCAAAGCTAGAGTTGGTTGACTCTGAAGATCCCCTAGAAGCAGGATTGGAAATGTTGGTTAGCCCGCCGGGAAAAAGGTTACAATCAATAACATTATTGTCTGGAGGCGAACAAGCCTTAACTGCGCTATCGCTTATTTTTGCAGTTTTTTTGACTAATCCTTCTCCTATTTGTGTTTTAGACGAGGTTGATGCACCATTGGATGATGCGAATGTAACTAGATTTTGCAGCCTTTTAGAAGAACTAACAAAAATCACTAACACGAAATTTATAATTGTTACGCATCACGCTTTAACTATGTCTAAAATGGACAGGCTATATGGTGTAACTATGCCGGAAAAGGGAATAAGCCAACTAGTTGCTGTAGACCTTCAAAAAGCAGAGAGTATGGTTGCCTAAAACTGAATGCCAAAAGATCAGTTCAAAACTCGCTTACAGATTGCAAAAGAGAAGCTTTCAAAGAAAAATTTAAGAGATAATAGTGAAAATACTACCTCTATTGGTGCCGCTTTTAAATTAAGCACTGAATTAGTCTCCGCTGTCGCTGTTGGGGCAATTATTGGGTTTATTTTAGACAAGACCTTTGGTACTAAGCCCTGGTTAATTATAATATTTTTTTTTGTTGGTGTAATCGCAGGTATAATTAACGTGGTCAAATCAGCAAAAAAAATGCAAAAATAGATTTTTATATGGCAGCAAACCCAATGACACAATTCGAAGTTTATAGAATTGGTCCTGAAATAAAAGTTGGCACATTTGATGTATCTTTTACAAACGCAAGTTTGTTTATGGTTGTAAGTTCTCTTGCAATTTTAATAATTTTCAATCTGGGATCGAAGAAGAATTCTCTTATACCAAATAAAATTCAATTATTGGCCGAACTGAGCTATACGTTTATATCAAAAATGATTGGTGATACCGCTGGATCAAAAGCAAGACCATATTTTGCATTCATATTTTCTTTATTTATGTTTGTCTTGTTTTGTAATATGTTTGGCATGATACCTTACACTTTCACTGTCACTAGCCACATTATTGTAACTTTTATGCTTGCAGCATTCATCTTTATAGGGGTTACGATCATTGGTTTTATAAAACATGGTTTTGGTTATTTAAAATTATTTGTTCCGAGTGGAGTACCTGCTGTTCTACTTCCGCTTATTGTTGTTATTGAGATAATTTCCTATTTGAGTAGACCAGTAAGTCTATCAGTTAGATTGTTTGCCAATATGATGGCTGGTCATACAATGATGAAAGTTTTCGGAGGCTTTGTAATAAGTCTCGGAATAGTTGGTGGATGGCTTCCACTAAGTTTTTCGGTTGCTTTAACAGGTTTGGAGATATTAGTTGCTTTTCTTCAGGCATATGTTTTTGCAATCTTAACCTGCATCTACTTAAATGATGCATTAAATTTACACCATTAATTAATATAGGAGGATATAATGGAATTAGAAGCAGCAAAAATGATCGGTGCAGGATTAGCGGCAATTGCTCTAGCTGGTGCCGGTGTAGGAATTGGAATAATTTTTGGAAATTATTTGTCAGGTGCGATGAGAAATCCATCTGCAGCACAAAAACAGTTTCCAAATTTATTGTTAGGATTTGCACTTGCAGAAGCAACTGGTCTTTTTGGATTGGTTGTTGCGCTAATTATTCTTTTTGCATTTTAAATTTGAATGATTAAAAAAATCGTTTTTCAGTTATTTTTTTTTAGCTTTCTTTCAATAAAGAAGGTTTTTGCAGCTGAAAGTGGAGGTATGCCTCAATTAAATCCTGAATTTTGGGTTTCTCAGATTTTTTGGTTAACTCTAACTTTTGGTGCTTTGTATTTAATTTTATCAAAAATAATACTGCCAAAAATTAGTGCAAACTTAGAATCTAGGAAATCACAAATTTCAGATAACATTGAGGCAGCAGACAAGAAAAGACAACAGAGTGAAGAAAAATTAAAAGAGTACGAAAAAATTATCTCTCAAAGTAAAAGTGAGGCAAAAAATATTTTTGATCAAGCTAAAGAAAAAGCATTAAAAAATATTAATGCTAAAAGAGAGGTTTTAGATAAGCAAATTGATGAGGAAATTAAAAAAGTTGAAGATGAGATAAATCAATTAAGAAAGGATGCTCCTGCAAAAATCACAAAGATTGCAATCGAAACAGCTTCAGAGCTTACTCAAAAACTAATTGGTGCTGATGTTAATAACAGCAGTATTTCTGCAATAGTTGACGATTTATCAAAAAAAAATAGAGACAAATATTATGGCAATTGATTCAACATTTTGGGTAGCAGTTTCATTTGTTATTTTTTTTGGGGGCTTAATATATTTAAAAATACCTAATAAAATTAATGAAATACTAAATAAACTTATCTCAGATATTAAAGATGAAATTGATGAAAGTGAAAAATTGAGAGCTGAGGCAAAAACATTATTGGATAAAGCTCAAAATAAACTAGATACAGCTCAAAATGTAAAAAAAGAAATTCTAGATCAAGCGAAAAAAGATAGTGATAGATTAATTATTCAATTAAATGATAAATTTCATAAGTCATCTGATTTAAAAAAGAATTTAGCTGAAAATAAGATTAATCAAATGAAAGAAAATGCAATTAAAGAAATAAGGGATGCGTCAATTAAAATAGCTGTGGACTCTGTAAAAAAAATAATAACTACGTCTGTAGACACATCAAAACTTGATAATTTATTTCAAAAAAATTTAGAAGAAACAAAAAAAGAGTTAAAAAAAATTAATTCATAAGAGTTTTACAATTTTTTAAAAAACTATAGATTGTGTTTATGAAATCTATTATCATTGGCTCTGGATTTGGTGGTATTGCAGCAGCCCTTCGCTTAAAAGCAAAAAATCATGATGTTACACTTATAGAAAAACATACCGACTTAGGCGGAAGAGCAAGAGTTTTTAAAAAAAACGGTTTTACATTTGATGGTGGACCAACTGTTATTACTGCGCCTTACTTAATAAATGAATTATTTGAATTATTTCAAAAAGATCCAAAAAATTATATAAAACTTTCTCCTCTTAAGACTTGGTATCAATTTGTGTTTGAGGATAAAACTAAATTTAATTACTCAGGTGATGAAATTGAAATGAAAAGTCAAATTAAAAAGATTAATAAAGATGATGTGATAGGTTATGAAAAGTTAGTAAGTTTTACAAAAAAAATATTCGATAAAGGTTTTACTGAACTTGCTGATGTACCGTTTGATAGGCCATTTGTAATGGTTCAGCAATTACCCGCTCTATTAAAACTTAAAAGCTATAAATCGGTTTACTCACTAGTTTCATCTTATATTAAAAATGAAAAATTAAGAAGAATGTTAAGTATGCATCCACTTTTGGTTGGGGGAAATCCATTTACAACTACTTCAATTTACGGACTCATTTTATACTTAGAAAAAAAATGGGGAATTCATTATTCAATGGAGGGAACTGGAAATATTATAAAAGGTTTTGAAAAATTGATGAATGAGGTAGGAGTTAAATTAATTAAGGGTCAAGAAGTTAAAAAAATTATTTTGGATAAAAAAAAAGTTACTGGTGTTCAACTAGATAATGAGACTATAATAAAATCTAATAATGTTATTTGTAACGCGGACCCGCCTGCAGTTTACGAAAAAATGTTAAATGGAAGTAAAAATAATTCATTTCTGTTCAAATGGAAAAAAAGTCGGATGGAATACTCAATGGGATTATTTGTTTATTATTTTGGAACCAAAAAAACTTATAATGATATAGAACATCATACAATAAAATTTGGAAGCAAATATAAAGAGCATCTTGATGATATATTTGAAAATAAAAAATTAAATAACGATATAAGTTACTATCTCCATAGACCATCTGCTACCGATAAATCTATGGCGCCCTCAGGACAAGATTGTTTTTATGTTTTAGTTCCAGTGCCTAATAATCAGTCAAAAATTGATTGGTCTACTGAAGGTGAAAAAATGAAAAATTTAGTAATAGATAAAATGGAAAGAGATTTAATGCCAAATCTTAGAGAAAATATTGTTGAAGATTTTTATTTAACACCTGATTATTTTGAAAAAGATTTAAACACTAAATATGGATCTGGTTTTTCAATACAACCGAAATTTTCTCAATCAGCTTACTTTAGATTTCACAACAAATCTGAAATATATGAAGGTCTTTATTTTGTAGGAGCTGGTACTCATCCAGGAGCTGGTGTGCCAGGAGTGCTCTCGTCTGCAAAAGTGTTAGATAAAATTTTATAATGTCTAATAAAAGCTACTTATCAATTTACGCAAAATCTTTTAATTGGGCTGGTTTTTTTTTACCAAAAAAAACATATAATAAATGTTCTGCATTGTATGATTTTTGTAGAGTTGCCGACAACATCGCAGATGATAACGAAAAATTAGAATTTAAAGAAATTAAATTCAATCAGTTTGAAAAAGATTTTACACAAAAAAATTTTGATAATCCAATAGTTAAGAATATGTGGAATCTTATTGATGAGTTTAAAATTTCAGTAAAAATTATTGAGGATCTATTAGATGGTATAAGATCAGATATTAAAGAGAAGGTAATATTAAATTCAAAAAAAGACCTTTTAATTTACTCTTACAGAGTCGCCGGGACTGTTGGTTTAATGATGGCAAAAATTTTAAAAGTTAATAAAAAAAGCTCACTTAAATCAGCTATTGATCTTGGTGTTGCTATGCAACTTACAAATATATCAAGAGATGTGATTGAAGATTCAAAAATAAATAGATTTTATATAAATAATAATTTTGAGGAAATTTCATCAACTATAGACCTTGCAGATACTTTTTATAAGAATTCTTTTTACTCTATAAAAAACATCCCAATAAGTTTTAGATTTTCAATTTTAGTCGCTAGAAGGATCTACCGAAAAATAGGCTATAATATTCTTAATAAAAAAACATTTGAAAACTATCAAAATGCAGGAAAAATTCATGTATCAAATATTGAAAAAATTATTGAGACTATCTTTGCAATTTTTGATCTTATAAATTTATCTTTAACAAATATTGATGAAGATCAAATTCAACATGATCATTCTTTAATTAGTGAGGAAATAAATTTAAATGAGAGAATTTGACTATGTCATTATTGGTGGCGGCTGTGCTGGTTTATCTTTAGCATACGAATTAGAAATTCACGAAAAACTTAAAGATAAATCTTTAGCAATTATAGAACCTAGAGATGAATACAAAAGAGATAAAACATGGTCTTTTTGGAAAGTTACATCTCACAACTTTGATGATTGTGTAAAGAAGAATTGGAAAAACTTTTCAATTAATATTCCAAACAAAACTAATTATTTAGAATGTAAAAATTTTCCTTATCAAAGTATTGACAGTGGATTATTCTATGAAAAAATTAATAATAAATTGAAAGAAAATAAAAATATTTTCTTCTTTAAAGATATAAGCGAAATCAATCTAAAAAATTGTTTTATCTTTAATAGTGTTCCATCTATTAAAGAAGATCATCGAAATCTTTGGCAACATTTTTGTGGTGTAGAAATTGAAACTCAAGATAATTTTTTTGATGATGAAATTTTTAATCTTATGGACTTTGACTGTGATCAGAGAGAAAGTGTTCATTTTTTTTATACATTGCCCTACTCCAAAAATACAGCCTTAGTTGAAACAACTTGGTTATCTAAAGTAAATGATAATTCTAAAAAAGATTATGATAAACAAATTAAAGACTATATTGAAAATCATTTAAATTTAAAAAATTACAAAATAATTTATAGAGAGGAAGGCGCCATACCCTTATTTTATCCAATAAATAAAAATGAAAAAAACAAAATAAATATTGGGACCGCTGGTGGCATGACAAGATTAAGTACAGGTTACACATTTCTTAATATACAAGAGCACAGTAAATATATTAGAGAGAATATTGAAAATATTTCCAATGTTAAAAAATATAAGATTGATCCAAAATATCAATTTCTAGATGAAATATTTCTAAGAGTTCTTGAAAGACATCCTGAAAAAATGCCTGATATATTTTTTAAAATGTTTAAGGCTTCACCAAAGACTGTTATAAAATTTTTATCTAATAAAAGTAATTTTTTTGAGGAATTATCTATAATTTTTAGAATGCCTAAATTAACTTTTATTAAAGCATTATTTTACTAGTCATGTACACAAATGAATAACAAAATTAAAAAAATAAACTTTAATCATTCTTTTGTTTTTTTTTTACTTTGTAATGTTTTTACTTTAATAGCCTTTAAATTTAATATTCTTACAGTTTCTCCAATAATCTGCTTATTTTTAATTTTGAGCATTGGTATATCTCATGGTTCTCTTGATAATTTAAAAGGAAAAAAACTTTTTCAAATTCTGGGGTTTAACAATTTTTTATTTTTCTATTTGTCTTATATTTTAATTGCTCTGTTAATAATAATTTTATGGATAATCATACCTTATATTTCTTTAATAATTTTTTTAATAGTAGCCTCATACCATTTTGGGAAAGAAGACACTCAATTTTTAATTTCTGAGAATTCTAATTTTAATCAATTATTATTTTTTCTTAAAGGATCTTTGATTATTTTTGCTCCATTATATTTTCACTTCGATGAAACAATTTCAATTTTCAAATTATTATTAATTGATAATGAATCTTTTTATAATTTTTTAAATTTTGTAGAAGCTAACAATGTATTGCTTTATGGTATAATTCTATCAACTTTATCCAATATTTTATTTTTTACTCAAAAATTTGAATTAAAAAATTTCACGATTTTTTTAGATTATTTTTCTATAATTATAATCAACTTCTATTTCTCTCCGTTAGTAGCTTTTACGATTTATTTCTGTTTTTTGCATTCCATTAGGCATATTATTTCATTGATGTCTGAGTTAGATAATAATGATCTAAAAAATGGTTTTAAAATTTTTACAAAAAAGGCTTTACCCCTAACAATTCTAACTACTATTTTTTGTTTAATTGGGCTTTATTTCCTAAGTAATACTTATAATTTTAATAGTTCAATTCTTAAAATTATATTTATAGGTTTGGCGTCTTTAACCTTTCCACATATATTGCTTGAATATTTAATTGAAAAAAATGAAAAATAAGAGCTTAAAGATATTACTTTCTGCGCCAAGAGGCTTTTGTGCAGGTGTTGAGAGAGCTATAGAAATTGTCGAAAAATCCATTCAAAAATATGGTGCTCCAGTTTATGTTCGTCATGAAATCGTACATAATAAATACGTTGTTGATGATTTAAAGAATAAAGGGGCTATTTTTGTAGAAGAACTTGAAGAGATTAAAGATAAAACAAGACCAGTTATTTTTTCAGCACACGGTGTTCCAAAAAAAATACCAGAGGATGCTAAGAATTATAATATGACTTATGTTGATGCTACATGCCCATTAGTATCAAAAGTACACAGAGAAGCTGAAAATCTTCATAAAGCTGGGTATCATTTAATTTTAATAGGACACCAAAATCACCCTGAAGTTATTGGCACTATGGGTCAATTACCTAAAGGATCTATTGATCTAGTTCAAAATGAGGAAGAGGCAAAAGAATACAAAGCTCAAAATGATAAAAAAATTTCATATGTTACGCAAACAACATTATCTGTTGATGATACAAAAGATATAATTCAAATCTTAAAAGATAGATTTCCTAATATAAAAGAACCAGTGAAGGAAGACATTTGCTATGCCACGACAAACAGACAAATGGCAGTTAAAAATATTGCAAAAATGTGTGATTTATTTTTTGTAATAGGTAGTAGAAATTCGTCTAATTCAGTGAGATTAGTAGAAGTTGCTAAAAAATCTGGTTGTTCTAATTCTCAGTTAATACATTCAAAAAGTGAAATTCCATTTGATTTAATAAAAAATTCTAACACAATTGGTATTTCGTCAGGAGCATCTGCTCCAGAAGTTTTAGTAGATAATTTTATAAATGAATTAAAAAATAGATTTACAGTCACAATAGATGAAGTGGAAATCATTAAAGAAGACGTTGTTTTTAAAGTCCCAAAAAAATTAAACTAAAATGGCTGTATATACAAAAATAACTAATAAGGATATTTCTTATATAAATAAGAAATTTAAAATAGAAAAAATTAAAAGCTTTAAAGGTATTAAACAAGGAATAGAAAATACTAACTATTTATTAAGGTCAAAAAATAAAAAATTTATTCTTACAATCTTTGAAAAAAGAGTTTTAAAAAAAGAAATACCCTTTTTTATGAAATTAATGGATCAACTAAGTGATCTAAAAATAAATTGCCCTAAACCACTCAAAAATAAAAATGGAAAATTTTTGATAAAATTAAAAAACAAAACAGCTTGTATTGTCACATTTTTAAACGGGAAAGATAAAAAAAAATTAAATTATAAAAATTGTTATGAAATAGGAAAAGCAATCGCTCTAATGCATTTATCTACGAAAAGAATAAATCTTTATAGATTTAATTCTATGGGTGTGGTTAAACTTAAGCCATTACTTAATAAGATTAAGTTCAAATCAAGAGATTTTAAAAACTTAGAAAAATTTTTAAAAATTAACTTTCAAAATATTAAAAAAAATTGGCCCAAAAAGTTACCAAAAGGGATAATTCATGGAGATTTGTTTATTGATAACATTTTTTTTAAAAACAATAAATTATCTGGGTTAATTGATTTTTATTTTGCTGCAAATGATTTTTTTATGTACGAGATAGCAATTTGTATAAATGCATTGTGTTTTGACCAATTAAATTCCAAATTTTACCTTAATAAGAAAAAGGTGGCAAACTTAGTCAGGGGATATGAAAAAATAAGGAAAATTTCAATTAGAGAAAAAAGATCATTGAATGTTCTTTGTCGAGGTGCTGCTCTAAGATATTTTCTGACTAGACTCTACGATTATACAAATACACCTAAAACAGCACTAATAAAGATTAAGAATCCAAGAGAATATTACCAAAAGTTAGTAACTCATAATAAATTAAAAACTTACAAAGATTATTTCTAATTTATGATAAAAATTTATACTGATGGCTCATGTATTGGAAATCCAGGTAATGGTGGTTGGGCAGCAATTATATTCATTGATGGTAAGAAAACTGAGATAAAAGGAGGTAAAAAAGATACAACAAATAATCAGATGGAATTATTAGCACCTATAAAAGCTTTAAAAGAAATTCCAAAGGGTAGCAAAGTCCAAATTTTTACAGACTCTAAATACGTAAAATCTGGAATAACAGAGTGGATACATAATTGGAAAAAAAATGGATGGAAAACGGCAAACAAAAAAGATGTAAGCAATAAAGAACTTTGGACAGAATTAGATCTACTAAATAATGAATTTGAAATAAGTTGGAATTGGGTAAAAGCTCACTCAACTGATGAATTAAATAATGAGGTAGATTTACTAGCTAGAGATGCAGCCGACTTATAATAAATTATTCAGTAAATTTTCTGCTGAAGTTAAACCACACTCCTTAGTTTCTTTTTCCACATGAATATTAATTATTGTGAAATTTTCAATCACCATTAAATAACGATTTGATCTAATTCCCATTCCTTTTGAATTTCGATCAACTTCTGCACCAATTGCTTTCGTAAATAACAAATATGGATCAGACAACATTTTTATTTTATCTCCAATGTTATTAATCTCTCCCCAGCCATTCATCACATAAGGATCATTTACTGATAAACAAAATATATTTTCTATTCCTTTTGCTTTGATTTTATCTGCATTTGCTACAAAACCTGGTAAGTGAAGTTTGGAGCAAGTTGATGTAAATGCTCCAGGTAAACCAAACAAAACAATTTTTCCATTACCTATGATTTCTCTTAAGTTACTTTTTTGAGGCTCTCCATCAACCAGTTGAAAAATCTCCGTATCTGGTATTTGATCATTTATTTGAAGTTTCATATCGAATTCATTATATATTTTTTAACTTTTTCAATATCATTAGAAAGAAGCTCAAATTTCTCTTTTCTATCATTAACATATTTAAGACTTTCTGGTAAATTTTCAGTTTTTGATATTGCATCTTCTATTACTTTTGGAAACTTGCATGGGTGTGCGGTTGATAATACAACACAATTTTTTTCCAATCCTAATTTTCTAACGGCGCCAATACCAACTGCTGTATGTGGATCAACTACCATCTGATGCTTATCATTAATTGTTTTTATCATCTCAATAGTTTCATTTTCATCAAGCATCTCAGACACAAAATTTTTTTTTATTTTATCTAAATCGTTTTTATCAATTTTATAGGTATTATCTTTTATTTCAGCCATTACATCTTTTGTAATTTCTGAGTTACAATCTTTTACATCATATAAAAGCCTTTCAAAATTACTTGCTATTTGTATATCCATACTTGGAGTGTTTGTTTCCTCAACTTTCTTTTGAGTATAATCACCACCAGATATAGCTCTGTGTAATATGTCATTTTTATTTGTAGCTACGATTAGTTTATCAATTGGAAGACCTAGTTTTTTTGCTAAGTAACCAGCATAAATATCACCAAAATTTCCTGTTGGAACAGAAAAGGATAAAGGTTGAGCATTTCCAACTTTAAAGTAAGCGTAAAAATAATACACCGATTGAGCAACTATTCTTGCCCAATTAATTGAATTTACACCCGACATATTAATTGCTTTAGAAAATTTTTCGTCATTAAACATTGCTTTTACTAAATTTTGGCAATCATCAAAATTACCATCAACCGCAATATTAAATACATTAGTCTCTTCATGTATTGTCATTAGTCTTCTTTGTACCGGTGAAATTTTATTATTGGGGTGTAATACAAAAACATTTAAATTATCTTTTCCTTTTAAAGCGTCTATGGCAGCTGCACCTGTATCACCTGAAGTTGCTACTATTATATTAATTTTTTTTTGATCACGACTTAAATGATATTGATAAAAATTACCTATTAGTTGCATTGCGATATCTTTAAATGCAAGCGTGGGTCCATGAAATAGTTCTAACACTTTTAAATCTCCTAGATCTGAGATTTTAACAACATCATCAGATCTGAAATTTGAATATGATTTTGAAATAATAGAGATTAGATCATCTTTAGACATGAAATCTCCTATAAATGGATAAATTATTTTAGACGCTAAATCATTGTAACTAAGGGTTTTTAAATTATCTAATTCCTCTTCTTTAAATGGTTCAATTGATTTAGGTACAAATAGCCCCCCATCATCTGCCAAACCTTTGAGGAAAACATCTTTAAAAGTAAAGTTTTTCTGATTATTTCTTGTACTAATATAATTCATTTAATAATTCTTTTTTCTAAAATATAGATATAGCAAAAGAATTGAAATCGCTAATGAAAACCATGTCATTGCATATTTTTTATGATTGTTGGAAATATTAGCAGTAATTTTTTTTGGTCTTGGAAACTGATAATTTCCATCTAAATATATTATGTACTTGGAAAATTTTTTACCGGTAAATTTTGAAATATCTTCTCTATTCAAACTAAACCAGTAATTTTCTTTAATATCATTATCTGGTTTAAATATATTTTTTCTTCCCTGTGTTTTAAGAGTTCCTTCTATATTATTTTGATCCAATATATTTATCTCTGGTGTATCTTTTTTTTCAAATGGTATCCATCCTCTATTGAGTAAATAATTTTCACCATCTATTAAAATTGGGTTTAAAACTTCAAACCCAGGTGTTCCAGAGTCATTCAAATTATATAAGTAAATTTGTTTTTCAAAATCAACACGACCTGACGTTTTGATTTTGAGATAATTTTGTTGGTTAGATTGCAAAAGTTGAACTGGAGGTTTTTTTAATGAATTTTCAATTTCTAAAATGAGATTATTCTTCCAATTCAAGCGAATTATTTGCCAAGTGCCTAGGGCAATAAAAACAAGAATAAAAAAAATTATGAAAACCGAAAATAAGAACTTATGTTTCAAATGTCAAAAATTAACTTCCCCAGATATAGATTGCTGCAAACAAGAATAACCAAATCACATCAACAAAATGCCAATACCATGCCGCTGCTTCAAAACCAAAATGATGATCTTTAGTAAAGTGTCCTCTTTTACCTCTAAACAAACACACCGCTAAAAATATTGTCCCAACAAGTACGTGGAACCCGTGAAATCCTGTTGCCATATAAAATACTGATCCATAAATGTGATCTGAAAAAGAAAATGATGCATGTTGATACTCATAAATTTGTAATAGAGTAAAGCAAAAACCTAAAATAACAGTTAGCCATAAACCTTGAATAAAACTTTTTCTATCACCTTCAATCAGCGCATGGTGTGACCATGTTACTGTAGTTCCTGATAAAAGCAAAATCAAAGTATTTATTAAAGGAATATCCCAAGGATCAAAAGTTTCTATATCTTTAGGTGGCCAAACATTTCCCACAAACTCATTTGGAAAAAGACTAACATCAAAATAAGCCCAAAACCATGCTACAAAAAACATTACCTCAGAAGCTATAAACAAAGTCATTCCATATCGATGATGTATTTGAACAACTTGAGTATGATGTCCTTTATGTTCAGCTTCAATCACAACATCTCTAAACCACATATAAGCCCCATATATCAAAAGTGCAAAACCAAGATACATGCCCCATGAAACATCTGCGTGTAGATAATAAACCGATCCCAAAGCAAGAACTAAACATGAAAATGAAACGTAAATAGGCCAAGGACTAGGGTCTACCAAGTGATAATCGTGTTTTTTTTCAGCGGACATTTTTTAGATTATGATTGTTTATAATAATCTGTCGAGAAAAAAGTATAAGACATAGTTACATCCTCTAAGTTTTTTACGGTTGGATCATTGACCATTTCGGGGTCTAAATAAAAAGTCATCACATACTTCGCTTTTTCTCCAGCTTTTAATTCTTGCTTTTCAAAACAAAAGCAACCTAATTTACTATAGTATTTTCCAAAACTTGACGGTGAAACATTAAAACTAGCGACACCAGCTGTTGGTTCGTTACTATAATTTTCAACTATAAACTCAATTTTATTAACCTGACCAACTTTTACATCAATAACATTTGTTTTAGCTTTAAAATCCCAAGGTAAATTATTTACGTTAGTGTCAAATCTAACGCTCACTATTTTATCAAGCACTATTTTTGGAGCGTTGTTAGAAACTTGAGTAGTTCCCCCAAAACCAGTCACTCTGCAAAACAAATCATACAGAGGCACTGCTGCATATGACAGGCCTAACATTAAGATAAAAATTCCTGATAATATTAAAGGAGTAAGTTTATTTTTTTGCATCATATTGATCTATCAAATACCCCCGTATTGTAGAGTGTAAAAAAGAAGAGAAAGATCATAAAAGCAATTATTACTAAAGCAGTTATTATATTTTTTTTCTTCATTTTTTTATCAGGTATAATCATAAAATTTTATCTATCAGAAAAAGTACAAAAATCAAAAATAAATATAAAATAGAGTATCCAAATATTGATTTAGCTTTTTTGGGGTCAAATTTATTTTTTTTAAATTTATAAAGCTCATAACATAAAAAATTATAATAAACAGTTAATAACAATGCAGGAAGCAAAAAAGCTAAACCAACAAAATTAATCCAGAAAGGAAAAATAATGACAGGCAACATTAACAATGAATAGACGAATATATATATTTTAGTACTTTCAACACCATTGGTTAATGGTAGCATAGGTATTTTAGCCTTTTTATAATCATTTGATTTATACAAGCTTAAAGCCCAAAAATGTGAAGGCGTCCAAAAAAAAATTATTAAGAAAAAAGCTAACGGTTCGATAGATAAAGACCCTGTAGCTATAGTCCATCCAATAACAGGAGGAAAAGCACCTGCGGCTCCCCCGATAACTATGTTCTGTGGAGTCCTTCTTTTTAACCAAATTGTGTAAACAAAAACGTAAAATAAAATTGTTAAAAGAAGAATAGCTGCTGAAATTCTATTGGTAAAAAAATCTAATGCTACTACAGAAATAATAGATAGTGTAACTCCAAAAATAAGAGCTTGGTTTCTGTTGACCTTTCCAGTCGGTATAGGTCTTAAACAAGTTCTTGTCATTAAAGCATCAAGGTCAGATTCATACCACATATTAAGTGCTCCGGCTGCACCAGCTCCTAGAGAAACTAACAAAATTCCTATAATAGAATCTTTTGTTGATATAAAATTTGGCGAGGTTAATAACCCAACTGCACAAGTAAAAATCACTAGTGACATTACTCTAGGCTTCATTAATTTAAACAATTCAGAGAAATTAAATAAATCTTCCTGACTTAAGCTTCTTTTTTTTATCCTTGAATTACCCATTAGTTTTTCTTAGGCTTTTATTAGCTATGAGATTTTTGTGTTTCCTGATCATCCTCAAACTTTGGTAATTCTTCAAATGTATGGAAGTTTGGTGGTGATGGTACAGTCCACTCTAAAGTCGTAGCTCCTACTCCCCATGGATTTTGAGCTGCAGCCCTCTTCTTTGAAAAAGAATAGATAAGATTTACAAAAAATACCGCTAGCCCGGCGACTGCAATATATGAACCAATTGAAGAAATATAATTCCATCCAGCAAATGCATCAGGGTAATCAGCATATCTTCTAGGCATTCCAGCTAATCCTAAGAAGTGTTGTGGAAAGAAAATTAAATTAACACCAATAAAAGTTAACCAAAAGTGTAATTGTCCTAACCACTCTGAATATTCGTAGCCAGACATTTTTGAAAACCAGTAATAAAAACCCGCAAAAATTGCAAAAACGGCACCTAAAGATAGAACATAATGAAAGTGAGCAACAACATAATATGTGTCATGCATAGCTGTGTCTACTCCAGCATTTGCTAACACCACACCTGTCACTCCACCAACTGTAAACATAAAGATAAATCCAAGTGCCCACACCATGGGTGTTTTAAAAGTTATTGATCCACCCCACATGGTTGCAATCCATGAGAAAATTTTAATACCTGTCGGTACTGCTATAATCATCGTTGCAGCTAAGAAATAAGCTTTAGTATCTGTGCCTAAACCCACAGTGTACATATGATGTGCCCAAACAACAAAGCCAACAATTCCTATAGCCACCATTGCATATGCCATTCCTAAATATCCAAAAACTGGCTTTCTTGAAAATGTTGATACTATATGACTAATCATTCCAAAACCTGGAAGAATTAAAATATAAACTTCTGGGTGCCCAAAGAACCAAAATAAATGTTGGAACAAGACAGGGTCACCACCCGTTTGAGCTTCAAAAAAAGCTGTTCCAAAATTTCGATCTGTTAATAACATTGTTATTGCACCAGCAAGAACTGGTAATGATAGTAATAATAAAAATGCTGTAACTAAAATTGACCATGCAAATAATGGCATTTTATGTAAAGTCATGCCTGGAGTTCGCATGTTTAAAATTGTAGTAATAAAATTCACTGCACCTAAAATTGACGATGCTCCAGCTAAGTGTAAACTTAAAATTGCTAAATCCATTGCAGGACCTGGTTGTCCAGCTTTAGAAGATAAAGGAGGATATATGGTCCAACCCCCACCAACCCCTTGTGCGCCTGGAGGGCCGTCAGCAAATATAGACAATATTAATAAAGTTAAAGAAACAGGTAACAACCAAAAAGAAATATTATTCATTCTTGGAAATGCCATATCAGGTGCTCCAATCATAATTGGTACAAACCAGTTACCGAAGCCACCAATCATTGCTGGCATAACCATGAAGAAAATCATGATCAAACCATGACCTGTTACTAAAACGTTATACAAATGATAATTTCCACCCAAAATACCATCGCCAGGATGCATTAATTCCATTCTCATTAAAACTGAAAATAAAGTACCTATAACCCCTGCAACAATTGCAAAGATTAAATACATTGTACCTATGTCTTTATGGTTAGTAGAATAAGCCCATCGTTTCCAACCTGTTGGAGTATGATGATCATCATGTGATGCTGTTTGTGTATACATATTTATTTACTCGCTAGTTTAAAGTTATCATTTTTTATTTCCTCTTTTGCAAATTTTACTCGAGCCTCTGATAGCCATTCTTGGTAATCTTCCTCACTTACAACTTTAACAGCTATTGGCATAAAAGCGTGTTTAATTCCACAGAGTTCTGAACATTGCCCATAGTAAGTTCCTTCTTTTTCTGCTTTGAACCATGTTTCATTAATTCTACCAGGAACAGCATCTCTTTTAACACCAAAAGATGGTAAGGCCCATGCGTGTAAAACATCATTAGCAGTGATTAAAACTTTTATTACTTTATTTACTGGAACAACAACCTCATTATCAACTGCAAGCAATCTTGGTTGATCAGGTCTTAAATCTTTTTCTTCAACCATATAAGAATCAAAGATTATATTTTCATCGGGATATTCGTATCCCCAATACCACTGGTATCCAATAGCTTTAATTGTTAAATCAGCTTTTGGAATC
>CACNRG010000004.1 GCA_902622805.1 uncultured Pelagibacteraceae bacterium | reverse complement strand
ATAGTTTTGTACTACTTAAAAAATTAACATAAGATGATAATCCTTGCATATGTATCATTTTTGCATCTGGGATTTCAATAACACACTTATTATTTTTATAAACACGATCACAGAGATCATTATCTTCAAAATACATAAAGAATTTAGCATCAAAACCACCAATACTTTGGAAAAAATCTTTACGCATGAAAAGAGAACAACCTACAACAAAATCATAACATGTATCACCCTCAGCAAGATTTTTATTTGTTAAAGTGGATATTCTTGAAATATTATTTTTTAAACGAGAAATAGAACCATTAGATCTTCTTTTCTGATTATTATCGTACAAACTAGGAGCCAATATTCCTATGTTTTTATATAAATTAAATCTTTCATATAAAATCTTAATTGCTTCTACATTAATTAAAATATCTGGATTTAATATCATTATAAAAGGTGTTGTTGCTTTATTAACACCTAAATTGTTAGCCTGGCCATAGCCAAGATTCTTATCTGTTTGTAAATAATTAATATTTGGTAAATCTTTAACTAAATCAAAAGTTTTTTTTGATTGAGAATTATCAATTATGATTATTTTAAATTTTTTAAGTTCATTCAAGTTTTTTTGAATAAGTTTTTCACTATTAAAACAAACAATAATAAGAGTAATATCATTAAAAATGTTCATATTTTCTTAATTAGGTTTATCCATAATTTGACAATTTTTTCTAATCTATATTTTTGTGCTTTATTAAAAGAGTTGATAATAACTTTCTGATTAATTTTTTCATTTGAAATTAATTCAATTTTTTTGGATAAATCATAAAAATTTTTTATAATAAAACTATTATAATTATTTATCGCATAATCTTTTAAAGCTGTTTTTCCAAAAGTAAGCAATGGTAAACCACAAGCATTAGCTTCAAGCGCGTTAAGACAAAATGTTTCATCATATCCAAGGCATATCATTGCTAAAGATTTAGTATATATATTTCTTAATTTATCTTTAGAGACTCTTCCAAAAAAATGAATATTAAAATTTTTCAAATATTTTATTTTATTTTTATACTTATTTTTATCTACACCATAGATATAAAAATTTAATTTTGGATTTTTTGGATATATTTTTTTGATCCACATTTGAATTGTATTATCTAAACCCCTCTCTCTTTGTACAGACCATACAATTATTTTTTTACGTTTATAATTTAAATTTTGTATTTGAAATTTTTTAGATAAAAAATTATTAATTATTATTCTTTTATTAAAAAAATAAATTTTTGAAGTTTTATCTTTTAAATATTTGCTTACAAAGACTGCAGATATTTTATTTTTTATTATTGAAAAAAATTTTTTTTTTCTTAATGATTTTTCAATTGATAACGTATTATGCATCCATAATATTTTTTTTGAAAATTTAAATCTATTAAAAATATTTGGATCATTTGAACTTATTATTATATCAAATTTTATATTATCTTTATTATCAAGAATTTTTTTAATTGGTATATTTATAAGATTTTTTTTTTCAATTTTTTTTTTGCAATGAGTTGCTAAGAATATTTTAAAAATTTTCTTTTTTGCAAGTTCTTTACATAAATCTATATTTAAACTTTCAATACCACCTAATGATGATATTTTTTTTGAATTAAGATCAAATTTAAATGGACAATAAAATAAGATATTCATTTTAATTTTATAGATGAAAATATTTTATGGTAATAATATGAAAGTTTATTCTTTAGCAAATCTATGTAATATAAAATATTTTTATTAGGCTCTATAAGCTTTTCATTATGTAAAATATGTGACTTTAGATAATATCGTTTAAAGAATTTTATAGTAATCCCCCATTTTAATAAAAAAATTTTATTAGCAATTGACCCATGTTTTTTTTTAAGCGAAGATTTTTTTTTATGAATAGTTATTGATCCAAAATGATAAACTCTTGATTTATTGAGACATTTAAAAATTCTTACTCCTGATTTCCACAATTTCATATTAAAGTCAGGATCAGACCCTAGTCCTGGAGAAAATTCTTCACTAAACCCACCTACTTCATTCCAAAGATTTTTATGAACTAGATGAGGTGCCCAAGTAGAACCTTGAAAATCATCATGTTTCAAATTTAAATAATTTTCTAAAAGATATTTTTCGTTAAAATTATCAATTGTATCTCCAGCATTAAGATTTAGATGACCATTAAGTTTCGGATCGCCATTTATCATTATACTTGATAGATAAAATTTATCGGTTTTAAGTAATTTAATTTCCTCTATTAAAAATAAGTCCCATTTTGGTAAAAAATACATATCATCATGAGCATAAAGTATATAATCAAATGAACTGAGCTTACTGGCTTTATTCATGCCAATACAAAGACCTTCATTAAATGGTGAATGTGTAAATTTTAATTTTTTTTGTTTGATAAATTCAAGAGTACCATCGGAGCCATCATTAATATGTATCAATATTTCGTTATTAAAATAAGAATTTTTTTCTATACTATCTATACAAAGTTTAAGATATTTTACGTTATTAAATGAGGGTATTGTTATAGATATCATTTATTTTTTTAATAAGGAATTTGAAATAAAAATTAAATCATCGTGTATCCAATTAGCTAATTTGTATTTCCTTTTAATCATAAATTTATAAATTTTTGATTTTTGTATATCTTCAATTTTTTGCTCATAAAAAAAATTTTTATTTTTATTTATTAATTCAAGACAAATAACTTTAGGTTTATATCTTTTAAAATTTAAACCTTTAAGAACATTAAATTCATTTCCCTCAACATCTACACTCAAAAAATCTATTTCTTTAATTCTTAATTTTGATTTCTTAATTACATTATCTAAAGTGTCTGTATTAATCTTTAATATTTTTTTTGCACCAAGACTATTGTTTTTACTTAAAGTATTTTTAGGAGCTCTATTATGAAAAAAATACAAATTACTTATACTTTTTTTGTCTGATAACGCTATTTTTTGATTGTCATCATCAGGTCTAAAATAATTAAACATTTCAATTGAATTGAAATCAAGATCTATATTAATTCCAGACCAGCCTCTTTTATATAATAAATAGGTATTATTATTTATTAGTGGATGATGGCATCCTACATCTATATATGTACCTTTTTTTTTACGTCTAAATATACTATCAACAATAATATCTACCCCCCAATTAGCATTAATTATTCTAGGTTTTATCTTTGATTTAAAAAATTGAAAATTAAAGTATAAAAATTTAAATAAATTAGATCCTTTTGAATATAAAAATTTGTTTTTTATTTTTTCTTCAAATTTCATTACAAATTTTTAAAAAAAATAAGATTTTTACCATTTTTATCTTTATCAGAAATTATAGGTTTTTTAATATTCCAATTGATTTTTAAATTTTCATCATTCCAAAGTAAAGTTCTTTCAAATTCAGAATGTCTATATTCAGAACATTTATAATTCACAGTACAACTTGAGCTTAAGCAAATGAAACCATGTGCAAATCCTTCAGGTATATAAAATGAAAAATCACTTTTATCAGAAATTTTTAATGTCATATGTTTACCGAAAAATTTAGATTTTTTTCTTAAATCAACGACAACATCTAAAATTTTTCCATGTGTTACAGTAATGAATTTAGCTTGTGGTTTTTTTATTTGTAAATGCAATCCACGTAATACATTTTTTTTTGAATATGACATTATATCAAATGGGAAATCTTTATTTTTAAAAATTTTTTTTTGATAAGTTTCTTTTAGGAAACCTCGTTTGTCCTTATAGATATTAGTCTTAACTATTAAAGGTCCTGGAATTGATGTCTTAATTAACTTCATTAATCTATTTATTATCCCATAAGAATTTATTTGCTGATTTTAAATCGAATGTTTTTTTTAATATATATTCTGAAACTAAATTTGAATTAAAATATTTGAAATACTTATTTCTACCATTTTTTGCAATATTTTTTCCTTTTTTTGTATCTCTTTTATATTTGTTTAGTTTTTCACTTAAATCTTCTAAATTATTATAAAAAATCACCTCATTATTAGAAAAAAAATCACTTAGAAATGTTTTTTTATCTATAAAAGTTAATAAGCCATTCCCTATAATTTGAACAATTCTATCACTACTATAATATTTTATTGGTTTTCCTCTACTTAGGTTTATTCCCATATAAGAATTAGATATTCTATTTATAAATTGATCCGCCCAAATTGGCTGAACATTATTCATACCATAAACATCAAATTTCAAACTTGGGTTTTTTTTGATAACTTTGTTTATAAAAACTTCTCTATCATCATTTTTACCAGATTTTAGTTCTCCACGATGAACGCCGTGACTCATAGCAAAGAAAACATCATAATTACAATTTTTTTTGTAATTAGTTAAAACTTCAAAAGCTTGATCACATGGATTAGGAATAAAATAAGAATTTGGTAATTTAAAAGATAAAGAATTAGGGTCTGTAGTTAAAAAAGTATTATCGATTAAGTCAATCTTATCTAATATTCTATCTTTATTAGTTTTATGATCTGGACCATATTTTGATAATGGATCTAAAAACCATTGTGAAATTTTAAGATTTTTGTTTATATCTTTTATTTTATTTAATGTTGTTCTTTCAACGCGATCTGCGTGTCCTAAAATTATGCAATCTGGTTTGAAGTTATTAAATGTTTCAAGTATTTTATTCTGTAATGTTTTTTTACCGTTTATGTCTCTAATGGTTTTGTTGTTATGAATGATGTCTCTATCACTTAAGGATAAAACATTGTGTTGATTTCTTATAAATCCATTATTTATCCTTCTACCTGTATTGTAATGTAGTCTTCCGTTAAATCTTTCATTAAAATTTGTAATATGCATTATCTTTATTTTCTTATTTTTTTTTACAAAAAATAAATTTATATTTGAAAAACCTTCTCTGATATTATCAATAATTTTAGAAATATAAACATGATCAAAAATGAAATTTTTATAATTTAATTTTTGTATTTTTAATAATTCATTTTTATCTAAAATAAGTTTTTCTATTTGCGTATATAGTTCATTAGAAGAAAGTTCTTTCAATATAATGGCATTTTTTGATGTTTCTGGTAGACCACCTCTATTACTTATAATTACGGCAGAGCCTCTGCTCGCAGCTTCAAGACTAGTTCTACCAAATGGTTCTTCCCATCTTGAACACACAACAGAAATACTTACATCTTTTAATTTATTTAAAACCTTATCATGTTTAGTATAGCCTTTTACTAATAAATTTTTATGACTAAAAATAAGTTTCTCTCTTCTTTCATCGCCTATAACTAATGCTTTCCAATTTTTATATTTATCTAATATTCTAACAATAGTTTGTCCAAAAATATCATATCCTTTAGCTGTATTTAGCTTTCCAATGAATGATATAAGTTTCTTTTTTTTACTAAAATCTATTTTAACTCTATTAGTTGATTGATAACAAACTGAGGTTTTTTGTTTCAATAAAGATTTATTCGATATACCTATAAAAAATCTTTCTTGAGACCATTCACTGTTAAATAAAATCTTATCAATATTATTTAATAAAAAAATTCTATCCTTAACCGATTTTGATCCATTCATAGACAATGGATCATTATGAAAATATAAAATTATCTTCTTGTTATTGATATGTTTAAGATATTGAATATAATTTGGTCTATTATGTATTTCTATTATATCTGAATTAATTAATTTTTCTTTTTCAAGAAATTTATAAACATAAACTTTACTATTGCTTTGAACTAAAGATTTATCTAATTCAATATTCATATAATTTTTAAGAAATGCTTTTTTGTAAGGCATATTTCCAAAAATATAAGAGTTCTTAAAATACTTACTATTTTTGATTGTATCATTTACAAATAACGAAACAGCTCCGGCATAATTCGAAGAAAAATTTTCTTTATATGGTAATAGAATAGATATTTTCATTCTTAGTATAATTTTCTTTGATTCTCTTTCTGAAATTATAGTTTTTTTTTAATTTAAACTCCTCTTTTAAAGCAATATTTTTACTTTTGAATTTTTTGAAATAAATAAGTTTCCATTTTCTTCCCCTAGTAAATTTAGCCCCTTTAGAGCTATTATGTAGATTTAACCTTTTTTTAAGATTATTTGTATAACCAACATATGATATTAATTTATGCTCTTTTTTTGTCACAATAAGATAAACAAAATGCATATTTATGGCGGTCCCTAGGGGAATCGAACCCCTCTTTCGAGGATGAAAACCACGTGTCCTAACCGATAGACGAAGGGACCATTTTGAGGTCTTTTATTTGAAAAGTCCTTATTTATCAAGTCTATAATAAATCACAAGGTTATATCTTTAATTATTAATTGATGCCTTTTTTTACTATTTATAAAATATTCATTAATTTGACCTATAACATTAAAATATTTTTTATAATTTAATAAATGCTCTCCAATTTTGCTATTCAAAGAATGAAAGGAAATTGATTTAATTGAAAAGCCTATCTTTGACTTTAGTATACAAGAAATATGTTTTTCATTCAACACAGATGATCTGACGACCTTTAGATCTTTAAATAGAAATATTGGTAAAGGGTTTTCACTTCCAAAGGGTTCAATTTTTTTAATATCGTCAAAAAAATTTTTATTAATGACAGTTGAGGATACTTGAGAAGTATATTCTAAAGTTGGATCTAAAGATTTATTAGATTTTGAAAAATCTTTAAGAATAAAATCTTTAAAAATTGATAAATTTGATTTTTTTAATGTAAAACCTGCTGCCATACTATGCCCACCTCCATTAAGAATTATATTAAGATCTAATGATTTTTTTATAGCTCTACCAATATTATAATTGTGTGTAGATCTTGCTGAACTTTTTAAAAGGTTATGAGACTTAGTTATTACAATAGAGGGTTTATTGAAATGATCTTTCAGTCTTGCTGCTATTATCCCTAATAAACCCTCATTAATATTTGGTTCATAATAAAAAACAATTTTTTTGTTATCTTTTTCTATCTTATCAAAATCAATAGATTTCAAAGTAGAATATTCAATTTTTTTACGTTTTTCGTTAAGTTTTATTAAATCTAGTGATCTTTGTGTAATATTCTTGTTATTTTCTGAAGATAATAAATCAACTGCATAAAATGATTTACCTAATCTACCTCCAGAATTTAGTATTGGACCAATCAAGAAACCTAAGTCATCAATATTTATTTTATTATTTCTTTTATTCAATCTATATAACTCTTTAAAAGCAAAATTTTTATTAATATCAAATTCCTTTAAGGCAATTATTGCTATTAATCGATTTAATTTTCTTAATGGCATAACATCACAAACTGTTGCTAGTAAAACATATATTAAATATTTCCTTAAATTGATTTTACATCTAATATTATTCACCAACATTTCTAAGAAAAAATACGTCAATGATGTTGCACATAAATAATCATACTCAATATAGCCGTTATCTTTTTTTGGATTAATAATCATATTCGCTTTTGGTAGCGGCCTTGAAATTTCATGATGATCTATAATTAGGGATTTTATATTATTCTTGTTTAAAAAATCTACAGCTTTTAATGAGGTTGATCCACAATCAACCATTATTACTAATCGTGGTTTTTTTAAAATCAATTTTTTAAATAATTTTGTACTCGCACCATAACCGTCTTTTTCTCTGTCAGGTATATAATAAAAATAGGGATGATTAATATTTTCAAAAAATTTAACTAATAAAGACGTAGCTGCTGATCCATCAACATCATAGTCACCTAAGATACAAATTTTTTCCTTATTTTTAATTGCAGATTTGACTAGTTCTGTAGATTTAATGAAATCTTGATTGTTTAAAAAAACATTTGATAATGATAAATGATTTTCTATCAAATATATTTCATTATCATTGAATTTTCTTGAAACAATTAATTTTGATAATATGGTTGAAAAATTGTGATCTTGTTGAATTTTTTCAACTATTTTGTTATTTACCTTTATTTCTTGCCATTTCCTACCAGAAACTGAGATCATTTTTTAATTTTTAGGATAATCAAATAACATCCTTCTTTTTTCAATACTCAAATTGTTATTCATTGTTAGTTTATGAGCAATTAAAGTTTCAGTTATATAATAATCGTTATCCTCAGGAATTACTCCTTTCATAGCCATAGTATCTGTTATTGCTGATGCACAAAAAATTGTATCCCCCTTAATAATTTCTTTAATTTCATATTTTTTATTTAAATCATCAATACCCATTATTTTGGCATCATTGATATCTTTCTCATTGTCAAAAATAAATTTACCTTGAAAATGACAATCATAGGCATCTAATGCAGCTGCTGCTAATACCCCCTCTGGACCTCCACCGATTCCTAGGAAAATATCTACATTATAAATTGGTTTTGTTACTAGAAGAGCTCCAGCTACATCACCGTCAGTTATTAATTTAATCTTAACTTTTAATTTTAATAAATCTTCAATAATTTTTTTATGTCTAGGGCGATCTAATATACATGCTGTTAAATTAGAAGGTGTTGTATTTTTAAATTCAGCTAAATTTTCAATATTTTTTTTTATAGGATAATCAAGATCAATTAGTCCTTTCTCAACCTTTGCTGTTGCAATTTTATGCATATAAGTTTCTGGTGCTTTTAATAAATTTCCTTTTTCAGCAACAGCTATTACAGATAACGCTCCAGGTAAATTATTCGCTGCAAAATTTGTTCCCTCTAAAGGGTCTACGGCTATATCAAATTTTGGACCATTTTTCCTACCCAGTATTTCACCAGTGAACAACATTGGAGCTTCATCTAAACTACCCTCTCCTATCACTATTTCACCTGTCATATCAATCTTATTTAGTTCAGTTCTCATAGTATCAACAGCCGCTTGATCTGCTGCAATTTTATCTTTTTTACCAACTAAATGGAAGGATGCTATAGCGGCTTTGGAAGTTACATTTATAAATTGATCAATATATTTTTTGTCTAATGACATTATCTTGAAGTTTCAATAGAAATATTATTCTCTAATTTTGATTCAAATTCTCTTAATCTTTTCCATACTGAAATTAATTCAACTATAATTGGCCAGCTTCTAACTAAATATTGTAGTGATGTTTCAACACGGCCAAATGCTCTTATAATCTGTTGAACAAAACCAAGAGTTATTGCACCAGTTACAATTGTTGGAGCTAATGCTAAATATGGAACAATTACCATACCTTGTAAATAGCTCCATTTAACAGCATTAAAATAAAGGTAATGAAAATACATTTTATAGTGGATCTTTCTAACACCTCCATAGAGATCTGTTATTTTTGCAGGTTGTGCACTTTCTTTGAAATCTTCTCCTAAGACTAATTCTTTTCTATAAGCAGCTTCCTCTTTTTGAATGTCATATTCAATTCCTGGAAGTTTAATTCCTACACTTGCTAGTATTATTGTTCCACCCAATGCCGATATGATTGCAACCCAAACTAAAGCATGATCAACTTCACCAATCCATGGTAATACAGTAATACTTTTAGATAAACCCCATAAAATTGGTGTAAAAGCAATTAATGTCATTACACTTCTAAGTAACTCAGCCCCTAATCCTTCCATTATTCTTGCAAATTTAAGTGTATCCTCTTGAACTCTTTGTGATGCTCCCTCTATCGAAGACGCATCAGTCCATTTGTCATGATAAAAATCTGCCATTGCAGTTCTCCATCTAAATGTCCAATGGCTAGTAAAATAATCACTGAAAATAACGACTAAAATATATATTGCAGCAATTTTAGCAAATGTAAAAAGATATGCGATAAACTCTTTTTCAGATACAGAATTAGGATTTGTGAGAGCTTTTTGCAAAGTATCATAAAATTCTCCAAACCATTCATTAATTTTAACATCAAGTTGAACCTGATACCAGGTGGCCATTAAGATCAGTAAAGTTCCACCAATACTCCATAAATACCATCTTTTATCTGTGAAAAATTTAAACATTAATTATTTTAGAAAATTATCAGCATAAGATTTTTTAACAGTTTTTCTTTTTTTTGACTCTATTAATTCAAAATCAATTTTTCTTTTTTTGGCGTAATTGACTGCTAACTCTTTTGATGAAAATTCTAATTTAAGCTCAGAATACGTATCAGATGAACTTTCCCATCCCATTAAGGGATTATTTGTAGGATTTTTAGTTTCATATTCCAAAACCCATTTATTAGATTTACCAGTTCCAGACTGCATTGGATTTTTATTAGGTATATAAATTTTTGCTTTTTTCATAAAAGATCGGATTAGTAAGATCAAAAACATTAATTTTAGTTCCAAATCTTATTAAATTAAATCATATTAAATTGAATATATTTGGTGATACTAGAAAATATTAAATTAATCTATAGCTAATATTAACCTAATTTTATGCTTGAACTAAAGAATATACGATAGTTTTTACAATTATTGAAAAAAATTTCATTTTTTAATTACAAAATCTTTAACTTTATTTTTAACAGATACTGGTGTGATATTAAGTTTCAAATAATGACCGACTGCAATAAACATTACTAGAGATAAATTTTTTGAAATTGAAAATCTCTTTCTTAATAAATATTCATTTTTGTGAGTTAAATTATTAATGTTTAATGTGCAAGTAGCATAGCCCATATCCGCTAGTGCATAAACTAAAGACATACTGAATAGTCCAGAATCTGTATAACCCTGATTTCTCTCAATTGGGTACTCAAAAAAATTTTTATTAAATGTGATCAAAATTAAACAATTTAAAGGCTGATTTTTTTTATCTGAAAATCCTTTGTGAATTGTTCTAAAAAAATCTATATCTTTCTTTTTATTAAATAAAAAAACTTTCCACCCTTGTCTATTACAAACAGAAGGTGTATTTTGTGATATTTCAAGTGCTTTATAAATATCTTTTAAGTTTACTTTTTTTGTAGAAAAATATCTTACGCTTCTTCTTAATTTATTTAATTCAGAAAATGATTTTATATTTTTTGTTTTATTGTAAGGTAACTTTCTAGATTTATAATCATTAATAGTTGCTTCATTCAATTTATTTTTTTTAAGAAATAATTTATATTCATTTAATAATTTTGTATTCTTATCAGTATTATTAGTTTGTAAAAAAACATATTTTTTTAAAACAACTAATGAAAATAAAATTTGATTATTTATCATCTTGTTTTTAAAAGCTTGGTCTAATTTCTTGATTAACTTAGAAGATAATTCTAGACCTCGTCCAGTAACAAATTTTTTACTGTTAATTGATTTCTCTAGTCGAGAACTATATTTCATCACATTTGCAAGAATAATATCTTGATTATTCTTTTTTAAAGAAAAGAGGAATATGTAATCTTTATATAAATATCTTAAGAGAGATAAAAAAAAATATAATTTTCTGTAAAATATTTTTAAAATTTTCATATTAAATGGTCGGAGTGGCAGGATTCGAACCTGCGACCCTCTGGTCCCAAACCAGATGCGCTACCAGGCTGCGCTACACTCCGGAAATTGTACTAATACAGCACTTATTAATTATTGCAAAGTATAAAGATTAATTAATAAAAGAGTATATTAAAGAATATGTTATAAAAAATAATGATTATTACTTGCATTAATTGTAAAAAAAAATTTGAAGTTGATTCTTCATTAATTCCAGAAAATGGAAGAACTATTCAATGTGGTTCATGTAATCATGTCTGGTTTTATACGCCTGAAATAAAAAAAGCATCTGAACAACCACCCACTAAAATATCTAAAATTGATAATCTTATTGATAAAAATAAAAAAGAAACTGATAATAAAATACCTTCTGAAAAAGAAGAAAAAGATTTAAAAAATATTCCAACAACTCATAATGATACTATTAAAAAAGAAAATGATTTAAATAAAAAATTAAAAAATAAAAAAAGTTCATTTAATTTAAGTAAATTTTTATCTTATTTTTTAGTATTAATAATTTCTTTTGCCTCATTAATTATATTATTAGATACATTCAAATCTCCACTTAGCGTAATTTTTCCAGATCTTGAAATAATCTTGTATAATCTATTTGAAACTATAAAAGATATTTATTTATTTTTAAAAAATTTATTTATTTAAAAGATGTTAATACATATTTCGAAACCCTTTAAATGGTTCTTTAAACTAGAGGCTGCAAGTGGACTTGTATTATTATTTGCTGCAATAATAGCATTGATTATAAGTAACTCCGATTTAGCAGAATTATACTTCGCTTCTTTAAATAAATATTTATTTATAGGAGTAAATAATTTTGGATTAAAATTATCTGTATTACATTGGATTAATGATGCCTTAATGGCAATTTTCTTTTTTTTTGTTACTTTAGAAATTAAAAGAGAGTTTTTGCAAGGCGAACTCTCTAATATTAAACAAGCCTTATTACCAATAATAGCTGCTGTGGGAGGTATGTTAGTTCCAGCATTATTTTATGTTTTTATAAATTTAGGAGATAGTGAAACTATGAATGGATGGGCAATTCCGTCTGCTACGGATATTGCATTTTCTTTAGGAGTCTTATCTTTGTTAGGTAAAAGAGTTCCTTTATCTTTAAAAGTATTTTTAACTGCATTAGCTATTATTGATGATTTAGGGGCCATAGTAATTATTGCGCTATTCTACTCTGGAGATTTAAGTATTAAGTACTTAACTTTAATGTTATTAGCTTTTATTATTTTATTATTAATTAACAAATTTAATATTAAAAATTTTCTACCTTATTTAATTGTTGGACTTTTCCTTTGGGATTTTACTCATAACTCTGGTATCCATGCTACTATTGCTGGTGTTTTGTTGGCTATGACAATACCTCATAGAAAAAAAGAAAAAGATTTTTCTTTATTAATAAAAATAGAACATGGAATTAGTCCATATGTTGCTTTCGGAATAATGCCTTTATTTGCATTTGCAAATGCCGGGGTATCTTTGGAAGGATTATCTTTTGCCTCGTTATTAGATAAGGTTCCTCTTGGTATCGTGTTAGGACTATTCTTAGGTAAACAATTGGGAGTTTTCTTATTTTCTTATATATCTATAAAGTTAAAAGTAGCTCAAATGCCAAACGACACAAGTTGGTATAATTTTTATGGCGTGGGAGTTCTTACTGGGATTGGTTTTACAATGAGTTTGTTTGTTGGAAATTTAGCTTTTGCAGAAAACATGCAATATATGGATGGTGTAAAAATTGGGGTATTAACTGGGTCCTTATTATCCACTTTATTTGGTTACTTTTTGATATTACTTACCCCAAATAAACCTAACAAATGAGAAAATTAATATTTATATTATCTATAGTAATGTTTCTTTTTAAAACTTCAGCTACCGCTAACTACGAAAAAAAAATTTATAATTTCAGTATAGAAAGCATAAGTGGTGAGACAATAAATTTTAAAGAATACAAAAATAAAGTTATCTTAGTTGTAAATACAGCAAGTTATTGTGGTTTTACAAAACAATATGATGAATTACAGGAGTTGTGGGATCTATATAAAGAAAAAGGTTTGATAGTTCTTGGAGTTCCATCTAATTCATTTAATCAAGAAAAAAATAACAATGCAGATATAAAAGAATTTTGTGAAGTAAATTTCAACATTAACTTTCCATTAACAACTATAACAGAAGTTAAAGGCGAAAATGCTCATGAAATTTTCAAATGGGCAAAAGAAAATCATGGTAAATCAGCTATTCCCAAATGGAATTTTCACAAAATTCTTATTAATAAAGAGGGAAAAATTGAAGATACATTTTCTTCTTTTACAAAACCCATGTCGAAAAAAATATTATATAAAATTGAAGAGATTTTATAATTTTATAGTCAATCCATCAAATGCTGGTATTATATTATTAGGTAACGTTTTTTTTAAAAAATCATAATCTAAATCAGAATGAAGATTAGTTAATACAGCCTTTTTAGGCTTGAATAACCTTATATATTTAAGAGTATTTTCTAAATTTAAATGTGAAGGATGATATTTTAACCATAAGCAATCAATAATTAAATATTTAAGGTTTTTTAAATGTCTAAAATCTTTTTTTGAGAAATCACTTATATCGCTAATATAAGCTATTTTCTTATCAATAATGTAGCAAATACTATTTACATTACCATGTTTTACTTTGATTGAATTTACTTTTAATTTTTTTTTACCATCCAGTATAGTTAAATTTTTACTTAAAGAATTTAATTTTAGTGTTGCTGGATACTCTTTACTATTACCAACAAAAATATATCTGAAAGTATTTAACAAATATTTTCTAGTAGGATGATCTGCATATACAGGTATGGTTTTTTTATTTTGAATATAAAAAACTCTTAAATCATTAATTCCATGAGTTTGATCAGCATGTAAATGAGAATAAAAAACTTTATCAATTTTTTTTATCTTATTTTTAATCAATTGTTGTCTTAAGTCTGGAGATGTATCAATTAAAACTGTTTCAGTTTTTGTTTGTATCAAAGCAGAACATCTTGTTCGATAATTTTTATTATTTTTTGGATTGCATTTTCCAAAATTTCCATCAGGTCTTGGTACACCCATTGAGCTTCCACAACCTAAAATTACAAACTTCATCAAAAAAACAAATTATTAAAATTAGAAGTTGTATGTTTGATTAATTCTAGGTTAGAAATTTTTTTAATATCAGCAAGCTTTTGGGCTGTATATTTTACAAATGATGGTTCATTTTTTTTACCTCTATTAGGAACTGGTGCTAAATATGGGCTATCTGTTTCAATAAGAATTTTATTTAAAGGGATAAATTTAAAAGTTTCTTGTAATTCTAATGAATTTTTAAATGTAATAATTCCACTTGCTGAAAAATAAGCTTCTAAAGCCATCAAATTTTCAGCAAAATTTTTTGATCCAGTAAAACAGTGCATCAAAATTTTTAATTTACTATTTTTGTACTTATTCAATATTTCAAGAGTTTCTTGTTCTGCATTTCTTGAGTGAATAATTAAAGGTATATTTAGTTCAATTGATGCATTTATATGTTCTTCAAAGCTTATAATTTGATCGTATTTATCGCTATTATTGTAATAAAAATCTAAACCTGTTTCCCCTACACCAATAATCTTTTTTGTTTGTTTGACTTCTTTAATAATTAAATCTGAAGTAACTTTATCATTTTTAGCTTCATGAGGATGAATACCATAAGTTCCAAAAATTATTTCATCCTTTTTTACTAAATGTTTAATCTTATTAAAGCTCTCTAAAGTAGTGCAAATTGTCAGTAATTTTTTAATACCAGCATCTTTAGATCTCTTTAAAATCTCATCTATATTTTCAAAGAGGGGCTCATGATCTAGATGGCAATGTGAATCAATCATTTTTTTTTTCAATTTTTTTAAATAATATATCTATTTTATTAATCCTGTCTCCACTTTTAAGATAATTATGATCATTTATTGATGAAAAATCTATTTGATCTTCATTAATTGAAAAAATTTTTAAAGCATTTAATGAAGACTGGGGAATAATTGGATAAAGCATAAAACTTATTTTTCTAACTATTTCAAGCGTTGTGTAAACAATTGTGTTTAATCTTTTAATATCATCTTTTTTTTTCCAAGGTTCTTGATCATTAAAGTATTTATTTGATTCAAATAAAGAGTTTACAATGAATTCAATATAAAAATTTAAATCTAATTCATCAATTTTATTTCTAATGTAATTTAAATTACCACTAAATTTATTTAAAATTTTTAAATCATCACTATTGAATTCAATAGGATTAGGTATTTTGCCTTCACAATTACTTAAAGCAAACGTGGTTACTCTTTGACACAAATTTCCAAAATTATTTGCTAAATCACTGTTAATACAATCTTCTAATCTTTTCTGTGATATATTTCCATCATTACCAAAAGAAACTTCTTTAATTAAATAATATCTTAAAGGATCCAAACCATATTGATTTATTATTTCAATGGGATCTAAAATATTGCCTTTAGATTTGGACATTTTTTCTTCTCCAGATAATATCCATCCATGGCCATAAATTTTTTTTGGTAAAGGTAATTTGGCAGCTAATAAAAACGCTGGCCAATATATAGCATGAAATCTTAATATATCTTTACCAATTAAATGAATATTTGCAGGCCAAAATTTTTTATACAGTGCATCATCTTTATCTGGGTAATTTAATGCACTGATATAGTTTGTTAATGCATCTAACCATACATAAATTACGTGCTCATCATTATTTGGCACTTGTATGCCCCATGAAAAACTTTTTCTACTTATAGATAAATCTTTTAATCCTCTTTTAACAAAACTTATAACTTCATTTCTTCTAGCTTTCGGAGCAATAAAATCAGGATTATTTTCGTAGTAATTTAATAAAGGTTTTTCCCACTTTGATAGTTTAAAAAAATAAGATTCTTCATCCAACCACTCTACTGGAGATTTTGAAGATTTTGATATTTTGTTACCATCTAATTCTTCAATTTCTTCATCATTATAAAATGCTTCATCAGAAACAGAATACCAACCAGAATATTTGGATAAATAAATATCATCATTTTGAAGTAATTCTTTCCATAAATTCTGAACTGATTTTTTATGTCGTTCCTCAGTTGTTCTTATAAAATCTGTATTTGTTAAGTTAAGAGTTTTTGATAAGTTTCTAAATGTTTCACTAATGTCGTCACAAAATTTCAATGTTTCAAGACCTGCTTTTTCTGCAGCTCTTTGAATCTTTAAACCATGTTCATCAGTGCCTGTTAGAAAATTCACATCATAACCATCTATCTTTTTAAATCTTGCAAAAAAATCAGCGATGATACTTGAATATGCGTGACCCATATGTGGTTTTGCTGATGGATAATATATTGGAGTTGTAATGTAAAAATTTTTAGTCATTTAAAATTTCCTCATTGAATTCCATAAACAAGGATTCTTTATCAAGATTAAATGTTTTTGTATCAAATATTTTTTTAACAAAATAACTGTATTTTTCATAAACTATATTTGAAAAAGATAAATTTAATTTTCTAAAATAGAATTCTATAAAATTATACATCATATCATTGATAAAATTATTTTTTTTGTAATGACCATCTTCTATTAAAATTTTAAGGAAATTTTTTAGTTTAATATTAGATAAATCAAAGTTATTTTGTGAAGAAAATTTGAATAATTGATAAATTTCACCTGGAGTAAAATAGTAATTTATTAAATCACTACTAATTATGTTGTTTATATCGTTATTTAAAAGCTGATTAGAAATTTGTAAATATTCTTTATTTGATAGATTAATTTTAAAATTTATACATCTTGATAATAAAGTAGATAAAATTTTTCGATTATTGTGAATTAATATAAAATAAATATTTTCATTTGGTTCTTCTAATATTTTTAATAAAGCATTGATTGAATTTTTGTTCAATAATTCAATATTATCGATCAAAACAAATCGTGGTTTATTATTAAATGATGACTTATTTAAATTAATTATAAGTTCTCTTATTTGATTTATATCAATTATCTTTTTATCATCAATAGCATCCACTATTAATAAATTAGTGTTAGATTTATTTTTTATTGTTTTAAATTCTGGACTATCAATGTTTATATTAAAATTTTGAATGTCATATTTATATTCTTCATCTAAAGTTAATACATAGTTTATAAAATGAAGAGCTAAGGTTGATTTACCAATACCTTTTTGACCACTTAATAAAATTTTATTTGGATAAATATTTTTTTTATACAATTTTATTAATTCATTTAAATACGAGTCTAAATTATAAAGTTTAGTCTGAGTGAAAGGTTCTAGATTATTCATAATAATTTATCTATTATCTGAATAATTTTTTTTTGATTATGTTTAATTTCTAGATTTGAATCAATAATTTTATATTTTCTCTTATTTTTTCTTGCTATTTTTAAAAAACCTTTTTGTACTTTCTGGTAAAAATTTTTGTTGAATTTGTCATATCTATTAAGAGACTTTCTAATTTTTAATCTTTTAATCATATTTTTATTATTTACTATATTTAAAAATGTGTAATCGACTTTAAAATTTTTTAAAATAAAATTATTAATAAAATTAATTAATCTAATATCAACTCCAAAACCATAATGTTGATACGCTATTGTAGAATCAATAAATCTATCTATTAAAATAACCTTTTTTTTATAAAATTTCTTTAATAATTGAATATTTTCATTTCTTGCTGAAAGATAAAGGAGTAAATCAGTTATTCTATCAAATTTAGATTTTCTATTTAAGATTAGTTTTCGTATTTTTTCTGAATTGATACTTCCACCAGGTTCTCTTATTCTTATGAAATCTATTTTCTTTTTTTTTAAATATTTTGCTACTATTGAGATATGGTGAGTTTTGCCACTACCCTCTATTCCCTCAAAAACAATTACAGATTTTTTAGACATCGCCCCAGATTAAATAGTTCAAAGACTTTATTAATCTAGTAAATATATTTACTTTCTCGACATTTTTAGCGGCTAAAAGATCATATTCTGCTATTAATTCATCGTCATATACAACTTTAAATTTACCAACTTTATCATCCTTTTTAATTGGTGCTTCTATAGGACCTTCATATTTAATAGAAACTTTAAGTAATTTTTTTTTTGCTTTTTTAATAGTTTTATAAATATTTTCATTTACATAAACATCAACATAATCATCTTTACCTAGCCAAACTTCAATTTTTTCTATGGATTTATCAGAATTATTAATTTCAACTAAATCAAAATTTGTAAGTCCATAAGTTAAAAGTTTAGTACTTTCTCTTGATCTTGAATTTTTAGTTTCAAATCCACTTCCTACAGCAATTAATCTTCTACCATTTCTTTCCAATGATGAGGCTAGTGAATATCTTTCCACAGCCAAGTAACCTGTTTTAATACCATCTGCTCCAATATTTTTGTATAATAATGGATTCCTATTACCTTGTGTTATGGGATCTCCCCCTGTCCTATCCCATTCAAACTCTTTAATAGCAAACCATTCATAAAATTCTGGATGCTCTTTAATTAAGTATCTGGACATTTTTAGTATATCTTTAACAGTTGAATAATTATCTGGATCGTTTATTCCGGAAGAATTTGAAAAATTAGTATTTTCCATACCTAGTTCTTTCGCCTTAGATGTCATTAAAATTGCAAACTCTTCTTCTGTACCAGCAATACCTTCGGCAAGAGCTATACAGGCATCATTTCCAGACGCAATAATTATACCTCTTAGCAAATTTTCAACTGAAACTTCATCTCCAACCATTATAAACATTGAAGAATAACCAGCAGTGGATAAACGCCAAGCTTTTTCAGATACAATAAACTTGTCTTCCAAATTCAAATCTCCAGATTTAATCAAATCAAAAGCTACTATAGAAGTCATAATCTTAGTCATAGAAGCAGGATATATTGATCTATCTGGATCTTTTTCATATAAAATTTCACCTGATAGATAATCTTGAAGTATTGCTGTTCTTGCTTTGATTTCTATATTTGAATATGAATTAGAGATTAAAATAAATGTAAAAAAAAGGTAAAAATAAAATTTTTTATACATTGCTCAATATTTCTAAATTTTCAAAATTAAGTGAATTCATTTTTTCAAAAGATTCTTTTAATGAATATATATCATTAAAAGGCCCTAATAATACCCTGTAATTTGTTTTTGAAAGTTCAACTAGCTTAATAGATTTAATTCCTGTTTCATTTTTAATACGATCAATCATTAAATAAGCACTTTTTTTATAGTAAAAATCAGCAATTTTTATAGAATATGAAAATTCTTTAATTGATTTTTTTTTAGTTTCATTTTTAGTAATTTCATTCAGACTACTAATTTGAATTCCATCAACAGGTGCTTTTTGAGCAACTTTTCTTTCAGCATCAAAAGTTTTTGCCTTACTAGCTACGAAAGTTGAATCTTTAGAGATCAAAATTATTTCAATATAAGGTTCTGAAGGATCAATCTCTAGTTCTTCAACAATTCTATTAGTGATTATTGAGTTATAAAAATTAGAGAATTTTACTCTATTTGATTTAATTTCTGCTATTAAAGATTTACCATTTAAAGGATTAGTTATTTTTACTAATGATTTAGCTTTAAGATTTTTATGAAATATTTCAAGTGATCTTTGATCTAATTTTTTCAAATTCAAATCTTCATTATATAGTAAAGAAAAACCAAGATTTTTGTACTTCTTTTCTGGTTTAAAATTAATTTTAGTTTTTTTTACATTATACTGATCACAACCAATGATAAATATTAAAAAGATTATAAAAATTATATTTCTATATTTCATTTTCAAATTTATTTTTTAAAGTACATACGGCTAATGCAAATCTAAGAGATCTATTCCATTTTAAAATTACTTCATAATTATCAAATACAATATAGGCTGGATTGAGTGTTTCTGCACCTGGAATAATATCTTTATCTGGGGTTATGATTGCTGAGATTAAATTTTCATCTAAAAAACTTAATTTTGAATGATTTTTAATATATTTCTTAAAAAAAATTATTTTTTTCTTATTTTTGAGTTTTTTTGCTGAAATGTTTAAGTATTTTTTTGGAATATTTTCTTTTAATTCAATTGGATAAAAACAAGGGTTGTTTTTTTTCCAACCAATCTTTTTTAAATAGTTTGCCGCAGATGGATATGCATCTTCATTGTCTTTAAGGTTTATATTATCATCTTTATTATGATCAATAGCATAATTTGTTATTGTGCTTGGCATAAATTGAAAAAAACCAAAAGCCCCAGCCCATGAACCGTATAAAGTTTGATGATCTATTTGTTTAGTTTCTATTAATTTTAATAAGGTGATTAGTTCATTTGTAAAAAATTCAGATCTTCTTTCATCATAACTTAAAGTTGCTAATGATGAGAGAATATCCATTTTACCTACGTATGTTCCAAAATTAGTCTCAATACCCATTAGAGCAAGTAAAAGTTCTTTTTCGATATTAAATTCTTCTTCTACTAAATCAATTAAATCTTTATTATTATTGTAGAAATCAATCCCTTTTTTTTCTTTTTTTTTGGATGTTCTTTTTCCAATATAAGTTTTTGTATCTTCATAAAATTCGGGCTGAAAACGATCATATTCAATTACTTTTGGTAAATATCTTACATTTACCATGACAAGATTAAATGTATTTTCAGAAATATTATTTTTCAATGCTTGTTTTTTAAAATCGAGTTTCCATTTATTAAAATCATTTTCATTATAGGCATAAGTAGAATTTATAACTAAAATTAAAAAAAATAATAAAAATTTAATTAGTTTCATACAAATCCTTTAAATATATTATTACTGCAATCCAGATCAAAATAAAACTACCTAATTTTATAACTGAAAAAGGCTCACCATAATAAAAGTAACCTAATAAAAATTGTAAAGTTGGTGTAATATAAAAAATCATACCTGCTGGGCCTAACCCACTTAATTCGACACCACGTACATATAAAAATAGTGGAATTACTGTCATTGGCCCTGCTAATAATATAAATAATGATAAACCAATATTATTGGATGAAAAATCATTTAGACCACTTTCATATACAAAATAAAATGAAATTAAAGCAAATGGAAGTATAAATAAACTTTCAATTAATAAGCCTACATCAGTATCAACATTGATCTTTTTTCTTATCAAATTATAAAATCCCCAGCTAAAACCGACGATTAGACCAACCCAAGGTAAAGATTTTAAGCTAAATAATAATAATAAGATAATTGATAAAATAACAATTGATATAGAAAATATTCTTTTAGAATTTAATTTCTCTTTAAAAAAAATGTATCCCAAGAATACACTAAGTATTGGCATAATAAAATATCCAAAACTTGCGTCTATTAAACGATCTGTTGCAACTGCATAAATCCATACTGCCCAATTAATAAAAATTAAAAAACCAGAAAAAAATAATCCTATTAAATATTTTTTATTTGAAATTATAGAAAAAAAAATATTCCACTTTGAGAAAAAAAATGTTGTTATGATTAGTGTCATAGCAGTCCAAACACATCGATGAATGACTATTTCGATGAAACCTATAAACTCTAGATATTTGAAATAGATTACTCCAATAAATCCCCACCAAAAAGACCCTAACGAGGTTAAAAAAAGTCCTTTATTAAATTCTTGATTCATATTTGATCACTTGAAGACAATTATGGTTTTAATAGACTATTTTATAGTTGAATTAAATAATTATAATTATAAAACCTAGCTCACGGAGAGATGGCTGAGCGGTTGAAAGCACCGGTCTTGAAAACCGGCAAAGGGGCAACTCTTTCCTGGGTTCGAATCCCAGTCTCTCCGCCATCATTTTTTATATATATGTGATTTATATAATATAATAAGCTCCTGACTAATATTTTGTAAAGTTTTAATTTGATTATTGTAAAATCTATATAGAGTGTCATCATCAATAGATAATAATTTTTCTAATTCCTTTAACTGAATTAAATCTAATTTATCAATATTAGATTTAACAAAGCTTCCTATTAACTTATCCATTTCTTTAGTACCTCTGTACTGAGATCTATAAATTAATCTTTTTTTTAAATTTTCTATATCGTTATTCATTATTGATTTATAATAATACTATATGATCAATAATACATATAATTATCTTCTATCTGATCTTAAAAAACTCAAAGGCGTCGGTGCTAAGACTTACAATATACTTAAGAAAAAAAAGATTAATAATATTTTTGACCTGCTATGGAGACTGCCTAAATCATTTACTGATAGAAGTGAATCTACAAAAATCAAAAATCTTAAGATAGGTGAAATTCAAACTATTACATTGATACCTTATAAATACAATTTTCCAAGAATAAGAAATTTACCAAATAAAGTATACTGTAAAGATGATACAGGTGAAATGGAATGTATCTTTTTTAATAGTTATGAGGGATACATAAAGAAAATTCTACCATTGAATAAAGAAGTGACAGTAAGTGGTAAAATTGGTCAATTTAGAAATAAATATCAAATAACAAATCCAAAATATGTATCTGAAGATGCCTCTTTAATCAAAAACAAACATAATAAATATTCTTTAACAGAAGGAATTTCAGAGAAAGTCTATAACAAAATTATAAACCAAATTTTAACAAATCTTCCTATTTTAGAAGAATGGCATAACAATAACATAGTTACAAAATTTAATAATATTTCATGGAATAAATCTATTATAGAGCTACATAAGCCTGAAAATGTTGGGAAGTACAAATCAAATTTTTATAAACGACTTGCGTATGATGAAATTTTATCAACTTTTCTTGTTCATTCAGAAATAAGAAAAAATATAAAAAAAATTAAAAAGCAAAAAAAGGTATTTGACTTAACTTTCCAAAAGAGGATATTTTCTAAATTAGAATTTAATCTTACTAATGACCAAAACAAATCACTTAGTGAGATAAATTTTGATCTAAAATCAGGTCAAAAAATGTTTAGATTATTGCAGGGTGATGTTGGAAGTGGAAAAACTATCGTTGCACTTTGTGCTGCTGCTAATGTAGTAAAATCGGGTTTTCAAGTTGCGTTAATGGCACCTACTGAAATTTTAGCAAGGCAGCATTTTAATCTTGCAAATAAAATATTTGATAAAAGTATAAATTTAGAAATTCTTTCAAGTAAAACCGAATATAGTAAAAAAAAAGATATTACTAAAAAACTGAAAGAAAAAAAGATTGATATAATTTTTTCTACTCACTCAATATTTCAAAAAAAAATTATATTCAATAAACTTGGATTAATAATAATTGATGAACAACATAAATTTGGAGTTAATCAAAGAAAAAAATTATCAGATAAAGGTGGAGATAACTGTGATATATTACTAATGTCAGCTACACCCATACCTAGAACTTTAACAATGACTATTTATGGTGATATGGATTTATCAATAATTAGAGAAAAACCTAAATTAAGAAAACAAGTCAAAACTTATAGTAAACCTGATAGTAAAATTGATGAAGTTTTAAAATTTATTCAAAAAGAAATTAAAAATGAAAATCAAATTTTTTGGGTATGTCCTTTAATAGAGGAATCAAAAAAACTTGATCATGCTTCAGCTGTACAAAAATATAATTTTTTAAAAAAAAAATTTCCAGATAAAGTTGATTTACTCCATGGAAAAACTGATACTGTCGAAAAAGATAAAATATTGAGAAATTTTTTAAATCAAAAAACAAAAATTCTTGTTTCTACAACAATAATTGAGGTTGGGATTGATTTTCCTAATGCTAACATAATTATAATTGAAAATGCTAATAAATTTGGATTATCTCAACTACACCAACTTAGAGGAAGAGTTGGTAGAGGGGATAAACAATCCACATGTATTTTAATGTTTAAATCATCATTAACTGAAAATGCAAAAAAAAGACTAAATATATTAAAATCTTCAACTGACGGATTTAAAATTTCAGAAGAAGATATGAAGTTAAGAGGCTTTGGTGATATACTGGGATTTAAACAAAGTGGTATAAAAATTTTTAAGTTAGCTGATCCAATTCATCATAGCGATCTATTTGAACTTGCTGAGAAAGAAATAAAATATATGGAAAAAAATGATATTCAGTTAAATAGATATAAAACTTTGATGAAACTTTACGATCAAGCTGATGTGATAAATGATATTGTTTAGTAATTTAGGTTTTACCAGATGATGTGCCAGCAGAAACAATAAACTTAGAAGCTTCTTCAAAAGTCATATTCAAATATATAACCTCATCAATTGGAAACATTAGTAAAAATCCACTTGTTGGATTTGGAGTTGTTGGTACAAAAACATTAATTAATTTTTGATTAGTTTTTGTAGCCATCTCAGTTGTATTTTCTCTTGTTGCAAACCCAACAGCCCAAACACCTTTTCTTGGATATTCTACAAGGACAACACTTTTTTTATCGTTATCTTTTTGTGAAAAAGTTTCAGTCATTTGAGAAATAGCTGAATAAATTGTTCTTAACAAAGGAATTCTTTTAAAAAGATCATCAATAAGTTTAAGTATTTTTTTACCTAAAAAAGATAAAGATAACCCTCCAACAAAAGTGATGAAAATCAAGGAAATGATTATTTCAATACCCGGTATAGCAAATGGAAGATAGCTATTAGGATTTATATTTTCAGGTAACACTTTTGATGAAAGCCCTATCAAAATTTTACTTAGATAAAGGGTAAAACCAATAGGTATTAAAACAACAACACCCGTAATAAAATAATTTCTAAGAATTAAAGCTAATGATTTTTTTTTAGGTTTTTTTGCCATTTAATTAAAACTTGAATATATTACAAAAACTATAGCAATTATGAATAAAATAATTAAAATTTTATTATTAAGATTCATGATTAATATGTATATTATCAATGTTATCGAAAATGGATAGAAGAAAATTCTTATCATATGTTGGATGTGGTTGTTGTGGTTTTGTTTTAAACGCATGCTCTACAGCACCAATAACTGAAAGAAGACAATTAAAGATTATACCAGAAGCAAAGTTAAATGCTCAAGCTGCCCAAATATATGAAAAAGTTAAGGAAAAAGAAAAGCTAAGTACAGATACAAAAAAACTTAACGAAATCAAAGAAATTGGAAAAAAAATGCAAAATGCTATTGGAGAATATTTTTATAAAGAAAATTTAAATGATCCAACGATAAATTTTGAATGGGAGTACATATTAATTGATAATAAAAAAGTTAGAAATGCTTGGTGTATGCCGGGTGGTAAAATTGCTGTTTATACTGGAATTCTTGATGTAACAAAAAATACTAATGGTTTAGCAGCTGTTATGGGTCATGAAATAGCTCACGCTGTTGCAAAACACTCTGTTGAAAGAGCAAGCAGAGGTGTGTTGCTAAATACTAGTACTCAATTACTTGATATTTTTAGTGGTGGAAAATTATCTCAAGTTAATAGAGCTACTGGTATGAATACTGTAGGTTTGTTATCTCAATTAGGTATAATGAATCCATTTAACCGAAAACAGGAAAGTGAAGCAGATTATTTAGGAATGATTTTTTCATCATTATCAGGATATGACATTAGAGAAACTGTTAAAATCTGGGAAAGAATGAAAGAATTTAATAAAGGAAAAGCTCCACCAGAATTCATGAGTACACACCCTTCTGCAGACAATAGAATAAAGAAAATAACAGAGTGGACAAATGAGATAATCTTAGATTACCCACCAATTAAAATTTAAATTTTTAGTGGTGAGCCGTGTTGGACTCGAACCAACGACCCATTCCTTAAAAGGGAATTGCTCTACCAACTGAGCTAACGGCCCACATCATCCAGTGAATGAAAATTGTATATATAGAATTATTTTAATAATTCAAACCCGAAATTTTAAAAATCGTAAAAATTACAACTTATCTATGTATTTATTATGAAATTCATCAAACGTACCATTGTGAATATTTTCACGAATTGATCTCATTAATTCTTGATAAAAATTGATATTATGGAGTGTTAGTAGCATTGAGGCTAATATCTCGTTAGTATTAAATAGATGGTTCAAATAATTTTTAGAATATTTATTTAAGTTTAAATTGTCACATTCTGGGTCAAGTGGTGAATTATCATTTTGATACTTATTATTCTTAATATTTATTCTACCTCCCCATGTAAAAGCTAAACCAGTTCTTCCAGACCTTGTTGGCAATACACAATCAAACATATCAATTCCTCTTTTGACAGCTCCTAATATATCTGAAGGTGTTCCAACGCCCATTAAATAATGTGGTTTATCTGAAGGTAAACTATATTTTATATCATCTAAAACTTGAAACATTTCATTTTGACTTTCACCAACAGCCAGTCCACCTAGTGCATATCCATCAAATTCTAATTTCATTAGTTCATTTAAAGATTTTAATCTTAAATCTTTAAATAAACCTCCCTGAATAATTCCAAACAAAGCTTTGTGAGAATTTTTCCCGAAAGCTATTTTTGATCTTTGTGCCCAATATAGAGATAATTCCATAGATTTTCTTATCATCTCATAATTAGAGGTATTTTTTGGGCACTCATCCATAATCATAATAATATCTGAATTAAGTCCTAATTGAATTCTTATACTCTCTTCAGGACTTAAATAGAATTTTTTGCCATCAACATGAGAATTAAATATTGCACCTTTTTCTCTGTCAATTTTGTTTAGTTTTGATAAAGACATTACTTGAAATCCTCCGGAGTCAGTCAATATTGGTAAATCACAATTCATAAACTTATGAAGCCCACCAGCATTTCTAATGCGATCAACACCTGGTCTTATCATTAAATGATAAGTATTAGATAGAATTATTTCAGAACCAGTTTTTTTTATATCCTCAATTCTGCAAGCTTTAATAGTAGCTTGAGTTCCAACAGGCATAAAAGTTGGCGTATGTATATTGCCTCTATGAGTCTGAATTAATCCACATCTTGCGAAATTGTCTTCTTTTAATATTTTGAAGGCAAAATCTTTTAATGCCATTAACTATTTATAAAGATTTAAAACTTACGATTTTATCAGGATCTGATACGGCACCATTGTTGTTTTCATCACCTTTTTTAATCTTATCTACATACTCCATACCTTCAATTACTTTTCCAAAAACAGTGTATTGTTTATCTAAAAACGGTGCAGGCTTAAAGCATATAAAAAATTGACTATTTGCACTATTAGGATCCGATGATCGAGCCATAGATAGAGTTCCTCTATCATGGGGAAGATTGTTAAATTCTTGTGTTAAATCGGGTAAGTCAGACCCACCCATTCCTGCTCTTCTTAAATCAAAATCTTTGGAACTTGAATTTCCAAATTTAACATCACCAGTTTGAGCCATAAAACCATCTATGACTCTATGAAACACAACATTATCATATTTACCACTATCTGCTAATTCTTTAATTCTTTTTACATGTTTTGGTGCTACATCTGGAAACAGTTCTATTTTAACATTTCCATCTTTTAGTTTTAAAATCATTAGGTTCTCCTCTGCAATTGATTGGTTGGTTATTATTAAAAAAAATATTATTGTATTTAAAAAAAATTTAATCATATTTTTTCTTTTAAAGATTTAATTGTGCTTTTTGTAGTGAATTTTTTAATATCTCCACCTAATTTAATAATTTCTTTAACAAATTTTGAGGAAATAATTTGATTTTCCACATCAGACATTAAAAAAAGTGTTTCTATATTATTATTAAGTTTTCTATTCATACCAGCTAACTGGAATTCATACTCAAAGTCTGATGCTGCTCTTAACCCTCTAAGTATAATGTTTGATTTATATTTCTTACATAAATCTGTTGTAAGAGATGAGAAGGATATTACCATAATTTTATTTTTGTTTAATTTTAAATCAGAAAATAAAGCTTTTTTTACAATTTCTATTCTTTCATCAGCATCAAATAAATATTTCTTATTTTCACCATCAGAAACAGCTACGATAATCTTTTCAAATAATCTTAAAGACTTCTTAATCACATCAATATGACCAAATGTAATTGGATCAAATGTTCCAGGATATATTGCAACTTTAGACATTATATCAAATTATCCTCAATTTTTATTGCAGAAACAACTTTTTCATCACCTGATAATTTTATAATTCTTACCCCTTGAGTGTTCCTTCCTGCTGTTCTGATTTCTTTTACGGCTACTCTTATTACTCTACCTTTATTAGTTGATATCATAATTTCATCTCCTTCAAATACAGGGAATGAAGAAGATATATTTCCATTTCTTGGAGAATTTACAATGCCGATAATTCCTTTTCCACCTCTATTAGTTACTCGGTAATCATAATGTGATGTTTTTTTACCATAACCGTTTTCGGTTATTGAAAGAATAAATTTTTCCCCTGCTTTAAGTTCTGATTTTTCATCTTTAGATTTTTTGCCATTTTTACTAATTTTGTCATTATTTATTATTGATAAAGATACAATTTCATCATGTGGAGAAAGTTCTATTCCTTTAATTCCTTTTGATGATCTACCTTTGAAAATTCTTAATTTTTTTGACTCAAATCTAATACATTTACCAAACTTGGTACTTAAAATTACATCTTGATTTTCTTTACAAATTTTTACACCAACAATTCTATCATTATTATCTAATTTCATAGCAATTTTACCAGATGTATTTATTGACGAAAAATCTTCTAAACTATTTTTTCTCACTTTGCCTTTAGCTGTAGCAAAAATTATTTGATAATTATCTAAATTTTCATCACTATCTGGAAAAGGCATAATTGAGCTTATTGATTGATGATTTTTTAATGGTAAAAGATTAAACAACGATTTGCCTTTAGATGATGCAGAACCTTCGGGTATTTTCCAAGCTTTAATTCTATATACAAGACCTTCCGTTGAAAAAAATAAAACTGATGTGTGAGTATCTACAGATAAAGTTTGTACAACTGAATCCTCGTTTCTTGTAGTTATACCAGTTTTACCTTTTCCACCTCTTTTTTGAGTTTTAACACTATTTAAAGAACCGCGCTTTATGTATCCTTGGAGCGTTACAGTGATTAAAACTGATTGTTTTTGAATAGTCTCTTCAATATCATAATTTAATACTGCATCAATGATTTTAGTTCTTCTCGGAATAGAAAATTTTTCTTTTATATTTCTTAATTCTTCACTAATTACTTTTAATAATTCTTTTTTAGAGGAAATAATCTTTTTAAATTTTGTAATTAAATCAGATAATTTTTTTATTTCTAGCTCGATTTCATTTATTCCAAGAGCAGTTAATTTTTGTAATCTTAATTCAAGTATAGCTACTACTTGTGGTTCAGTTAAACTGTAAATATTTTTCGATTTTTTTCCCTCAATAAGAGAAATCATTTTTTGTGATTTGCTAATTTTCCATTTAGTGCTTAAAATTGATTTTTTAGCATCATCTGGATTTTTCGAATTTCTAATAATTTTAATAACTTTATCTAAATTTTCAACTGAAACTGATAAACCAATTAATATATGTGCTCTTTCCTCAGCTTTTTTTAAATCAAATTTAGTTTTTTTAATTACAACATCTTCTCTAAAATTTAAAAAGTTTTCTAAAAATTCTTTAAGATTACACGTCTTTGGTTTTCCTTCAACAATTGCTAAAGTATTAAAACCAAATGAACTTTCAATTTGAGTATTTTTATAAAGCTGTCTTTTAATTGTTTCAGGCTCAACACCATTTCTTAAGTCAATAGAAACTCTTATACCTTCTCTATTAGACTCATCACGAATATCTTTAATACCTTCTATTTTTTTTTCTCTAACTAATTGAGCAATTCTTTCATTTAAAACTGACTTATTAACTTGATAGGGAATTGAGTTAATAATTAGTCTTTCTCTTCCATTTTTTTGAGTTTCTATTGTAATTTCACCTCTTATTTTGAATGACCCTCTACCCTTGTTATAACCTTGTTTTATAATATCTTTTCCAATTATAACTCCACCTGTTGGAAAATCTGGACCAGGTATATGTTTCATTAATTCTTTAATTTTGATATCTTTATTTTCAATAAGGGCTAAAGTTCCATTTATTATTTCACCTAAATTATGTGGTGGTATACTAGTGGCCATTCCAACAGCAATTCCACCTGCTCCATTTACAAGTAGGTTTGGATATTGAGAAGGTAAAACAGTTGGTTCCTTTTCTGTTTCGTCATAATTATTTTTAAAATCTACGGTATTTTTTTCAATATCATCTATTAGATATTGAGATACTTTAGATAAACGTGTTTCTGTATATCTCATGGCTGCAGCTGGATCACCATCAATAGAACCAAAATTGCCCTGACCGTCAACAAGAGGTAAGCTCATAGAGAAATCTTGAACCATTCTAACCAAAGCATCATAGACAGATTGATCACCATGTGGATGATACTTACCTATAACATCACCAACTATTCTTGCAGATTTTCTAAATTGTTTAGACCAATCATAACCTCCTTTGTACATTGCATAAAGTATTCTTCTATGAACAGGTTTGAGACCATCCCTAACGTCAGGAAGAGCCCTACTTACTATAACGCTCATTGCATATGAAAGATATGATGAGCTCATCTCATCATGCATTGAAATGAGTTTTATTTTTTTATCTTTTGAGACTTCAGTTTTTTCCATGAAAATTAAAATGGAATCTCATCATCCATGTCATTTGACACTTGAGAAGTATCTTCAAGAGAAGTTGATGACTGATTGTTGTCATTTTGAATTCCTCCTCCTGAATTTCCTCCTCCTAACATTGTTAGTGAAGAATTATAACCTTGAATTACTATTTCAGTTGAAAATTTATCTTGACCAGATTGCTCATCTTTCCACTTTCTAGTAGTGAGTTGACCTTCAACGTAAATTTGCGCACCTTTTTTTAAATATTGTTGAACAACACTTACTAAGCCCTCATTAAATACAACCACACGGTGCCATTCAGTTTTCTCTTTTTTTTCACCTGTATTCTTATCTTTCCAAGATTGGCTTGTAGCAAGACTTATTCTAGCGACACTCTTGCCATTAACCATTTGTTTAACTTCGGGGTCTGCGCCTAATCGACCAATTAAAAGAACTTTATTTAAACTTCCAGCCATAATATTTTAAAATTTGAATGTTAATTAATTTAAATTTATACCACATATTGCTCTGAATATTAATTATATTAATCCATAGCAAGAAAATTTATGATCAAAAAGATAGTTATTAAGGGTGCTAAAGAGCATAATTTAAAAAATATTTCTCTAGAGATACCTAAAGATAAGTTTGTGGTTATTACTGGATTATCTGGATCTGGGAAATCTTCATTGGCCTTTGACACCGTTTATGCAGAGGGCCAAAGACGATATGTTGAGAGTTTATCAGCTTATGCAAGACAATTTTTAGACAAAATGAAAAAACCTAACGTAGATCTCATAGAGGGTCTAAGTCCAGCAATTTCTATAGAACAGAAAAATACGTCTAAAAATCCAAGATCAACTGTAGCTACTGTTACTGAAATTTATGATTATATGAGAGTTTTATTTGCAAGAGCTGGGGTACCCTATTCACCATTTACTGGCAAACCTATTACTTCGCAAACAATAACTCAAATTGTAGATAAAATTAAAGAATTACCAAAAAAGGCAACTATATATTTATATGCTCCTGTTGTTAGAGGAAGAAAGGGTGAATACAAAAAAGAAATTTTAAACTTTAAAAAAAGGGGTTTCAGAAAAATTAAGATTGATGAAAATCTGTATGATATTGAAAAAGTACCTGATATTAACAAAAAAGTTAAACATGATATTTCAATTTTAGTTGATAGAATTGTTCTAAATTCTTCTTTAGGAAATAGATTAGCAGAAGGTATTGAAACAGCAGTAAATTTAGCAAATGGTTTAATATTTGTTGAATATGAAGATGAAACATTACCTAAAAAATTTAGAAAAATTGAGAAATTAATATTCTCTACAAAATTTGCCTGTCCTGAAAGCGGATTTACAATTGAAGAAATTGAACCCAGATTATTTTCTTTTAATAGTCCATTTGGAGCCTGCGAAGAGTGTGAGGGGATAGGAGTTAAATTGAATGTTGATCCTAATTTAGTAATTCCAAATGAAAAAAAAAGTATTGCCGATGGTGCAATTGAGCCTTGGGCTAAAACTACGACATTATATTATGCCCAAACCCTAGCGTCACTTGCCAAACATTACAATTTTTCTTTAGAAGACAAATGGATAAAATTATCAAAAAAAATTAAAGATATTATCCTCTATGGCTCTGATGATGAGGAAATAAAATTTACCTATGATGATGGTTATGAAAAATACTCTCATAAAAAGACTTTTGAGGGTGTAATTAATAATCTAGAGAGAAGATATTTAGAGACTGATAGTGATTGGAAGAGAGAAGAAATTTCACAATATCAGTCTGATACAAAATGTGAAAGATGTAGCGGATATAGACTTAAAGATGAAGCCTTATGTGTTAAAATTGATGGACTACATATTAGTGAAGTAACTGAAAAATCTATTCTAGATGCTGCTGCGTGGTTCAAAAATTTGAACAATAATCTAAATAAAAGGCAAATTAAAATTGCAGAACATATTTTAAAAGAAATTAATGAAAGATTAACCTTCTTATTAAATGTTGGATTAGATTATCTAACTTTATCGAGAGAATCTGGTACTTTGTCTGGAGGTGAAGCGCAAAGAATTAGATTAGCCTCTCAGATCGGGTCGGGTTTAACAGGAGTATTATATGTTCTTGATGAACCATCAATCGGTCTTCATCAAAAAGATAATGTTAAATTAATAAGTGCTCTTAAAAGACTAAGAGATTTAGGAAACACAGTTATTGTAGTAGAGCACGACACTGAGACTATGGAAAATGCAGATCATATTATCGATCTTGGTCCTGAAGCAGGGAATAAAGGTGGTGAAATAGTTGCACAAGGTTCATTTAAAGATATCTGTAATAACAATGATAGTATTACTGGAAAATATTTATCTAATAAGTACAAGATTAACGTACCTGTAAAAAGAAGATTAGCAAAAAATGGAAGATTTTTAGAAATATCAGGAGCAACAGGTAATAACTTAGACAATGTAAACTTAAAGATACCATTAGGAAGTTTAACATGTGTTACTGGAGTTTCAGGATCTGGAAAATCTACACTTATTTTACAAACACTTTACAATGCTTTAAATCTTACATTAAATAATAATAAATCACGAAAAATTCCTAAACCATTCAAAGGATTTAAGGGAACTGAATTAGTTGATAAGATTATTGATATTGACCAATCTCCAATTGGTAGAACTCCAAGATCAAACCCAGCAACTTACACAGGGGCATTTGGTCCCATAAGGGATTGGTTCACTGGTTTGCCCGAGTCTAAAACAAGAGGTTATAAACCAGGTCGTTTTTCATTTAATGTTAAAGGTGGAAGATGTGAAGCTTGTGAAGGTGACGGTGTTATAACTTATGAAATGCACTTTTTGCCAGATGTTTATATACAATGTGATGAATGTAAGGGCACAAGATATAATAGAGAGACATTAGAAATAAAATTTAAAGATAAAAGTATTGCAGATGTTTTGAACATGACTGTAGATGAAGGATGCGAATATTTTGAAAATATATCAAATATAAAGTCAAAATTATTAACTCTTAAGAAAGTTGGACTTGGATATATAAAAATAGGGCAACAAGCTACGACATTATCAGGTGGTGAAGCTCAAAGAATTAAATTAGCAAAAGAATTGTCCAAAAGATCTACTGGTCGAACGATGTATATTCTAGATGAACCAACGACAGGTCTTCATCAACACGATATTAAAAAACTTTTAGAAATTCTTCACACTTTTGTTGCATTAGGAAATACTGTGGTTGTTATTGAGCATAATTTAGATGTAATTAAAACTGCTGATTATATTGTAGATATGGGTCCTGAAGGTGGTGTCAAAGGTGGTAAAATTATAGCTGAGGGAAAACCTGAAGAAATATGTAGAATTAATTCAAGCTATACAGGAAAATTTTTAAAACCATTATTAACAAATTGAAAAGATTATTTAAAAAAATTTTTAAAAATAAGAAAATAGGAAAAATTTTTCTTATTGGTGGATTTACTTTTTTTTTGATTAAAGGTTTAATTTGGTTAATAATATTTTTTATAACAGGAATTAGTTTGATTAATTTGAGCTAATTAAATATATTCTAATTATGGAAAATGATCTAAATCAAGACAAGGCAGAATTTAAAACATTTGGAATGAAAATAGAAAATTTGTCTATTCTATATGGTTTATTTTTAATAATATGGGGTATTATTATAAGTCTATTAAGTGAAAGTAATTCTTTTACGTCGTATATACCATCTTTTTTAGGAATTCCAATTTTAATATTTGCCTATTCATCTATCAAATTTAGTTCAAAAAAAAAATTATTTATGCATATTGTTGTTTTTTTTGGTTTAATTATTTTCTTAGGAGGTTTAGATATTATTAGGTCGATAACCTCTGGAAATTTTTTTGAAAATTATTGGGCTGACCTTTCAAAATTAATGATGTTATTAACTGGAACTATTTTCTTAATTCAATGTATAAAATCTTTCATTCACGCGAGAAAAATAAAAATATAAATTAAATCGTCCTTCAATCTAATAAAGATTCTACAAATTCCCAATTGATTAAATTATCAACAAATTTATCTAAATATTCTGGTCTTCGATTTCTATAATCTATATAATAAGAATGTTCCCACACATCACAGCCTAAAATAGGTTTCATATTTTCAATCAAAGGATTTGCTGCATTAGCTGTTTTTGAAACAACAAGTTTCCCCTCAGAATTTATAGATAACCAACACCATCCAGAGCCAAATTGAGTAATACCTGCTTGTTTAAAATCTTTCTTGAATTGTTCTACGCTTCCAAAATCAGTAGTAATTCTTTTTTCAAGTTTAGAGGGAATATTTCCACCACCATTTGGTTTCATACATTTCCAAAAAAGATTATGGTTCCAATGTTGGCTTGCATTATTGAATATTCCAGTTTTAGATTTATCTTTAGAGCTTTTTGTAATAACTTCCTCTAATGACATGTTTGCCATATCTGTATCTTTTATAAAATTATTTAAATTTGTTATATAAGTTTGATGATGCTTACCGTGATGTAGATCTAAAGTTTCTTCTGACATTATTGGTGAAAGTGCGTCATTTGAATAATCTAATTTTGGTAATTTAAAGTCCATAATATTTTATATAAATTATTTTTTTAATTTTATATTATAATAAAATCTTTTTTAGTATATAATTTTTTTATTAATGTTGAAATTATTATCATCGTTATCAAAAACGGTATATGCCTCCTTTTCTCTAACAATTCTATTATTTCTTTTATTATTTTTTCTAAATGACGGTTTCGCATTTGACACTATATTTTGGAGTTGGTTGTGTAGATTTATTCATGTAGTTGTAGCAATAATGTGGATTGGTTTATTATGGTATTTTAACTTTATTCAAATACCAAACATGTCAAAAATTCCAGATGAGCAAAAACCTGCGATTGGTAAGGTGATTGCTCCTGCAGCATTATTTTATTTTAGATGGGCAGCTTTTTTCACTATTTTATCTGGTTTTGCCCTATCCTTAATCAATGGCTACTTCTATGATGTTTTAACCTTAAGCATCTATTCAGGAATTCCAAAACATACAGCAATTGGGATTGGGATGTGGTTAGGAATTATTATGGCATCAAATGTGTGGTTTATAATCTGGCCAAATCAAAAAAAAGCTCTAGGTATTGTTAATTGTGATCCAGAAATAAAAGTGAGATCTGCTAAAATAGCAATGTTATTCTCAAGAATGAATACTTTACTATCACTTCCAATGTTACTTTCAATGGTAGCAGCTCAAAATCTTTATTAAATTTTTTCTTCTTCTTTTAAAATAGTTTTTTGTGATACATTAAGTCTTACTAATATTGTATTAGCAATATATATGGATGAGTAAGTTCCAAGAATAACACCAAATATCATTGCAAGTGAAAAACCTTTAAGAATTTCACCTCCAAATAAAAATATTGAAAATAAAGCTAATAAAGTTGTTATAGAGGTAATCAATGTTCTTGATAAAGTTTCATTAATTGAAATGTTCGTTAATTCAAAAATTTTTATATCAGAATATTTTCTCAAATTTTCTCTTACCCTATCAAAAATAACAACTGTATCATTCATAGAGTAACCTACTATTGTTAAAATAGCTGCAATAATTGATAAATTAATTTCTAAACCTAAAAGTGAAAACAAACCTAGTGTTATTATTACATCATGAAATAAAGCAATTATTGCCCCAAGGCTAAACTGCCATTCAAATCTTATCCAAATATAGATTAACATTATTGCTAATGAAGCACTTATTGCAATTATTCCTGCTTTTAATAATTCTGCACTTACTTTAGGACCAACATTTTCTACTCTTCTAAAATCAAAATTATTTCCAAAAGATTTATCTAAATTAGACTTTATTTCCTCAACTATTTTTTTTTTATTATCTTTATTCTCAAACTTTATTAAATAATCTTGGTCATTTCCAAATTTCTTAACTGATATGTCTCCCAAATTCATTTGGCTAAGATTATCTCTCAAACTAGAAACTTTAATCTTATCTTCTGATGATCTTAATTCAATTAATATCCCTCCTTTAAAATCTATACCAAAATTTAAACCTTTGAAGATCAAGAGTGTCAAAGAGATAATAATTAGAATAAATGACATCAAATTAAATTGATTATAAAATCTGTTAAATCTAATCATTATATTAAAATCTCTTTATCTTTATTTTTTGAAACATAAATTGCTGTAAATAATCTTGCTATAAAATAAACTGAAAATAAGGTCGAAAATATACCAATACCTAAAGTGACTGAAAATCCTTTAATAGGTCCAGAACCCATAAAAAATAATATGGTTGCAGCTAACAATGTCGTTATATTTGCATCTAGAATTGCAGTTCTTGATCTAGTGTAACCACTGTCAAATGCAATAATATTATTTTTTTCATTTTTAAGTTCTTCTTTAATTCTTTCAAATATTAAAACATTTGCATCAACAGCCATACCAACAGTTAGAATAATTCCAGCAATGCCTGGTAATGTTAATGTTGCTTCAAAAAGAGTTAAAATTCCCAAGAGTATTATAAGATTTGTTATAAGAGTGATGTTACTTATTAAACCAAATATTTTGTATTTAATAAACATGAAGATAATCACAAGAATAAAACCAATTACTAAAGCAATAATTCCTGCATCGATGGAATCTTGTCCTAAATCTGGGCCAACGGTTCTCTCTTCAATAATGTTTAATGGTGCTGGTAAAGCTCCAGATCTTAATAATAAAGCTAAATCTGTTGCAGATTGAAATGTAAAACCTCCACTAATTTGTCCATTTCCACTTGCGATAGTATCTCTTATTACTGGAGCACTTATTATTTTACCATCTAAAATAATTGCTAATTGTCTTCCAATATTTGATGATGAGGCTTTGCCAAATCTTTTTGCTCCTACTCTGTCAAGGGTAAATGTAACAACTGTTTCATTGGTTTGATTGTTCATCCTGGGTTGAGCGTCTAGTAAATTATCTCCACTTAAAATAATTCTTTTACTAACAAAATCTTCATCTAAACCATTTTCATGTTGAAGTTTTTCAACACCAAAGGAATCTTGATTATCATTTGATACGAATTGAAATGTTAGATTTGCAGTTTTACCTAATAAAGATTTAATTCTCATTGGGTCATCTAAACCAGGTAATTCTACTAAAACACGGTCGTTACCTCTTTTAAGAATATTGGGTTCATTAGTGCCTATTTCATCTATTCTTCTTCTCACTATTTCTAAAGCTTGATCTTGTGAAGAAGTTTTTAATTCAACAAGACCTTGATTTGAAAAACTAAGTTCAAGAGAACTTCCATTATCATTTATATCAAATTGATGAGACTTAAATCTTGGGTAGTATGGATTAATATTACTATTTTCATCTTTAAAGTCATCAATTACCTCTTGTTTAAATTTTTCTTCAACAAAAAAAATTATTTTATCATTAGTTAAGTTTAAATTACCAATTCGAATACCTTTTTCTTTAAAGTAGGTTCTAATTAAGGTGGAGGTATTTTGAAGTTTTTGCTCTATTACTGGTGAATTATCAATTTCAAGTAATAAATAAGATCCTCCCTGTAAATCAAGGCCGAGATTAATTTTTTTATCAATAAATCTTTTAGTAGAGTCTAAAAAGTTGTTGGATGCAATTAAGATGAAAAATAAACAAATTAATGAAATGAATATTATTCTTAACTTGGAAAAATATAACATTCCTTAAAAATTACTTAAATTATTTCTTTATTTCTGTATTATTTAGTAACGCTTGAATACCAGTAGTTTTAACAATTTCCACTTTAACATTTTCAGCAATTTCAACCTCAACTTTGTCGTTATCAATTATTCTTTCTACTGTACCAGTGATACCACCTGATGTAATTACTTTATCACCTCTTTTTAAAGCCTCTACCATGGCTTTATGTTCTTTAACTTTTTTTTGTTGTGGTCTTATAAGAAAAAAATAAAAAATTACAAAAATCAAAATTAGTGGGATAAACTGACCTATTCCTGAACCTTCCATAATACTCCTTTATATTAGGTGATTATTTATACTACTTAAGAAATTAAAACAACTTTAATTCAATGATATTTTTTGTAAATTATTCATGTATGGTCTTAATTTTTCCGGAATACTGATTGAGCCATCACTTTCTTGATAGTTTTCCATAACTGCTATTAAGGTTCTGCCAACAGCCAAACCGCTTCCATTTAAAGTTCCAACATTATGCATTTCTTTTTTATGATCTTTATATCTAGCTTTCATCCTTAATGCTTGAAAAGTAGAGCAAGAAGAGCAAGAGGAAATTTCTCTATAATTATTTTCTGAAGGTAACCAAACTTCAATATCATAGGTTTTTTCTGCACTAAACCCCATATCTCCGCTACATAATATCATTTTTCTATAAGGTAAACCAAGATCATCTAAAATCCCTGTAGCACATTTAGTCATTCTTTCAAGTTCATCTAAACATTTTTCTTTTTCAACTATACTTACCATCTCAACTTTATAAAATTGATGTTGTCGTATCATTCCTTTTGTATCTTTTCCATAACTTCCTGCCTCTTTTCTAAAACAAGGAGTTGATGCTACAAATCGCATAGGTAATTTTTTAAGATCAATAATCTTATCTTTAACAATATTAGTTAAAATAACTTCTGCAGTTGGTATTAAAAATTTCCTATCTGATTGACCATCAAATTTTATTTCAAACTGATCATTTTCAAACTTAGGTAATTGTCCAGTACCATACATGCTCATTTCAGACGCCATTAATGGTGGTGAAATTTCACTGTAGCCATTTTTTAAAATATGTTTATCTAGCATAAAATTAGACAAAGCTCTTTCTAATAAGGCTAATTTATCTTTTACAAAAACAAATCTCGATCCAGTTGTTTTTGTAGCAAGATCAAAATCGAGCATATTCAAATTTTCTCCAAGTTCATAATGTGATTTTGGTTTGAAATTGAAATTTGGAATAGAACCTGATTTAGAAATTTCTATATTATCTTTCTCATCCGTTCCATCAGGAACATCTAAGTGAGGTATGTTAGGAATATTGGATAAAATTTTGTCTAAATCTGATTTGATATTTTTTTGCTTTCTAGATATAGATTCTAATTCATTTGATATTTTTTTTGATTTATTGAATAAAGTCTCATCTTTAGATTTTGAAATTTCTTTTTTTTCATTTTCTAAACTTTCTTTTTTTTGAATTAATTTTCTATTTTTTTCGTCTAAATTTTTAATATTATCAATATCAATATCAATATTACGTCCCTTAAGTAATTTTTTAAAATTATTAAAGTCTTTACGTATTTCTTTTATATTATGCATCTTCTTTTTCTAATTGTTTATTTTCAATAAATTTTACAGAAAAAATAGATAATTCATACAGTATAAGTAATGGTATAGCTAAACCTATTTGAGTTATTGGATCAGGTGGAGTTAACAATGCTGCAGCAGCAAAAATAACAACTATAACATATTTTCTTCTGGTTTTTAAAAAATGAGAGTCAACAATCCCTACTCTTGCTAAAAGACTTAAAACTACAGGTAATTGAAAACTTATTCCAAATGCAAATATTAATTTCATAACCAGAGATAGATACTCATTGACTTTTGCTTCCAACTGAATTGGTAAATTTGTAGATAAGCCAGAACTCTCAAAAGATAAAAAAAATTTTATCGCAAGCGGCATTATCAAATAATAAACTAGCATTCCACCTAAGAAAAATAAAATTGGTGTTAAAATTAAGTATGGAAGAATTGCTACTTTTTCATGTTTATAAAGCCCTGGGGCAATAAATTTCCAAATTTGCACAAGTATAAATGGACAAGTAACAAAGAATGCAACAAAAAAAGATACTTTTAAGTATGTTAAAAAAGTTTCTTGTAAAGCAGTAAATATAAGTCTTCTGTTAGTTCCATCATCTTTTACAGCTTGAGCGTAAGGTTCAACTAAAAAGGCGTAAATATTTTCTGCAAAAAAATAACAACCTATAAAAAAAACAATTAAAAAGATAAAACTATTTATTAATCTTTTTCTAAGTTCAGCCAAATGGCTAAAAAAACCACTTTCTTGATCTTCTTTATGCATCTTTATTTTTTTCTTTTTTATTATCTTTATTTTTGATTGTATTATCCTCTAGATCAATATTAGAAACTTCACTTTGAATATTATTTATATATTTTTTTGTACTTCCAATCCATGAACCGACTTTTTTAAGCATAATAGGAAAATCTTTTGGACCTAATACAATTATAGCAATTGCAACTACAATTAAGATCTCAAACCAACCAATAGTAGGCATGTGATTTAATCTTTGTTTTTGCTATCTTGATTGTCTTCAGAAATATTTTTAGGTTCTGGATCATCTGTAGAATCAGTCGCCATACCTTTTTTGAAACTTTTAATTCCTTTTGCAACGTCACCCATCAAACTGGATATTTTGCCTCTTCCAAACAACAAGACCACTAAGATAACAACTATTGCTATTTGCCAAATTCCTATACTCATAAATAGCTTATAGCCTGTTTAGAAAAGTTTTAAAAGTGACTTTTTATTTATTATCACCTTCATTCAAAGTACTGTTTAACATTTCATCAATATTTGAATAAATATCTTCTTTTTTTTCGTCTTGTTTTTCTTTATAAAATTTTCCTGTTCCAAATATTGCGTTATCAACATTGGAAGCATCAATTAAACCAGCAGCTCCTAATTCGTCTACTGTTGGTAAATCTGAGAGTTTTTGAAGATTAAAATGACTTAAAAATTCCTCAGTGGTTACATAAAGAATGGGTTTTCCTGGAACGTTTTTACGGCCGCCCGGCTTAACCCAATTCAGCTCCATTAAAATTTCGATTGTATTAGTTCCAAATGCAACACCTCTTATTTCTTCAATTTCAGCTCTTGTGACAGGTTGATGATAAACTATGATTGCGAGAGTTTCCACAGCCGCTTTAGATAATTTTTTTTCAACAGTTTTTTCTTGTTTCATCAAATTTGACAAATTTGGAGAAGTTCTAAAAGACCATTTTTTTGAAATACAAACCAAATTAATTCCTCGATTAGAATATTCTAATTGAAGTTTGTTTAATAACTTTAAAATATTTGTCTTTTTAGAAAGTTTGCTTTCAATTGTATCAATATCTAAAGGCTCTGCAGCTGCAAAAATTATAGCTTCTATCTCTTTTTCAATTGAAGATAATTTTGAAGGAAAATTTACAATGTTATTTTTATTTTCTATTTTTTTTTTATTCATTAAATTTCTTTAATATAAATATCATCAAATAATTTGTCTTGTTTTATTTTAAGATTTCCTTCTTTTGCAAGTTCTAGAGAGCCAGCAAAAATTCCTGCTTTACCAGTTTTTTTAAATTTTTTGCCATTTTTGAAATTATCAGGTATTAAATCCTCCATATTTTTCCAGTCAATTAATTTCCCAAAGAAATCTCTAATTGTTTTAACACCATCCTCAGCAGTAAATACTGGTAATTTAGGAATATTAACTCTTTGAAAATCTTTAGTCATTAATATGAATGAATAAGTTTTTAAAAGTTCGTATAAATTTAATTTATATTCTGAACTATATATTGATCTAATTTTGCCTTTCATGCCTCTAGTTCTAATCTCACGACCTAATCTTTTTCTTTTTAACATTTGGTCAGATAATAATCGAATAAGTTCTAATTTTTTTAGTTGAAGTTTTAATTTTTCTGCAACTTCTTGAATTTTAAATTCCTCTTCTGGTGTGCTAGGTAATAACAATTTAGATTTAAGGTAAGCTAACCAAGTAGCCATTAAAAGATATTCAGATGCAATCTCTAAATTTAAATTTTTTTTATTCGAAATGTAATTATTAAATTGGTCTGCTAATTTTGTAATTGATATATTTTCAAGATTAACTTTTTGTGATTTTGCTAAATCTAAAAGTATTTCCAGCGGTCCTTTATAATTATCTACATCTACTTCAAATAAAAGATTATTGGATTCGATCATTTTATAATACTAACTTAAATTTTTATAAAATTCTGTTGTTTTTTTTAGAACAAAAGAATTCACTTTAGGTGAATTTTCAGCCACAAAAATCATTTCATTTAGATTTCCATTACAATGAAGAACAAAATCACAACCAGCTTCAAAAGCTTTTTTCGTATTTTCCGCTACAGTACCTTTTAAGCTTTTCATAGATAAATCATCGGTAATAATTAAATTTTTAAATTTGATGTGATTTCTTATAATTTTTATTAATTTTTTAGAATGTGTAGCTGTATTTTCTGGATCAATTTTTTTAAAAATAACATGAGCAGTCATGGCAAATAATGATTTTTTTTCTTTAAATGCTTTAAAATCATTCTTTTTTAAAAAGGCTAAGCTTTTGTTTACAGTTGGCGTGAAAAGGTGGCTGTCTACTTTTGCTAAGCCATGACCTGGTATATGTTTTATAACAGTTCCAATTGAATTTTTACTAAAATATTTTATACATAAATCTCCAATATCAGATACGATTTTAGTATTTTTTGAAAAGGAACGATCTCCTACTATATTCGAGCTACCTTTGTATCTTAGATCTAGCACTGGTACAGTGTTTATATTTATACCTAATTTTTTTAAAACAAAACTAGTCTTATCTACAAATAATTTATATGAAATATTGAATCTTTTTTTATCTTTTATAAAAATTTTTCCAAAGTGTTCAGAAGTAAAATTTTCAAATGAAATTATATCATTTAATCTATTAACCCTACCACCCTCTTGATCAATCATGATAGGATAATTCTTATCTTTAAATATCTTTTTAATATGTGATGTTAATTTTTGAATTTGCACGATGTTTTTACAATTTCTTGAAAATAAAATTATCCCCCAAGGTTTATATTTTTTTAAAAAATAAATTTCTTGTGAACTTAATTTTTTTCCCTTAATTCCTATAATAAAACATTTTCTATTTATCATTTTTATCTAATAATTCCCAAAAACGATATTTTTTCTTTTTTTTAGTTTGAGTATTTTTAACATATTCAATAATATTTTGTGTATCATCTTCTAAGACTGGTAATTTTTTTGAATATAATTCGATTTTTTTATCTATATTGGTAAAAGATCGATAAGATTTTTTTTTATTTTCATCCGAAAAATAATATTTTGCTGTAAAAAAAAAGAAAAGAATGATTATTAATAAAAAAATCAAATATTTTATTTCTTTAATCATTACATTTTTTCAGGAGTTTCAACTCCAATAATATTCATGCCAGATCTAATTACATTAGAAATTACCTTTAAAAAAACTAATTTATCATTTGAAATTTTATTTTCTTTATTAATAAATCTTTTTTCAGGGTTATCTTTTCCAAGGTTCCAATAAGAGTGGAATTGAGAAGCTAATTCATAAAGATAAACTGGAATTCTATGTGGTTCTAGTTTTTTTGAGGCAGTGTCTATACATTTTGGCCATTCAGATAATTTTTTTAATATAGTAATTTCATCAATTGTATATTCAAGATTAGATTTATCTGGTTTTATTTCTGATTCTAAATTCTTATTTATATGTCTAAATACAGATGAAATTCGAGCATAACAATATTGAACGTAATATAAATGATTATCTCTTGATTTTTCTTTTACTTTGTCAAAGTCAAAGTCTAATTCAACATCACTACTTCTATTTAACATTATAAATCGAGTTGCATCTTTTCCAACTTCTTTAATTAAATCATCAACTGTAATGTAGTCACCTTTTCTTTTGGACATCTTAAATGGTTTGTTATCTTTAATTAATTTTACAAGCTGACTAATTTTACAAATTAATTTATCTTTTTTTCCTGATAGAGCTTCAACTGAGGACGAAATTCTTTTGATATAGCCAGCATGATCTGCACCAAGTATATTTATTAAATAATCAAATTTACGATCTACTTTATTTTTATGATAAGCTACATCACTTGCAAAATAAGTCCATGCTCCATCTGATTTTTGTAATGCTCTATCTTTGTCGTCACCAAAATCAGTTGATTTAAAAAGTAACTGTTCTCGTTCTATCCAGTTTTTATCATCTTCACCAGCTGGAGCTTTAATTTTACCTTTGTATACAAATTTATTCTTTTCTAAAAATTTTATTACATTCTCTACTTCATTGTTTAAAACAATGCTTTTTTCACTAACAAAACTATCATGGTTAATTCCTAAGCTCTTAAGGTTTTTTTTGATTAAAAGTAGTGCTTGTTCTATAGATAAAGCTGTCAACTTATCGCTTATTTGATCATAATTATCAAAATTTAGGTCCGAATTCTCAGAAACTATATTTTTAGCAAAATCAGTTAAGTAATCACCTGGATATAAATCAGGATTGTCTTGAGGGAATGCTTCATTAAATTTTACTTCCCTAATTCTAAAGTATACAGATTTTGTAAAATTTATAATTTGGTTCCCATAATCATTTACATAATACTCTTTTGTAACCTTGTGTTTATTAAATATTAACACATTAGATATGACATCACCTAAAATAGCACCTCTACAGTGACCGACATGCAAAGGTCCTGTTGGGTTGGCTGACACGAATTCAACTAAATAATTATTTTTTTTCTCTTTTTCATTAATTCCAAATTTTTCAGCGTTATTAATAATTTCTTTAATAAAGTTTGACCAAAAAGATGGCTTAAATTTAATGTTTATGAAACCAGGTTTAACGATAGATACAGTTTCGATTTGATCATCACCATTTTTAATTTCAACTGCAAGTTTTTCTGCTAATTGTATTGGTGAAGTTTCATTTAGTTTAGATAAGACCATTGCAACATTAGTTGAAATATCAGAATCAAATTTTCGAGGTGGTATTTCAGCATTTATACTACTAAAAGTTTCTGGAATTATAAGTTGATTTTTTTTACTTAGCTCAACAATAATTGATTTAATTTTATCTAAATATAATTCAAAAATATTCATTTATTATCGTTATAAAGGTTAATTGCATATCTATCTGTCATACCAGATATAAAATCTGAAATAGCTCTATATTTGTCTTTAGTCAATTGCTCTTTAGTCAGAAATTTTCTGGGATTTGATTTAATTATTTTGAATAATTTCTTAATTATCATTTTGCCTCTTTGATTCTTACTTAGCACTGATTTATTGTCATACATTCTATGTCTTAAAAATGCTCTGATTTTTTGTTCTGAATTTTGTATTTTATCTGAGAAAGAAACAATTAATTGATTTGATTTTGATACATCTTTTAATGACTTAATTTTAAATTTTCTAATATTTTTTTCCGTATTCCTTAATAAGTCTCTAATCATAATATCTATTGAGTCTCTTATGATTTGGTAAATGGTAATTTTATAATTTTTTTTATTAATTTTTTTTTTATATTTTTGATAAATGTTATTAAAAAAATCTATTTCAACTAATTCCTCAAGTTTAAATAAATTGGCTTTAATTCCATCCTGAATATCATGATTATTATATGCAATATCATCTGATATAGCTGATATTTGAGCTTCTAATGATGGATAAGTATTAAAATTAATCTTATTTTTGAAAACTTTTAAACCTATTAGTTTATTCACCATACCTAAATCATCTACTGGTCCGTTATGTTTTAAAAGTCCTTCTAAAGTTTCAAGAGTTAAGTTTAGTCCAGCAAATTTAAAATATTTATTCTCTAAAAACATAACTATTCTTAGTGTCTGAAGATTATGATCAAAACCTCCATAATCTTGCATACATTCATCTAGAGCATCTTCTCCTGCATGACCAAATGGCGTATGTCCTAAATCATGAGCAAGACTTAAAGTTTCAGCTAAATCTTCATTTAATTTTAAATACTTAGTAATTGATCTTGCTATTTGAGCAACTTCAATTGAATGTGTGATTCTGGTCCTAAAATGATCCCCTTCAGTATTAACAAATACTTGGGTTTTATGCTTTAATCTTCTAAATGATGCGCTGTGAATTATACGATCTCTATCACGTTGAAAAGGAGATCTGTATTTTGAATTAGCTTCTTTATTAAGTCTACCTTTACTTTTAAATACGCCTAACAAAGTGTCTTTTTTCATCCTTTAATTTAAATAATTTAGTATTATATTAGTAATACCAGTGTTCAGACATGATTAAAGAAATTAAATTTACGGATAAAGCTTTAAAACAAATAGATAATTTGTTATCAAAAAAAGATAAAGGATCATTCTTCAGAATCGCTATTAAAGGTGGTGGATGTTCTGGTTTTCAATATGAATTTACTTTTGACAAATCAAAAAAAGATGACGATTTAAATTACCAAAATATTTTAATTGATAAAACTTCAGCTGATTTACTTAAAGGGTCTGAGATTGATTATGTTTCTGAACTAATTGGTGAACAATTCAAAATTTCTAATCCGCAAACCAAATCTTCATGTGGTTGTGGAGTTTCTTTCTCGCTTTAATGCTCATTTCATCCTGGAATGTAAACTCTGTAAGAGCAAGAATTGAAAACATCAAAAGCTATTTATTAAAATATAAACCTGATATTTTAATGATGCAGGAAATCAAAACTGAGGATATTAATTTTCCGTATGATGATTTTTCCTCAATGGACTATGAAAGTCATGTTTTTGGTCAAAAAAGTTATAATGGTGTTGCAATTATATCAAAAAATAAATTAAAAAATGTCAAAACAGATTTAATTAAGGATAAGTTAAAGCAATCGAGAATAATTTCAGCTGAATTTGAATATAAGAAAAAAAATATACAATTAATTAATATTTATACCCCTAATGGTAATCCTGTAGATACAGAAAAATATAATTATAAAAAAAATTGGCTTGATAAATTAATAAAACAATTAAAAACTTTAACAAAAAAAAATTCTAAAATTATTTTAGCTGGTGATTTTAACATCATTCCATCAGCTGAAGATGTATATAATGTTAAAAATTTTGAAGACGATGCTTTATACCGACTTGAAATAAGAAAAAAATTTAGGGAAATGATTAATCTTGGTTTTAACGATGTTTATCGTCATTTTAATGTTGACAAAGAAGGATATACTTTTTGGGATTATATGAGAGGTGCTTGGCAAAAAAATAATGGAATGCGTATAGATCACTTTTTGGTATCAAACTCAATTTTAGAAAACATAAAAAATATTAATATAAATAAAGAACCACGTGGAAGAGAAAAGCCCTCAGATCATACACCAATTGAGATTATTTTAGCTTAAAGATTTAATTTTATTTACTAATTCTTCGTTAATATTTCTTGGGCCTGTATCTATTCTATTCTTATGACGTCTTTCTCCAGGTAATCTTACTTCACCCATTGATTTCATCTTTTTAAAAAATTCTTCTGAATGTTTTTGCCATTCTGTTCCTGCTGTTTTATCAGGACAGATAGCTAAAATAAATTCTCCCCCACTTGGAGGACCACCATCATTATTATCTTTCGCTGCTGTTTCATAACTAAAATTATCACCAACTAATGCTCCAGCTAATAATTCAACCATCATTGCAATAGCAGATCCTTTGTAACCTCCAAATGGTAATAATACACCTCCATCTATTATTTCGTCTGGTTTGGTTGTCTCCTTTCCATCTTTAGTAAGTCCTGTTCCAAGAGGTACTTCGTGACCCTCTCTTTTAGCAACTTGTACTTCACCCATAGCCATTGATGCAGTTGCCATATCATAAACGACAGGAGTTTTTTCAGGTCTTGGCCAAGCAAATGAAATTGGATTAGTTCCGAATAATGCTTTAGAAGCACCTGCAGGAGCAACTGCGGGTTTATATGAAGTGCAAGCAAATGCAACAAGACCGTTTTCTGCTAATTTTTCTGTTTCAGGCCACATAGCAGCCATATGATGAGAATTAGTAATTGCTAATACTGCAACACCATTTTCTTTCGCAGTTTTAATAAGTTCCGGAATTCCTTTTGAAAGAACTACTGGAGCAAGACAATTATTTCCTAATACTTTGATAACTGATGATGAAATTTTCTTAACTTCTGGTCTACCTTTCCCATTTATTTTTCCACTTTTAAGACCAGAAACATAAGCAGGTAATCTAAATAAACCATGAGATACAGAACCATCTCTTTCAGCATTTTTTATCAATTCAGATAATATTAATGCGGTTTCGTCATCGCAACCATTAGCTAATAAGGTTTTTTTAGCTAAATCAAAAATTTCTTCTAAAGATAATGAAACAGTGCTCATAAAACTATTAAATATTATTTACTTAAAATTTACAAACTTTTTTTATTCAGGATTAAGTATTAATTGGATTTATTCTATATTGCTCATAACCATCGACATATTTTGAAAAAGTAACTTGTTCAAGATTTAAATGAACAAAATAATCAGAAATAAATTTAGGTAAAAAATTTGTATATTTTAGTTCAAGTAATATTCTATTTGGATTTAAAATATAGTTTTGGTTAATGTTTGTTTTTCCAAATAAATCATTACTGTATTTAAAGCATCTTATGTTTGTGTCAAATGTAATTCTACAATGAGGTAAAATATTACTAATCAATGCATCTCTATGATAAAATGTTATATAAGTAGGTTGGTAATATGTTCTTGATGTCTCAAAAAAATTTTTTGTAAAAAAAGAATAATTTTTTTTTAGTAAATTTTGCTTAACCTCGTGATTTCCAAAAGTAATTTTCTTTTTTTTTACTATATTATTTTTTTTTGACTTTATTTCAAGATGCCATTGTTTAATTTTATCTTTCATATCATGAAAATAGCCTCTAAGTCTTATCTTATGTCTTTCGGTTAGGCCTTCTTGTTTTTGTTTTAAAGTAGAAAAATTTAGATCATCAAAATATAATGAATAACAACTATAGCCTCTTTTAAATTCTGAAATAAAAATATTACTAAACTTATTTTTTATTTTTTCTTTTTGATCTAATGTAATTAAGAATTTTTTTTCAAATCTTTCGAAGTAGTTCATTAATTTTTAATGTAATTTAACTCTTTAAAATTAAAATTAATATTAGATGGATCTATAAATTTAAGATCTAATTTATTATTAATTAATTTATAATCTTTTAAACTAATTTTGCCAGATGATTTATATCTAGTATTTTTTCTGTAAGAATCTAAACCAATATTTGAATTTTCAATCATTACATTGGTAAGATCAACATTCGAATCATCTTTTGATGCTACACCAATATTTGACTCCGTAATTGTTATTTTATTAACGGTTAATTTAGAGGCCTCACCAACTGAAATTGATTTATCCATATTTTTCGAAAAATTGAGATTATTTGCACTCACTATTGACTCCATTAAATCAAGACCATCATTTAAACTATCAGTACAAATTAGATTTTCAATCTCATAAATTGAATGGTCCATATCAATGCAGTCGCTGAGACAGTTGGAAATTTCTAAATTAATTATATTACCATGGCTTTTTGTGAAATGAATTGTATCATCTCCTATTGAATTATTACTAATAATTAAATCTTTTAATAAAATATCTTTGTTCCAAAAAAAATTAATCATTCCTGAAAAAAGAATATTATCAATATCTTTTGCTGATCCACCTTTAATAGTAGTATTCTTTATATAGCTTCCATTTGTGTGCTCACCAATAATAGATAAATTTCCCCATGGTTGATTTGAAAATTTATTTTTTAAAACAACACCCAACTGATTTCCATCTATATTAACTTTACCCTCTGAAAAAATTGATACACCAGGCCATAAAAAAAGATTTGAGCCATCTTTAATAATCAATCTTTGATTTTTATTAACAAAAATATCTTCTTTTATATCGTGATCACCTTTCTCAAAAACAATATCTTGTTTCAAAGGTTTCTCTTTATTCCAAACATGTATAGTAGATTTATTATATTCGATATCATTTATTGATAATTGTTTATCTATTAAAATTTCTTCAAAATTAACATTCTTTTTACTTTGAAGCAGATTTTTAAATTTATTTTTATCAAAATTGTCATCTACTTTTAATAAATAAGTTTGATAAGCTGGAACATAGTGATGATCATGAAAAATATCTTTTCCTAATTTAGCATTAGTAAACATATCATTATTTCTAATTATTTCTAAACCGGTATGAAATGTAATATATTCAAAATCAGGTTTCATAAATTTTTTACTTGAAGGCACATAAAGTTTTATTTCATTCGAAAATGTTTTTTCTAATTCTAATGGTAATTCACCTTTATATTGAATTTTAATAAACTTTTGATTTTGGAATTCTTTTAATTCAATTAAACTGAACAATAGTGAATTTTCACTTAATTTATCTTTAAGAAATAAATTTCTTTTTTTTATAAATTCAAAAATATTCTTTTTATAAATTTCATATTCATAGTTTGAAGATTTTGCTATTTGGGGACCATTTAATCTCTGAGCTAAATATCTTTTATGCTTATCTCTATAAACGGCATTATCAATATGATTATAAATATTTGATATAAGTTTTGATTGATTCTTAACACTTAATTGATCATTAATTAAAGATAAAATTATCTGGTTCTTTCTATGATAAAAATTTGTATCAGAAATAATTTTATTAAAAAAAGGGTTTGTTTTTTGATTTATAGGTATTCTATGATCTGCCTTTTCTTCACTCATAAATGTTTTAAAAGAAAATCTATCATAGCCTCTTGGGTAAACATATGTTCCAAGTGATAATGTATCATTTAATATTGGTTCTATTCTTCCAAGAGTTTTATCATAAAAAAATTCATGATTATGCCAATAATCATTATGTAAATTCAATAGAATTGCATTTAAAGCTACATGTTTAGCTGTTTGTTCAAAGTTGATGAGTTTCCACAATCTATTCCAATCCTCGATATCTTTGTTTGGTTTATTTATTTCATTAATCATTTTATGAAAAATATCTTTGTTTCTTGAAATACTCTCTAGATTTACTATCTTAAAATCATCAATATTCCATTTATCAATTTTTAAATTTTGTCCAGATAATATAGGTCCAGGCATTCTTTTATTTATTCTAATCAAGTTCTCATCTTCTCTTGAATGCAAATGATAAACTCCAAAGTTCAAATTGTTTATATAAAGTTCAACTAATTCACCATAGTGACCAATTAAACCAATTTTTCTTGAAATTAAATCTGCATAATAATTTTCAATAATCCCTCTTCCTTCTGGAAAAGTTAAATTTAAGTGTTTCATCATATTGTAATTTTCATAATGCCTTAATTTGACTCTTAAAGATGGTTTTTCTATTCTTAAATGCCAATCACTTTTACCTCTAAATCTAAATTGAGATTTTTGAAATATATTGTTAGTGGAGTCAAAATTGATAGTAGAAGGAAAATAATTATTTTTAGTTAAGTCTCCCAATAAAGTTTTGTCATGCCAATAATCTCTCGCTTTTTCAAAGTTACCTTTTTTATTTATATTTAAAAAAACTTTATTAATATTATTTTCATCATTCTCATTATAGTAAAATTTATCAAAGGTACGATAGATGTCAGATCTGGTATCTAAAAGAGCCTCAAAAATTAAATCTCTTTTTAAACTGGAGGGATAAGAAAAATCACGATATTTATATAAGTTTTTATAATTATCATGAACTAAAAATGATAATAAAACAAAAATTAAAACTATTGTTGATACCAAAATTCTTAATAGCATTAAATACCAGAATTAGCTTCACCTAATAAAGTGTTATATTCAATTTTTTTACTATTAATAATATTTAAAAATTCATCATAATCTTTTTCATTTTTAAAATTTATTTCAAATACTTGATCTAAATATTGTTCTTCATTGTAGGAAAAGCTTGAGGAATTTATTAATTTTTCATTTAGTTTGTGTTTAGTAAATAAACTTTTTAAAAAGTTATTATCTTCTAACTTTATCTTAATTTTAATAATTCTAAAATTTTTATTTTCTTTTGTAGATTTTGAACCCTTCAAAATATAGTTTCCTATAATGAATATAACTAAAAATATAATTGCATACTCATAAAAAAAGGTTCCACAAGCCATTCCAATTGCTATAGATGCAAAAATGTAAACTAAATCTTTGGGATTTTTTAAAGGGTTCCTAAATCTTACTATCGACATTGCTCCCACTAGAGCAAAGGCTCGAGCTATGTTTGAACCAATAATTACCATAATCAATGTTATTATAATACCCACTAAAACAATTGTCTCAATTACAGATGTAGGATTGGAATAGCTATCATTAAAATACTTGTAAAATTTTGCTAAAATTAAATTCAGGATAAGTGACAAAAATAATGAAATAGTAAATTGAATAAGAGTGATATTTCTTACTATTTGTTCCTCTTGTGCAAGTGTGATTAAATTATCCATGTTTTTAAAAATTATGAATCTTTATATCTACTACACATAGAAAATTTAATTATTCAAGTAAAAAATAATTACCTTTATTTGCTAATTTTGTCTAAAATTTTACTGTAGTAATATTTATATTTTTTAAGATTTGATCTATCTAAAATGAAATGGGATTTATAAGGAATGGGAAACTTTATATCTTTCCCAACAACATTTTTTTTTGAATAAACTTTTTTAGAATTTATCTTAATCAATTTAGTAAGATCAGATTTTAAATAAATTTGAATATATTTACTAAATTTTTTTCTGTTATTTTTTTGATGCATAGGAAAAATAGATAAAATTGAGCAAATTACGATATATCCATTTATTTCTAAAAATTTACATAAATCAGTAATGATTTTAGAATTCATTTTTCTGTCTTTAATTGAATAACCTAAATCATATGAAATATATTTTCTTACTACGTCACCATCAACTAAAAAACATTTTTTGTTTTTTCTTGCAAGTTCTTTAAAAATTTTTTTTGCTAAATATGTTTTGCCACTTCCTGATAAACCAATAATCCAAATTACCATATTATTTAAATATATTTATGTTAAGTTAATAAATTTATATTATATCAATATTATATAGATATTAAATCTTAATGTAATATATTCAAACTTATTAATTTCTCGAAATTTAAAGATAAACATTTTATGAAAAATTTAATTTATAGATTTAAATCTAAAATATTCAATCATTCGGTAGAAGCAAAAAAATATAAAAGACCCACTTATGACGAATTGATTAAATATGAAGACTTTAATAGAACAAAAAATAATAAACTTTTTTTAAGCTTTGGATCTGGAAGAAGTGGACAAAATTGGTTTTCTAAATTATTTAATAGTCACAAAAATTGGATAGGATCAGCAGAAAGATTTGCTGATTATGAGGCGTTTTATAGATACATAACATATTATAAACTTCCAATTTCTAAATATGGTTTTTTTAATTTGATCAAATTATCCTACAAAAGGGATATGGCTTTATTTCAAAATAGTTATATTTCATCTCCATATTGGTCGGTTGGAGTAAGAGAGGTCACTAATGAGTTAAAACCAGAGTGTATTTTTTTTAATATAAGAAACCCAATAAAAACTATTGAGTCTTTACACAAAAAAGGATGGTATATGCATAGTGATAAAAACAAAGATTTTAATAGTCCAATAATAGATATTACAAATAATCTTTATAGATCATTTTCAAGAATAATTCCCAATGATGGATATTTAGATGAATGGAAAACATTGTCAAGAATAGGAAAAATTACATGGTATTGGTGTACCATCAATAGATTAATATATTCTGATTTTAAAAATATAAATAATACCCAAAAATATTATATTAAATTGGAAGATGTCGATCAAAATTATGAGATTTATGAAAAACTCTCAAAAAAATTTGATTTGAGAAATAAGATGAAAAAAACAGAATTTTTAAATGTAATAAATAAAGCACCAAATAAAGGAAGTGAAATAAAATATTTTTATAAAGACTGGAAACAAAAAGAAAAAGATGAATTTGAGAAAATTATTAATGATCTATTTCCTTATTATGAAGAAATAAAAACTAATATATAGGTCATCAATAAATTTACCCTATTATTTTAACATCATTTATTAAAAAAATTTTTTAAATATTTAAATATATTTTTTAAATATTCTTTAGGCTTGCTATATTGATAATATTCCTTTGAAAGATAGATATCCTTATCACTTGTTTGCATAGGTGTTTTCCAATCACCGTATTGATGAGTTAAATAATCTTCTGGTGGATATGGGGCATAATGAAATTTATCAAATAATTGAATTTTTTTCATATTAAGTAAAAAATGTTCAGGTATTTTGAAATTTTTTCTCCAAAATATTTCTTTTTTTTTATCATGATTCCATCCCATAATTGAGTAGCAAGAAACTTCTTTTGGTAGTTTTCCCAAAAGATCTAACTTAAAAGAAAGTAATTTATCATCTTGTTTAATTATTTTGAAATGAGATGCATTAATTTCTGTTAATAATATTTTATTATTAAAAACATCTTTTGAAAATACACAAATTTCAACATCCCAATCCCAGGATATAAAATCATTATTTCTGATTGCACCTAATAATATACCACCAAGCAAAAAGTATCTTATATTTAGAGAATCTAATAAAACACAGATTTCTATAAATTCTTTTCTTCTAATATCTAGCTCAGATCTAGTTCGTATTCTTGTCTTCTGATCTGACTCACTTTTATTAATTTTTGAACTCATTTAATAATTCTCAAAAAAAAATTTAGATTAAGTGATATATTGTGTCTAAAAGAAGATTAAACATTAATAATTTTTCCAAATAACTTCACTTATTTTACCTTTTTCTTTTTTTGGAGATTTTTGAACTTTAATGATAAAATTTTCACCCAATAATCTTTCAAGACCAAAAAGAGTAAATATATTTAGAAAAAAATTTGGTAACTTAATTGTATTATAAGGCTTATATTCAAAAAATTCTCCTAAACGCTTCTTATTAATTTCCTCAATATAAAAATTGCTAAATAATTTAGTTACCTGTCTTCTTGACAAAATTTGTGTCAAAGGTGAAAAACCATTTACTTCAGATACTTCATTATATACTTTTTGCCAATCAAACTTATATTTAAAAATTTTTAATTTTAAGAAACCGTGTATAAAACATCTTTTTAAATAATGTTTCCAACCACGAGAATAAATCATTATTATAGCTCTACCTCCTGGCTTTAATACTCTATATATTTCATCAACAGCAGCATTAATGTTTGGAGTATGATGAATAACTCCAAAAGAGTAAACTAGATCAAAAAAATTATCTTGATAAGGTAATTTTTCTACTGAGGCAACTTTAAGCTCCTCGTAAGGTAATTGAAGTGTATCAAACATTTTTTTTGACAATTCTATCTGATCAGCTCCTAAATCTATTCCATAAACTTTAGCTCCAAACTTTGAGTATTCAATAAGATCTGTGCCCATTCCAACTCCTACTTCAAGAACTTTTTCATTACGATGGTATTGAAATTCAGCTGACTCTTTTAGATAAGGAAAATATAATTCGTATCTTTGTTTTGAGGTATTATTATAATATGCTACTGAGCCAGGCTCCATATTTGTATACCAAATTTGAGGTATATTTTTACCTTTCCAATAATCTTTTACTTTTTCCAAAGAAACAGATCTGGCTTTTTCATTTTTGTAATTATTCATTAAAATTAAAGTCTAAAATTGAAATTTAATTTTTTTATTTATATTATTTAATTGCCTTATTAAAGATATTTTTAAATGAATATAACTAATTTAATGATCTTTTTTCAAAAATTAATCAAATTGTTACTCTTCCATATACATCTTTAAATCGAACAATATCAGACTCTTTTAAAATTGATCCCAACTGAGCTTCAATAATTTTTACTGGTTTATTATAAGGATTTTCTATTCTATGTATCGCACCTAAGGGTATGAAAATAGTTTCATCAGGTTTCATAGTAAAATATTTTTTATTTAAAGTAATTTTAGGTTTACCTTGTGTAACTACCCAATGTTCAGCTCTATGATGATGTTTTTGAAGACTTAATATGCCTTTTGGTTTTACATATATTTCCTTAATTAAGAACTCTTTACCATTGAATAAATTTACATATTTTCCCCAAGGTCGATGAAATACATTTTTCTTTTTATAATAATGTCTTTTGTTTCTTCCATACATTTTACAGATTTCTTTCCAAGATCCTAAATCAGACCAAGGAATATTCAATTTAATCGCGTAAATATCCTTAATTTTTTCTAAAATTGCGTAGTCAAATGATTTCGCAGTTGCTTTAACAAATGATTTTTTGTTTAAATAATATACATTATTTTTATATTTAGAATTTAATATAGATTTTTTGCAGTTTTGATAAATATTAGGTTGATATTTTTTAAAATTATTGATTACGGATTCTTTTCTCAAATAAAACATTCCAGAATTCCAAAAACCTTTTTTTCTAATGATTTGTTTAGCTTTAATCTCATTAGGTTTTTCAACAAATTTTGAAACTTTGTTATTATTTGTTAAAAAATAACCTAACTCACTTGAGGGTATGGTGGGTTTAATTCCAAATATAAAAATATTATTTTGGGTTAATTTTTTTTGATTTTTTTTTATTGCTTTATTAAAAGTTCCCACCTTCTCTATTAAATGATCAGATGCAAAGTACATTAATGGTTGATTATTAGGAATATCTTTTATCAATGCCGTACTTAATATAGCTGGCGCTGTATTTCTTTTAGCTGGTTCTAAAACTATTTTAAATTTACTTATTTTATATTTTTTTAAATGGTGCCTTACTTGTTTAAGATATTTTGTATTAGTACTAATAATTGGTGAGTCAAATATAGATGCTTTTACTCTTTCAAGGGTTTTTCCAAATAAAGTCCAGTTACCAAAATCTATGAATTGTTTAGCCTGATGTTTTTTAGTATTAGGCCAAAGTCTTGTTCCTGATCCACCACATAAAATGACTGGACGAATTTTCATCAGGTTTTTGAATAATCCTTGACTTCTTTTTTCTTGCCTGGATGAGTTGGCGCTCCTAAATATGCAGGTCCAACTGTTTGAGCATATTTCCAAAGAGTACCTGATCCAAAATCAGATTTTCTAGCCTTCCATCTTTTTTTTCTTGAAGATAATTGTGACTTAGTTAACCTAACATTAATAGTTCCCTTTTTAGCATCAATATCAATCATATCTCCGTTTTTCAATAACGCTATGGGACCTCCTAAAGCTGCTTCTGGGCCCACATGACCTACACAGAAGCCTCTAGTGGCTCCAGAGAACCTACCATCAGTTATTAAAGCAACTTTCTCACCTTTACCTTGTCCATAAATTGCACCAGTTGTAGAAAGCATTTCTCTCATACCTGGTCCACCTACAGGCCCCTCATATCTAATGATAATTACATCTCCATCTTTGTATTTTCTGCTTTGAACTGCTTTCATTGCACTTTCCTCATTATCAAAACATCTTGCTCTTCCAGTGAATTGTAATTTTTTAAGTCCAGCAATTTTAACAATTCCACCTTCAGGTGCTAAATTACCTTTTAATCCAACTACACCGCCATCAGGCGATAATGGTTTATTATATGCTCTTAAAACTTTTTGTTTAGGATTAAATTTAATTTTCTTTAAATTTTCTTTCATTGTTTTACCAGTAACTGTCATGCAGTCGCCATGAATATAACCACCATCATAAAGAGTTTTTAACAACATTGGCACGCCACCAGCTAACCACATATCTTTTGCTACATATTTTCCACCTGGTTTTAAATCAGCAAGATATGGAGTTTTTTTAAAAATTTTTGCAACATCCATTAAATCAAATTTAATTCCAGCTTCATTTGCAATAGCTGGTAAATGTAAAGCAGCATTAGTTGAGCCACCTGTTGCCGCGACTATTGTTGCAGCATTTTCTAAAGCTTTTCTTGTTACAATATCTCTTGGTTTGATTTTTTTTGCTAATAATTCCATTACCATTTTACCACTATCTTTTGCATATTTGTCTCTTTCTTCGTAAGGAGCGGGAGTTCCTGCTGAATAAGGTAATGCTAGACCGATTGCCTCTGACACACATGCCATCGTGTTTGCAGTGAATTGACCTCCACAAGCACCAGCAGTAGGACATGCAACTAATTCTAATTTTCTTAATTCTTTTGCTGACATTTGTCCTGAAGAATGTTTTCCAACAGCTTCAAAAACATCTACCACAGTTACATCTTTACCTTTGTATTTTCCGGGTAGTATTGAGCCACCATAAATAAAAACACTTGGAACATTTAATCGGACCATAGACATCATTAAACCAGGTAAAGATTTATCACAACCTGCGATACCAACTAAAGCATCATAACAATGACCTCTAACAGTAAGTTCTGCTGAATCTGCAATTACTTCTCTTGAAATTAATGATGATTTCATACCCTCATGACCCATTGCAATACCGTCTGTAACAGTAATTGTGCAAAATTCTCTTGGAGTTCCACCTGATGCTCTAACACCTTTTTTAACTGATTGAGCCTGTCTCATAAGAGCTATATTACAAGGAGCAGCCTCATTCCATGTTGATACTACACCTATAAACGGTTTGGACACGTCTTTTTCAGTTTCTCCCATAGCATAATAAAATGATCTATGTGGAGCTCTATCAGCTCCTAAAGATGTGTGTCTACTAGGCAATTTTTTCTTATCAAACTTCCGCATTATAAACTTTCAATTGTTAAAGATATTTTTTTGATATCATTTTTTAAATTACTATAGTTAGTTTTTTCTTGTTCAACAATATTTTTTGGTGCTTTATCTGTAAATCCTTTATTTGATAATCGTTGAGATATTTTATGCATTTCGTCACGGTATTTGTTTTGTCTTTTAACTAAATTTTCTTTTATCAAATTGAGGTCTATATTTTCATCAAAATATATCTTAAATACATCTCCAGAAATAACTAAAGTTGCAGATGGTCTTCCTTGATCTTTATCAAAAAAATTATTAATACGACCAAGTTTTTTTAAAGTTATCTCATTATTACTCATAAAATTTTTATTCTTTTTATTGATTGAGATATCAATATAAGAGCCTGGACTTACATTTAGCTCATTTTTGAATGATCTTAGCTCAGAAATAACATTAATAATTTTTTCAACATCTTTAGTAGATCGATCTTTTTTGTATTTTTCAGTAGGCCAATTAGCATGCATAAGAAAATTCTTATTTAATCTATCAAATTTATTTCTAAGCCAAATTTTTTCAGTAACAAATGGAATAAATGGATGAAGAATAACAAGAATTTGTTTGAATATATATGCTGAAACTTCTTTTACTTCTTTTTTATTTTTTTCATTATCAGAAAATAAAATAGTTTTTGATAATTCGATGTACCAATCACAAAATGAATGCCAAACAAATTGGTAAGCGTTTCTAGCGGCTTCATCAAACCTATAATCTTTAAGATTTTTTTCTATTTTTTCCTTTGTTTCAATAAGTTGTGAGTGAATCCATTTATTAATATTTAATGTTATTTTTGGTATTTTGTCTGTTTTGCTAAAATCACACTTATTAGTTATTAGAAAATTATTTGCATTCCATAATTTATTTAAAAAATTTCTATATCCCTTAACTCTATCTTCAGAAAGTTTGACATCTGTACCTGGTGATGCCATGGAAAGTAGAGTAAATCTTAAAGCATCTGCGCTGTATTTATCTATTAAATCTAAAGGATCAATTACATTACCTTTTGATTTAGACATTTTTTGTCCTTTTTCATCTCTAACTAAAGCATGAACATAAATATCTTTAAATGGTTCTTTATTTAAAAACTCCATTCCAAACATCATCATTCTTGCCACCCAAAAAAAAATGATGTCAAAACCTGTTACTAAAACTGTTGTAGGGTAAAATTTTTTAATAAAATCTTTTTTATCAGGCCAACCTAGTGTTGCAAAAGGCCATAATCCAGATGAAAACCAAGTATCTAATACATCTGGATCTCTCATCAAAATAACATCTTTTTTATAAAATTTTTTAGCATTTTTTTTTGCTTCCAGTTCATTTATTGCAACAAATATTTTTTTGTCAGGTCCATACCAAGCTGGAATTTGATGCCCCCACCAAAGTTGTCTTGAAACACACCATGGTTCAATATTGTTCATCCACTGAAAATATGTTTTTGACCAATTTACAGGAAAGAAATTTGTTTTTTTTGATTTGACTATTTTTTTTGCTTTAATTGATAATTTTTTTGCATTAACAAACCATTGTTCTGTCAAAAATGGTTCAATAATTGAATTTGACCTATCACCATAAGGTACTTTATTTTTAATATTCTCTTCTTTAACAAAAAAATTTTTTTCTTTTAATTCTTGTAAAATTTTACTTCGGGCTTCAAATCTATCTAAACCAATATAAGCATTAGGTGCATTTTTATTAATTTTACCTTCTTCAGTAAATATATTTATAATTTCTAAATTATTTCTTTTACCAACATCATAATCATTAAAATCATGTGCTGGTGTTATTTTAAGAGCGCCTGTTCCTTGTTCTGGATCAGCGTAATCATCTTTTATAACTCTGATTTTTCTATCGACAATTGGAATGGTCACTGTTTTACCAACATATTTTTTAAATCTTATATCTTTTGGATTTACAGCTATTGCCGTATCCCCAAGCATAGTTTCTGGTCTAGTTGTTGCAATAGTTATAAATTCTTTGGACTTGTCTAATGGATATTTAATATAATAGAGCTTGGAATTCATCTCCCTTTGATCTACTTCTAAATCAGATATTGCAGTTTTTAATACAGTATCCCAATTAACTAGTTTTTCAGCTTTATAAATTAATTTTTTTTTATGTAATTCAACAAAAACTTTTATAACAGACTTAGATAAATTTTCATCCATTGTAAAAGCATTTCTTGACCAGTCACATGAACAACCAAGTTTTTTAAGTTGATTTATAATTATATTGCCATACTGATTTTTCCATTCCCAAACTTTTTCAATAAATTTTTCACGACCAAGATCATTTTTCTTTAAATTTTCTTTTTCTAATTTTTTTTCAACAAGTGCTTGAGTAGCTATACCAGCATGATCTGTTCCTGGTTGCCATAAAGTTTCATAATTATTCATTCTATAATAGCGTACTAAAAGATCTTGGATTGAATTATTTAGCGCATGTCCCATATGTAAACTTCCTGTTACATTAGGTGGTGGAATGACTATTGAAAATTTCTTCGTATTTTTTTTGGGTTTAAATAAATTATTTTTTTCCCAATAAGAGTAAATGTCATCTTCTACTTCAGAATGTATATATTTATCACTATTCATGGGTGTAAGTAGGTTATAATTTAATAATTCTAATAAACAATAATCAAATTATAAATTTTAAAAATTTTATGGTCAAAATTAATAAAATCTCAAGTATATTTTCTTTGAAATAAATAAATTTGTAAAAAAGTTAGAATAGATAAAGTATAACTTTTATATACAAATACACGTAATTTAAATGAAAAAGATTTTAGCTATTGATGCTGTTGGTTGTCTAGTCGATTTAAAGGGTAATATTAATAATAATATTTATAAATTAATCAATAAGTATGATAATAAAAAGATTATTCTTACTAACGCTAATGATGAAGAAAAAAAAATATTTTTAAAAAATATATCTGATGAAATATTTTCTCTTAAACATAATCCAGAAAAAACTAATCCAATATATTATCAAAAATTTTTATCAAAATTTAAAATTAAAGCTGAGAATGTAATATATCTTGAGCACAATATTAAAGCAGTTGAGTCAGCAAAGTTAAATAATATAGTTACCCATCATTATGATGGAAATATAGATAATCTAAATCAATTTTTAAAAAAAAATCTTGAATAACTTCTAAAAGCTCTGTTGTTGAAGCCAAAGCTCAAAATTAACCATCATCCAAATTTTTTTTCCATCTAAATCTTCTTTTGCATCATAATTTTTTTTTTCAATAAATTTTTTTACATTTGACATATTGAAAATATCCTTAGACTTTGAATTAGAACTTATAAGAATATCATGAGCATATTCACCAAATTTTTTATTTGACCAATTATTTAAAGGAACTGGAAAACCCATTTTTTTTCTATAGATAATTGATTTTGGAAGTTTCTTCTCAGCTAAATGTTTAAGTATATATTTTGGAGTGTCAAATACTTCACTAATACTCTCACTATTATAAAACTTAGATAAAAATTTATATATCTGATTTTTCCATTTAAGTTTGTATTTAATTGGTAGTTTAGATGCAAATTCAACTAAATTTACATCCAAAAATGGTACTCTGGCTTCTACAGATGCTGCCATAGTCATTCTATCCAATCTATTTAATAAATTTGGTAGATGTAATTTACCTAGCAAATAATAAATTGATTGATAGTAATTTAAATGTTCAACTTTTTTAAATAACGATTCAATATATTCAAAAGTATAATTATTGTATTTATTATTAGTTATATCTGAATTTAAAAATTCATTTTTTTCTTTATTGGAAAACCATGCGTATCTAAATAAAAAATGATCTATTGGATTGTCAAATTTTTGCGTTATCTCATTATTTGTAGAATAATTTATAAATCTACCTAATAAAGGTTTTTTTGACATATAATAATCGTGTGGGCTTCTAAATATTCTTCCATAGCCTGCAAACATTTCATCTGCACCTTCCCCAGAAATTACAACAGATATATTTTTTTTCATAAAATTTGACATTTTAAAAAATGCATTTTCATGCGGAACAGATATTGGTTCACCCTTATGAATAATAGTTTCTTTTATAGAGTCTATATAGTCATTTTGATTAATATGAATTTTATTAGGATTGCTAAGACCTAAATGATTTGCAACAATTTCTGCATATTTAAATTCATCATAACCCTCAACATCAAACCCTGAAATATAAGTATTTATATCTGGTTTATAATTTTTCAAATAACTTAATAATAAACTTGAGTCTAAACCACCACTTATAAAGGCTCCAACAGGAACATCACTCACTATTTGTTTTTTTACTGACTCGTTAAGTAATTTATCTAATTCATTAGTATAAAAATTAATCCCTTTATCTTGATCTATTGTAATAGGGATATCCCAAAATTGATTTTCGTTAACAGTAGATCCGTCATAACTAATTCTAGTACCTGGTAAAACATCAAAGATCTCTTTGTAAAATGTTTGTTTTCCAATAACATTCCTAAATGACAAATAACTATGTAAAGCAGATAGATTTAGTGCACGTTTATGATTATGAATTTGTGAAAAAGAATTATAATCTGATCCGAAATAAATTTTTTCTCCTTTAATAAAATAATGTAAAGGTTTAACTCCCAAATGGTCTCTTATTAAAAATAATTTATTAATTCTTTTATCTAAAATAGCTATAGAAAATATACCATTTAATTTATTCCAAAGAGCTTCTCCCCATTCAAGGTATCCATGTAATATTACCTCAACATCTGTGTTTGATTTAAATTTATAACCTTTAGATAATAATAATTTTTTTAAATCTAGGAAATTATAAATTTCACCATTACACATCATTACTACAGACTTATCGTTAGTATAATAAGGTTGATTTTCTGCGTGTAAATCAATTATCTTTAATCTATTAAATCCAAAACAAAAATTATTTTCTGATAATATTTTTTGATCGTCAGGTCCTCTATATTTTATTAAATCAGTTCCTTTTTTAATATCGATTTTATCTTGGGGAAAAAGTGGACTTTTTAAATTTACTACGCCAAAAAAACCACACACTACTTTAACTCCGCTTTTTTAACTATTTCTTTTGCAGATTTTAAATCTTTTAAATTATCAACGTCAGCCCAAACATAATTTGTTGATTGCATATAAATTTTCATCTTCTTTGAAATTATATTAAAAGCATCAGAAACCCAAAGGTTAACATTACCTTTTTTGATTAATTCTTTTATACTTTTAAAAAGAATAGTGCTGCCTTTTGAGTCAAATTTATACATGCCTATTGCTGTACCATCCATTTCATCTATTGAAACTGATTTACTCATATATTTTAATAGTTTTTTATTTGAAATTACTTTCATAGCATCATCCCAGTCTTTTGGTGGTTTTTTATCAATCAAAATAGAATTTTTATGTGGAAACTTGATGAATTGCTTTAACATTTTGTAACTAAAAATAAGATCACCATGTAAAAAAATAAAATTTTTTTTTAAAAATTTTCTAGCTAACCATAAGGAATACATTGTATTAGTTGTTTTATACTTCTTGCTTACAACAATTTTCAAATTAATTTCTAATTCTTTACATTTTTTAATTATTTTTGGTTTTAGTAAATTTGATTTGTAACCGACAACAAAAATAACTTCTTTAATCTTAGCCTTATGTAAATTTTCTATAATGTATTCAAAAATATATTTTTGATTTATTTTGATCATGCTTTTAGGAATTAATCTGGTATACTTATTTATTCTAGAACCAATTCCTGCCGTTAAAACTATTGCTTTAGGATTATTTTTTGATTTCATAATTTTGTTTGAATATGTTAATTACAAATAATATGAATTAATATACATATTTTATTCAAATATCATAAAATTAATTCACTTAATTAGTGATCTTTATTATTAATAATTTAATATATTTATTACTTTAGTATTAAGTTTATACCATATTATTAGTTCAATGATGTTTTCATATAGAACTCTAGTTATTTTGAAATTATAAATCTTGTAATAAAATTAAACGTTGGTATTAGTAAATTCGGCTAAACATAAAAATTTATGGCAACGTGGCGGAATGGTTACGCAGAGGATTGCAAATCCTTGTATCCCGGTTCGATTCCGGGCGTTGCCTCCAGTCCAAAAAAAATTCTTGTTTTAGCCTTAAAAAAAAGTAAGTTGAGTTTTTACATTCCTCGGTAGCTCAGTTGGTAGAGCAGTTGACTGTTAATCAATTGGTCGCAGGTTCGAGTCCTGCCCGAGGAGCCAAAAATTTACTATCCGACTTTTGAAATTATATTATTTGTAAGTTGTAAAGATTTATTAAATTTTATTTTTTGATCTGCATTAAGTTCTGAATACAATTTTACTAAAAAATTATAATTAACATTCATGTGTCCCTCTTGAGATTTTTCTAAATTAACTAAATATTCTGAAAAATCTTCAAAGAAATAATTAATTGGCACTTTTAAATAATTTGACAATTGCAATAATCTTATAGAGCTTACCCCATTGGTGCCTTTTTCATATTTCTGAATTTGCTGAAATGTTACGTTGATTGCTTTTGCTACTTTGGTTTGAGTTAAACCCAGAGCTAATCTTCTAAGCTTTAGCTTATTGCCTAAATGCTTATTAAAATTATCTTCCATTAAGACCCCTCTTAATTTTATTAAAAAACTTATTCAACTAGTTTTTAATACTCACTGCAACTATATTTTTATAATTTTTTCATGAAATACCTGATATGCAGAAATTATGTCAAGTAATACTTATGGTCTAATTTGAGAAATTTTCCTTGTAATATATATTGACTATAGTATCTGGCTGAGAAAAAGTTTAGTTCTATCACTCTTTGGATTAGCAAAAAATTCTTTAGTATCAGCTTTTTCAACAATCATACCCTCATCCATAAATATCATTTGATCAGCTACTTCTTTAGCAAATCCCATTTCGTGAGTGACAACTATCATTGTCATTCCTTCTTTTGCTAAGTTAACCATAACATCAAGTACTTCTTTAATCATTTCAGGGTCTAAGGCAGATGTTGGTTCATCAAAAAGCATTATTTTTGGCTTCATGCATAAAGCTCTGGCTATAGCTACTCTTTGTTGTTGACCACCAGAAAGCTGACCAGGATATTTTTGTGCTTGATCTAATATTTGTACTCTTTCCAAATGTTCCAAAGCTAAATCTTCAGCCTCTTTTTTTGGCATCTTCTTGACCCATATCGGTGCTAATGTGCAATTGTCTAAAACTGACAAATGTGGAAATAAATTAAACTGTTGAAATACCATTCCGACTTCAGATCTTATTTGTTCTATATTTTTTGTATCTTCAGTAAGAGTATTGCCATCAACTATTATATCGCCTTCTTGATGCTCTTCTAATCTATTAATACATCTTATTAATGTAGATTTTCCTGATCCAGATGGACCACAAACAACAATTTTTTGTTTTGGTTTAACTTCTAAATTAATTTCTTTTAAAACTTGAAAATCACCAAACCATTTATTAACATTATTTATTTGAATTATACTGTCTGACATAATTATCTATCGATCTGTTTTATATTTTTCTTCTAAATTATAACTATATTTACTCATTGCATAACAAATAATCCAGAAAATTATTGCTGCAAATACATAACCTTCCATAGCAAATCCTAACCACTCTGGATTAGTTTTAGCTAAATTGAGCATTCCTACTATTTCCAATAAACCAACAACAAAAATTAAAGGAGTATCTTTAACTAATGCTAGGAATGTATTAGCAATTCCTGGTATAACTAATTTTAAAGCCTGTGGTAAAATTACAAATATATGCATTCTCCAATATCCCATTCCTAATGATTTTGCGGCTTCATATTGTCCTCTAGGAAGAGCTTGTAATCCTCCTCGAATAACTTCAGCAACGTATGCAGCTTCAAATAATGATATAGCTATTATACACCTTACCAATTTATCTATAAAAAAATCTGCCGGTAAAAACATTGGAAACATTACAGCCGACATAAATAATACAGTGATTAACGGAACACCTCTCCAAAATTCTATAAAGCCTATTGAAATATATCTTATTAAAGGAAACCCAGATCTTCTTCCAAGTGCGAATGCCATACCTATTGGAAAACAAAAAATCAAACAGAAAAAAGAGATTATAAAAGTCAATGACAAACCTCCCCAAGCACCAGTTTCTACCCAATTTAGTCCATCTAATTTTCCAAGTTCAATAAACTCCTCATAAAAAATAAAATATTTTAATAAAATATAAAGACCAAAAGGAACGATCAAAAAATAATAAAACTTAAATTTATTGGGTACAAAAAAACCAATTATAACAGATAAAATTGCAGCAATTATTCCGTATGAAAAATCAAAAAACACTGGTCCACCAGAAATAAAGAAAAAGATAAATAAGAATGCTATAAATGGATATACTACAACGTAATAAAGCGTTAAGTATTTCTTAAATCTATCAGTTGCGAAATATCCAACTGATCCTAGTAATGCTAAAGATATAAAAGATAAATTAATTCTCCATTGTTCTCCATTTGGATACATTCCATACATAAATCTTCTCATCCAAACCTTTATATATGTCCAACAAGCTCCTGAACCTGTACAAACATCTTTTGAGTCACCAGCAAAACTAGCATCGACAAAAAACCAGCTTAATAAAGGAGGAATTGATTTAAGGATTATAAATATAATTAATAAAGATAATACAGCATTAAAATTATTGGTATTAATGTGCTTATTTAATAAATCTAATTTTTTAATACCACTTAACTCAATTCTTATAAAGTAAAGTCCAAGGAAACCTATTAATAATGGTAATAAGAAGCTTAAAAAATCAGGTAAAAAACCTGTTATATTGAAACTAAAAAAAGAATTTAAAAGAACATCTAAAATACTAACGAAAAACAAAAAAGTACCTAAATACAAAAAAGTATAAAGATTAGTCTTATCAGGTTTTAAAAAATTAATTTTTGACACTATTTTTCCTGTATCGCTATTTTTTTATTATACCAATTCATCAATATTGAAATTGAAATACTTAATGATAAGTAAGTAAACATTGTTATAGATACAATTTCAATTGCCTTACCAGTTTGCATTAAGGCTGTACCTGCAAAAACTAATACTAAATCAGGATAAGCTATTGCTGCAGCTAATGAGGAATTTTTAGTAAGATTTAGATACTGGTTAGTTGTAGGTGGTATAATTATTCTTAAAGCCTGAGGCATTACTACAAGTTTAAGTACTTGATTTGGTGTAAGGCCAATTGATGCTGCTGCCTCCTTTTGACCTTTACCAACACCTTGAATTCCTGCTCTAACACATTCTGCTATAAAAGTTGCTGTATATAAAGACAATGATAAGGCTAAAGCAATTAATTCTGGTGGTAAACTTACTCCACCTTCATAAATAAATGATGTAGTTGCTAGCTGTTTTAATACAGGTACTTCGAATTCTAATTTAACTCCACCAATTAAAAAACTTAAGAGAGGTAAGATTAATAATAAACCGATTGATATTAATAAAACAGGTGTTTGTTTACCTTGGGTTTCTTGTAATTTTTTTGCCTGAATACGAATAACAATTATTGCGATAATTGCAGCAACTACAGAATAAAAGAAAATATTAAAATTTTGCCATATAAAAGCTGGAACGTACAAACCTTTTATCGTTAAAAATGCAATTCCAAACATAGCATCAGCATCTTGAGGAAGTGGTAGTGCTCTTAAAGCAGCGAAATACCAAAAAAATATTTGTAATAGTAATGGGATATTTCTAAAAAATTCTACATAAAATGCTGCAAATTTATTAATTAAATAATTTGGAGATAATCTAGCTATACCAACTATTACTCCAAGTATTGTAGCTAAAATTATTCCTATGACTGAAACAAGAATAGTATTTAATAGACCAACTAAATATGCTCTAAAATAAGAATGAGATCCGTCGTATTCTATTAAAGAAAATTGAACATCAAATGAAGACTCTTGAGATAAAAATCCATAACCAAAATCAATACCTCTATTTTCCATATTGACTTGAGCGTTATATGTAAAAAAACCAAAGACTAAAATAACAGCTACAACTGTAATTAATTGTGGACCAAGATCTTTAAGTTTAAAATTCACAATGCGGATAATATATGAGTTTATAAAAAAAGGGCTAGAAAAATCTAGCCCTTTTAAGTAATTTAACTTAAATTATCTTGATGGTGGAACGTATAAAATACCACCTTTAGTCCATAATTCGTTTGGACCTCTGTCTGGTAAAATACCAGTGTCAGCTATATTTCTTTTATAACTTTCACCATAATTTCCAACTTGTTTGATAATTCTTAAGTTCCACTCATTATCTAAACCGAATGCTGCACCCATTTCACCTTCAGCACCAACAAGTCTTTTTATTTGTGGGTTATCTGAAGTTTTCATCATATCAGCATTTGCAGAAGTAATTCCATACTCCTCAGCTTCGATCATAGTGTTCAAAGACCATCTTACGATATCTTCCCAAACTGAATCACCTTGTCTTACAACTGGTCCTAAAGGCTCTTTAGAAATAGTTTCTGGCAAAACAATATGTTCATCTGGGTTTTTCATTTTTGTTCTTTGAGCAGCTAAACCAGATTTATCGGTAGTGTAAGTATCACATCTACCTGCATCATAAGCAGCTACAACTTCATCAGCTTTTTCAAATGCTACTGGCTCATAAGAAATTCCTCTAGAATTAAAGAAGTCTCTCATGTTTAACTCAGTTGTTGTACCAATATTTGTACAAGCTGAGATACCATTTTTGAATTGGCTAGTTGAAGTGATACCCGAACTTTTTCTTACCATGAAACCTTGTCCATCGTAAAAGTTCACACCTACGAAAGTAAGTCCGATATCAGCATCTCTAGAAAGAGTCCAAGTTGTGTTTCTTGACAAGATGTCAATCTCACCAGAAGTTAAAGCTGTAAATCTTTCTTTAGCACTTAGTGGCGTAAACTTAACTTTGTTTGCATCACCTAGAACTGCAGCAGCTACCGCTCTACATACATCAACGTCAACTCCAGTCCAATTTCCTGCTGCATCAGCATTAGAAAATCCTGGAAGACCTTGAGATACTCCACATCTTACAAAACCCTTTTTTTGAGTGTTTTTAAGTGTTTTAGATTTTTTAGCAGCCATAGTCTCTGTCGTAAAAGTAAACAACATAGCAACCATTGCTACTAAAGAAGTTAATTGTTTTAAGTATTTAAACATTATTCTTCCTTTTAGTTATTATTATTTGTTAACAAATAATTCAAAAATTAATTTGAATATCTATAATTTAAGCATGTAAGAAAAGGGTCTTCAAGAAAAAATAATCTCCTTAATTAAAATTTTGAAATTCTAGTCAAGTTAAATTTAATATTAAAAAACGTCTATTTTGGCGCGCCCTGGAGGATTCGAACCTCCGACCCTCGGTTTAGAAAACCGATGCTCTATCCAGCTGAGCTAAGGGCGCAAATTTTCTATACATATACAATATATATTTAATCTTTAAACAGAAAATTTTTGATTATTATTAATATTGTTAATAATTCAATTCTGCCGATTATCATAAATAAGATTATACAATTTTTTGTAAAATAATTAAGATTATTAAAATTAAAATCAGATAATCCATATGCTGATGAATTTACCGTATTCATTATGGTTAAAATTGATAGTTTAAAAGCACTCTCAAAATCAATAATGCTCAAACTTAACAACATTGTCAAAATAAATAGTGAAATTACAAATATAATAATTGTTAAAAAATATTTGTTAATTTCTTTAAAATCAAAATTTATCTTAGTAAAGAACAATTTATTCATAAAAATATTTTTTGGTTTACTAAAAGATAAAATTTGATTTATTGAATATTTAAATAATGAATATACTTTGATAAATCTCAAACCTGAGCTTGTTGAGAAAAAAGACCCCCCAATAATCACTAAAATTAGATAAATTAAATTTAAATTAGATTCATTAAAATCTAAAGAAAAACCAATGTTAGACATACTGCTCGATATAGATAGAAGATTTTTTGAGAAATCATTATTAAATGAAAAAAAAAGAAAGAAAATTGAAACTATTATTAAATAGTAAAAAATTAAATGTAAATCTTCATAAAAAAAATTTAAATTTTTTTTTTTTATAAATAATAAATTGTAGCTGAAAAAAATACTAAAATAAGAAAATAATAATAATAAAGAAAAAATTATTATCTGAGTGTTATTTATTAATATATTTGAAAGTTCATTTGTTGGTAAAAAGCCTCCAGATGAAATAATGGTAAAAGCAAGATTTAATGAATTGAAACTTCTAATATTTAATAAATTAAGCACTATAAATATTAAAAAAGTTAATAAGATATATAATAATAAAATTTTAAATGATTGTTTTAGTATTTCTGAACTATTAAATGAAAGATAGTTTGTTAGCGTTTTTTTAAAATTTTCATCATAAATATCAATTAAGTAAATGATTGAAAATAAAAAATACAAACCTCCAATCCATTGTATTGATGATCTCCATAATATTAAACTTTGATCTATATGTTTTACATTAGTAAAAATTGTAAAACCAGTAGAGGTAAAACCTGAAACTGACTCAAAAAAAGCATTTAAAAATGTTAAATTATATATACTAAAATAAAAAGGTAAGCATAGAATAATGGGTATTAATAAGTAACCAAAAAATACTGTTAAGATTTTATCAAAAATTGTAATCTTTATTTTGACCTTTTCAAATTTATAAAAAATTAATCCAATTATTAAAGAAATTACAAAACTTATATAATACGTGTTAAGATTTAAATATAAATTTAGATAATAAGAATAAATTACATTTAACAAAGACAATACAGAAATTAATCCAAAAAAAAAACTAAGATATCTAATTCTTAAACTAGACATGTAACTTTATTGACTTAACCTAAAAATATTTTCTACTGTTGGGATAGAATCATTTTTAGCAATAAAAACTACACTATCATTTTTTTGAAATACAAAATTAGATCTAGGAATAATTACTTTTTTATCTCTTAAAACAGCCCCAATTCTAATTTCATCGGGTAGATTTGAGTTCTTTATGTCTTTACTTATAAGTTCAGAAGTTTCAATAATTTCAGCTTCTATAACTTCATATTCACCATTAGAAATAGTGTAAGCGTTTTCAATAGATCCTTTATGAATATGTTTTAGAATACTAGATACTGTATTCATCCGTGGATCAATAATATCGTCAATCTTTAATGATGATTGAAGAAGTGAATAGTTAGGCTTGTTAATAAGCGCCATCGTTCTTTTATCTTCAATATCTTTTTGATCTTTTGCAAATTTTTCAACTAGAACACTTACCATTAAATTATCTTCATCATCATTTGTTAAAGCCAAAACAGTTTCAGCTTCACCTAAATTTGCTTCTTCTAATGCTTCTTCATCAAGTCCATCACCATTTATAATTATTGTATTATTAAGATTATTAGCCAAATATTCTGCTCGTTGTTTATTTTTTTCAACAATTTTTACTCTTATCGCTTCAGAGCTTTCCTCTAAATTTTTTGCTAAATTAAAACCAATATTTCCACCACCAATAATTAATAGTTTTTTTGAAATTTTTTCCTCATGACCAAAGGCATTGAGCGTTTCTGCCATCTGGTTAGAGTTAATGATTACATAAATTTTGTCATCACATTCAATTTTATCAGTTTTCTTAGGAATAAAAGTCTTATCTTTTCTAATTATTGCTATTACATTTGCGTCTAATTGAGGATATTTATTTGTAAGCTCATTAAGTTTTAAATCTATCAATTTACAATTATCTTTAATCAAAATTTCAAGTAACCTAATATTATTTTCTGAAAAAGGAACACTATCTAGTGCTCCTGGTGCTTCCAGTTTTCTTTGAATTGATTTTGCTATTTCAATTTCTGGAGAGATTATTACATCAATTGGTAAATTCTCTTTACTATAAACCCTTGTAAATTTAGGATTTAAATAATCTTGCGAGCGAATTCTTGCAATTTTTTTTTGAATATTAAATATTGAGTATGCTATTTGACAAATCAACATGTTAATTTCATCATTTCTTGTAACAGCTATTATCATGTCCGCTTCGTTTGCATTTGCTTTTTCAAGGATTGATGGGTATGTGCCTTTTCCTACAATTCCTTTTACATCTAAACTATCATTTATTTTTTGTATATCTTCACTTGACTGGTCAATTACAGTAATTGAGTGACCTTGCTCACTTAATAATTTTGCAATAGTAAAGCCTACTCTGCCAGCGCCACAAATAATTATGTTCATTTAATTAAATTCTTTAATTCCTAATCCTTTAAGTTTTCTGTGAAGAGCACTTCTCTCCATTCCAACAAAATTAGCTGTTTTTGAAATATTTCCATTAAACTTTTTTAATTGTATTGTTAAATACTCTTTTTCAAACTTTTCTCTAGCCTCTTTTAGCGGCACAGATAAACTATTTTCGGTAATTTTGTCATGAAAATCATCATTTTTTAATGACTCCTTAATAATACTCGAAATTTTATCTTTGTTCTCTGGTTGTAAAATTGCAATTCTTTCTATTAAGTTTCTTAATTCTCTAACATTACCCTTCCAATTATGATTTAAAATATAACTGTCATTTTCATCTATTTCTAGAGTTTTAATATTGTAGCTTTCAGAAATCTTTTCAGAAAAGTATTTTACCAATAATGGTATATCTGAAATTCTATTACTTAATGGGTCTACATATATCTCAAAAACACTAATCCTATGATAAAGATCCTCTCTAAAATTACCTAGCTGAATTTCATCTTTTAAGTCTTTATTGGATGAACTAATTAGTCTTACATCTACTTTAATATCTTTAGAACCATTAATTCTTTTAAACTTTTGATCAATTAAAACTCTTAAAATTTTTGATTGGATATCTAAAGGTATTTCAGAAATATGATCAATTAAAAGAGTACCGTTATTAGCTTTTTCTAGTGCACCATATGAAATAGATCCATCTTGTTTTTCTTCACCAAATAATTCTAATTCATATTTATTATTATCCAATAAAGCTCCATTTAATATTATGAAAGGCTTTTTTTTTCTTTTTGATTTTTTATGAATTTTTCTTGCAATTAACTCTTTACCAGATCCAGATGGACCAGAGATAAATATTCTACTTTCTGTAATAGAAATTTTATCTATTTGATCCCGTATGGATGAAATATTTTTACTTTCACCAATTAAGTCATAAGAAGAAAAAAGTTTATTTTCGTATTCTTTATTTTGACTTTTTAAATTTAAATTTTCAACTGCTCTTGAAATAAAGTTTAATAATCTAGTCTGATCAAAAGGTTTTTCAATAAATTCAAAAGCGCCATGCTTTAATGATTTGATAGCCATTTCAATATTAGCATGTCCAGATATCATTATTACTGGGACATCAGAGTTTTTAGACTTAATATGTGTTAATAATTCAATACCATCATTATCTCCTTTGTCTAGTTTGACATCTAAAATTGCAACATCAGGAATTTTTTTATCTATTTCATTTAAAGCTTGATTGTAATTTGCAGCTAACCTTGTTTTATAGCCAGCATCTAAAATTAATTCATTTAGGATATTCCTAATATCAGAATTATCATCAACTATCAGTATTTCAGCTATCATTTAGATTAAAATAAATTTTTATTTTGGCACCCTCATTAAGAGATATAAATTCAATTTTTCCATTATGATCATTTATTATTTTATTAACAATTGATAAACCTAATCCAGATCCATTTTTCTTTGTCGTAAAATATGGGTTTAATATATCCTTTATATTTTTTTCAATATTTACAAAACCTATACCATTATCTGTAAAATTTATGTTTATATTGTCATCAAACTTATTAATTTCAATAGTAATTTTCTTTGAAAAATTTGAGATATTTTGACTTTTTTGCTGAATACTTTCAATTGCATTTTTAATTAAATTAAAAAAAACTCGACTTAATTGCTCTTTATCACTGTTAAAATTAATTTTTTGTTGATTGGAATTTATTTCAATGTTTATTGTATCATCAAGTTTTTGCAATAGTTTAACATTTTCTCTCATCAAAGTGATCAGATCGTTATCTTTAAGAATAGGTTTTGGCATTCTCGCAAAATCTGAAAATTCATTAACTAAACTACCAATTTGTTTAATTTGGTTATTAATAATATTTAAATTTTCTTTATAATTATCTTTATCAATATTTGAAATTTGATTTGAGTATTTGTTATACAATCTATCGATGGTTAATTGTATTGGTGTGAGAGGATTTTTTATTTCGTGTGCGAGCTTCCTTGCAAGACTACCCCACGCCTCATGCCTTTCATTTATAATTAATTTTTCTTGTTGATTTTTTAATTTACTAATCATTGAATTAAAATTTCTATTTAACGTTTCAAGATCTTTATCAGTTTTAAGTTCTGGAACTTTTGCACTCAAATCTCCATCTCCAATCGCATTTGAAGCATATATTAAATTATTTATTGATCTAAAGAATCTTGATGAAAAACGAATTGCAATCGTAATAGAAATAAATAACAACAAAGTTACAACAATTAAATATATTATTGCAAAAGAAATTTTTATCCCTGAGCTTTTTTCCTCTACTGTATAATAAAAATTAATCGCTTCCTGAGATTCATTTAAATAATTAGAAATTTTAGGATCAAGATATTTTACAACATATAAAAATCTATTCTCAAAAGCTTGAAGTCTCATGATTGCTGCTGAAATGTTTTCTGGAGCATTTAATATTTTTAATGGTCTATCGTCTTCGATTACTAATTCTAAGGCTCGATTCATTGGAGGTGTATATCTTGATTTGTCGTTTAAATTTGTGAACAATAAATTTTTATCTATATCAATAATATGAATTTCATCTATTTTTCTTATAAGTTTTTGAGTATTCAAAAACCTTTGGTACTCATCTTCATCATCATTTAAAAACTTGGCGCTCTTATTTGTGTCAAATGCGATTAATATAATTTCGGATTTAACTTTATCTTGAACTTCTGAAACATAATTTTTTGCTAACTCATAAGAGTTGTTTACAACGGTAGTGACTTTTTTATCAAAATATTTTTCTAATGCGAATGAAAATAGAAAAAGTGAAAATACAGAAATTAAAACAGATGGAATAAGAGTAAATAATGAAAAATATGTAATATATTTTTTATTAGATGTTATACCATCACGATCAATGTCAGATTTAATAGATCTCTTTATTTCTAGAAAAACTAAAATAAAAAGTAAAATTATTAGTATTATATTGCCTATTAACAAATATTGAAGGTTTAACTGATTAAGTTGAATAAAGCTTTTATCTATAAATGTAAGAAAAGTGAAAAAACCTGCAAAAAGTGTTATTACAAATAGTATAATAATTATTAAATTTTTTTTAAGAAATTCAGTCATTATTATTTAAATATAATTATATAAGTTCATATATATATTTCTAAAAATGAACAACTTTTTTGTAATACTAGCAGCTGGAAAAAGTAAGCGATTTAACAATAAAATGGCTAAACAATTCTATAATTATAAAAATAAAGAAATTATTGATCATTCGATTAAAAAATCTTTAGATTCTAAGCTCTTTAAAAAAATAATAATTGTCACTAACAATCTCAATTATTTTAAAAAAAAAAGATATCCTAAACTTATTAAGGTCATTAAAGGTGGAAAAGAACGTTATAACTCATCTTTAAATGCTTTAAAATTTATAAAAAAATATAAGCCAAAAAATGTTTTTATACATGATGCTGCAAGACCAAATTTTTCAATCAAATTACTTAAAAATATAACGAAAAATTTAAAAAAAAACAAAGCAGTAGTTCCTATCGTAAGATCAAAAGACTCAATAAAATATAAAATAAAAAATCAAATATTTAATCTTAATAAAAATAATTCAATATTAACTCAGACACCTCAAGCTTTTAGATTTAAAGATATATTTAATCTTGCACTAAATCAAAAAAAAGAGTTTGCTGATGAAGCAACTCTTTTTATAAATAAAAACTATAAAATTAAATTTATATCAGGAGAAAATCAAAATAGTAAAATTACTTACTTGAGTGATATAAAAAGCTCTAAAACTTATTATGGTATTGGTTTTGATTTACATAGATTAATAAAAAATAAAAAACTTTACCTTGGTGGTATAAAGATTCCCTTTCATTCAGGACTTAAAGGACATTCAGATGGAGATGTAATTTTACATGCAATAATTGATGCAATTTTAGGTGCTACAAGAAAAAAAGATATCGGCACTTATTTTCCAAACACAAAAAAATTTAAAAATATAAGATCACCTAAAATGTTAAAACCAATTATAGAAAATTTAAATAATTCAAATTTTTTTATTAATAATCTTGATATAAATCTAATTTGCGAACAACCAAAAGTTTCTAAATACCGAGATAAAATAATCAACTCAATATCAAAACTAACAAAATTAAATAAAGATCTCATCAACCTAAAAGGTAAAACTGTAGAAAAATTAGGTTTAATAGGAAATGAAAAAGCAATGGCTTGTGAGGTAATAGTCTCAATTACAAAATATGATTAAATTTTTTAATACATTATTTGTAACAATGTTTGGTTTGGGGAAAATAAAAAAAATTCCTGGAACTTTTGGATCTTTAGCAACTGTTATTATACTATATTTTTTTTTTCATATATTAAATGTATCTTCAAATTTAATTTTAATAGGTTTGATAATTATTTTTGTCCTTTCATTTTCAGCAATTGCAGTTCATATAGAAGATAGTGAAAATAAAGATCCAAAAGAAGTAATTATTGATGAATTTATTGGTCAATCTATTCCTATTTATCTTTATGAAATTTCACATGGAATAGAAAAATCACCAAATGAAGCTATAATTTTTTATGGTGTTTGCTTTGTTCTATTTAGATTTTTTGATATAGCAAAACCATTTCCAGTTAATTTTTTTGATAAAAATTTTAAAAATAGTTTTGGTGTGATCATGGATGATGTTTGTGCAGGATTTTATGTTGTTTTATCTTTAATTTGTTTTATGGTTTTGAGTAGTTATTTTTTCTTATGAAATCTTTAGTAAAAACATTAATAAAAAAAAAACTTAAAATTTCATTTGTTGAGTCTTGTACAGGTGGATTGCTGGCTAGTTCAATTACTTCAATAAGTGGTGCCTCAAAAGTGTTTAGTTTAGGCTTAATAACCTACTCTAATCAAGCTAAAATTAAAGTTTTAAAAGTTAACAAAGATATAATTAGAAAATATGGTGCTGTAAGCCATGAATGTTGTTATGCAATGGTTAATAACCTATCTAAAATTTCAAAAGCTAATATAAATATTTCAGTAACTGGTATCGCAGGACCTAAAGGTGGTACAAAACAAAAACCTATTGGTTTAGTCTATATAGGAGTTAAAAAAGGTGATAAAATTCAAATATTCAAATGTTTATTTAAAAGCAAAAAAAGATTATCGATACAAAAAGCTACTGTTAGGAAAGCATTAAATTTAATCCTTAGAATTGCCAAATAAATCTTCAGCTCTTTTTTGAAATGAATCAGCTATTTTTTCTAATCCAAATTGAAATGAAACAACCATTAAAGAATTTAAAAATTTATTTTTAATTTCAAAATCAATATCAAAACTTATTTCGGTAATTCCATTATTTTTATCAGTAAAAGTCCAATAATTTGACAAATGATTTAATGGTCCATCAATATTTTTAACGTATATAGTATCTTTTTTTTTATGAAAAACTACATCACTTTTATAAGTATCTTTAAATGGCCCCTTACCAATAGTTAAATCAGCAATTATTTTTTTTAAATCACCTTCATCTTTATTTTCATAAATTTTAGCATCGTAACAAAAAGGGACAAACTGAGGATATTTTTCAATATCAAGAACAAGATTAATCAAATCCTTTTTTTGACATTCAATTAACCTCTTCACAGAAGCTTTTGGCATTAATTTAATCTTAATCTATTTTTTTTTAATTTAGCAAAATCCTTATCTGCATGATAAGAAGATCTGGTTAAAGGCGATGAGGAAACTAAAAGAAAACCTTTTGATTTTGCAATCAGTTCTAGCTCTTTAAATTCATCTGGATGATAATATCTTTCAAGTGGATGGTGTTTAACGGAAGGTTGAAGATACTGACCAATAGTAATAAAATCTACATCTGCAGATCTTAAATCGTCCATTACTTGAATAATTTCATCTTGAGCCTCACCAAGACCAACCATTATTCCTGATTTAGTAAATACTTTACTATTACATTTTTTTGCATTTTTCAAAAGTTCAAGTGATGCAAAATATCTGGCTCCAGGTCTTACTTTGAGATAAAGTCTAGGTACAGTCTCAATATTATGATTGAATACATCTAAATCAGCTTCAAGTAATTTTTTGTAAGAATTTCCTTTCCTTAAAAAATCAGGAGTTAAAACTTCTATAGTAGTACTAGGATTTTTTTTTCTTGTAGTTTCAACTACCTTTTTAAAATGATTTGAACCACCATCTGGTAGATCATCTCTATCAACAGAAGTAATGACTACATGTCTTAAGTTGAGTTTTGTAACTGCGTTAGCAATTTTAATATCCTCGAACGGATCTAATTTTTCTGGCTTACCAGTCTTTACATCACAAAAACCACAGGCTCTTGTACATGTATCACCCATTATCATAAAAGTAGCATGTCTTTTACTCCAACATTCTGTAATATTTGGGCAATTAGCTTCTTGGCACACTGTTACAAGATTACTCTTATTAATAATTGTTTTTGTAATAAAAAATTCTTTGCTATTTATTAATTTTGATCTTATCCACTCTGGTTTTTTTTTAATTGGATTTATTGGGTTTTTAATCTTTTCAGGGTGTCTTGGTCTAATTTTCATTATAGTTAGTTATATAAATTTTTTCGTTTTTTTTACCTAATAAAAATCTCTCTCTAATCAAAATTTCTACATAATCAAGATCAAGATTGTCACTAAGTAAAGAATTTTTAAAATCTAATTCTTCTATCTTAACCAATAAACTTTTTTCTTTATTTTTTAGATCTATCAAAATATCTTTTTTTTCAAAATAAGATATCAGACCTCTTTCACCAGACATTAAATTAAAAAAAAAATATAAAATTAGAAAAGTAGAAATTAATAAAAAATAGTTTTTTTTTATGTTTTTAAGCATTAATGAATCATATTCATTCTTGCTTTTTTTCCAAGTTCTTCTTCTATACGAATTAATTGATTATATTTAGCGACTCTTTCTGATCTTGCTAAAGATCCTGTCTTAATTTGATTTGAATTTGTGCCTACGGCTAAATCAGCAATAAATGTATCTTCACTATCTCCTGATCTATGAGAAATTATAGTTTTAAATCCTATAGCCTGAGCAAATTTAATTACATCAATTGTTTCTGATACTGTTCCAATTTGATTTAATTTAATTAAAATAGCATTTGAAGAAATATTTAAAAATCCTTTCTTTAAACGCTCTAAATTTGTAACATACAAATCATCTCCAACAATTTGAACTTTTTTTATTGATTTCATAAGCTTATTCCATGCAAACCAATCGTTTTCAGCAAAGGGATCTTCAATTGATTTTATCTTATATTTTTGAATCATTTTTTTATATTCTAAAATTGACTTTTCCACTGAAATAAAATTCTTTGAATGGATTGAGTATTTTTTTTTTTTGAAAAGTTCATTGGCTGCAACATCTAAACATATTGAAACATCTTTGCCATTTACAAAGCCAGATTTTTTTATTGCATTTACAATTAAATCTAGGGCTTGATTGTTACTACTAATCATTGGAGCAAATCCACCCTCATCACCTACAGAAGTTGATAGTCCTTTATTCTTAATTAATTTACTTAAATTTTTTATTACAACAAAACAAATTCTCATTGCTTCCGAAAAATTTTTTGCTTTATCTGGTCTAATCATAAATTCTTGAATTCTAAGACCATTATTTGCATGAGCTCCACCGTTAATTATATTCATTAATGGATAAGGTAAGCTAAAATTTTTTTTAATTAAAAAATTTTTATATAAAGGAATCTTTTTTAATTTTGCTGATAATTTTTTTGCAGCCATTGAAATTGACAAAATCGTATTAGCACCTAAATTTGATTTTTGTCTTGTTCCATCTAAATTGATCATCAATGCATCTATTCTTTCTTGATCATGAACACTTAAACCTTTTAATTTAGCTGAAATCTTTTTATTAGCTAATTTGACAGCATTAAAAACACTTTTGCCTAGATAATTTTTATTATTTTTATCTCTTTTCTCAAAAGCTTCATAAGAGCCGGTTGAAGCTCCAGATGGACATATTGCAGAAGCACTTGCATTTTTAGTATATACTTCAGCTTCTATAGTAGGATTTCCTCTACTATCAAAAACTTGACGAGTTTTAATTTTTAAAATTTTATCCATTAATTTTGTGTTTTAAAAAAACAAAAAATAATTTTATCACTTTTACGATACTATAAGGTTTAGTAAATTTTTGAAAACGTTCAAAATTATTATCAAATAATTCTTTGTCACCAATTTCATCAAGGTCTCTTGAGAATTTTTTTGGTAAGGCTATTAAGATTAATTGAATCATATCTCTATAATTATTGGGAACACCTGCTCTATGAAAAATCTGTGGCGAACTAAATAAAAAGCAATCTCCAATATTTCCTGTGTTTTTTTTTATCAAATTATGATCTCCAGAAAAATTATAACTATGTCTATCTTTATAATTAAAAGATTTTACAAAAGCTGACCTATTTTCTCTTGGAATAATTTCTAGCGGACCATCATTTTCTGTGACATCCATTAAATTAATGAATATCTTACTATATGTCATTAAATAGCTGTCTTGATGAAAATGTTCAGCATAATGTTCTTTTTCCTTAAAGCTATCTTTATCTTCAAAATTATAATTTC
>CACNRG010000003.1 GCA_902622805.1 uncultured Pelagibacteraceae bacterium | reverse complement strand
TGGGCTGACCGTATTACTTTTGAGGAAATTGAAAAGAAAACTGGCAATACAGAGTCTGATGTTATTAAGATAATGAGAAGATCTCTTAAACCATCTTCATTTAGATTATGGAGAAAAAGAGTAAATCAAAAAAGTATAAAACATAGAAAAAAATTTGAATATTCAAGAAAAGAAATTACTAGTAAAATTAAAAAAGGTGATTATCTTTAATATATGAAAAAAGTTACAATTTATACAGGGCCACTTTGTAATTACTGTGAAGCAGCAAAGAGGCTATTAACAAGAAATAATGCGACCTATGATGAAATTAATATCGCAACCGTTGATGGTGCAATGAATGAAATGATTAAAAAAGCTAATGGAAGAAAAACTATCCCTCAAATTTTTTTTGATGATCAACATATTGGAGGTTATGATGAGGTTCGATCTTTAGAAAAAGAAAATAAACTTCAATATCTAAGTTCATAAAATCAATATTATAATATTTATACTCATCCAAAATCTTATCCAATCTTCTGGTTTTTATCTTTTTTTCAACTATTTCATCCAATTTAATGTTGTGATGATTTTTTAAAAAATTCAATTGATTTTCATCTAGAGAATTTTGGGTATTAAATTCATCAATGAAATAAAGTTTTTTTTCATTTTCAGTGTCAGAAACACCAACATTAATATTGATATCTCTAGGTCGCATAAAATCAAATAATTCAATCGTTAAAGGATTTAAATCTATGTTTATTCCAGACCATCCATTTTTGTACATTAAGTAAGTATTATTATGTTTTGTTGGATGGAAACATCCAATATCTAAAAAGTGTCCTTTAAAATTTTTTTCAAATAAATTCAAAATATATTTATCTTCACCGAATTGAGTGCCTTTATCTAAAAATTTTCCATTTCTTATGTAGATATTATAAAAATTGTATATCTTTTTTATAAATTTATTTTTTTTTGATGCTTCATAAAATATTGAATTAGCCATAATCAATCTATTCAATAATTCTTATTGGTTTTCCTTTCACACAAGCTTCCAAAGCTTCGATCATTTGCGTGTAAAAAATACTATAATTTTCCGCTGTTACAAATCCAATATGTGGGGTTAATAGTGCATTTGGTAGAAATCTTAATTTATTGTTTTCTGGTAGTGGTTCTTTTCCATAAACATCGATACCAGCTCCAGCGATCACATTTGTGGATAAGGCAATTATTAAATCATCTTCATTAATAATTTGTCCTCGAGAAGTATTTATTATGAAAGCTGTTTTTTTCATTTTATCCATTTCTTTAAGAGTGATACAGTCCTTGTACCTTTCGCTACCTTGCACATGAATAGATAAAAAATCAGAGGTTTTTATCAGATCTTCTTTACTACATGGCAAAACATTAAGTTCTTTACATTTATCTAAGTTTAAGTTTTCACTCCATGCCATCACTTGCATGCCAAAAGCTTTTCCAATTTTAGCAACTTCTGAGCCAACTCGACCAAGACCAATTAAACCTAGAATCTTTCCTTTAAGTTCAACGCCAATCGTTGTTTGCCAATAGCCCTGATACATATTATCAACTTCTTCTTTTAAATTTCGAGCTAGACCTAATATTAAAGCCCAGGTTAATTCAGGTGTTGGATTAATATTTGTTTCAGTACCACAAACTATAATTTTCTTTTTTTTGGCTGCATCTAAATCAATTGATTTATTTCTTAATCCACTTGTAATAATAAATTTTAGCTTACTAAGATTATCTATAACATTTTTTGTTATTGGAGTTCTTTCTCGCATTATTAGCAATGCTTCAAAATCAGCTAATTGACCTAAAACATCTCTTTCATCAATAAATGGTTCGTTAAAAATTTTAAATTCATATTCACCAGATAGTTTTTCTAAATCCACAAATTCTTGTGCAACATTTTGGTAATCATCTAAAATAGCAACTTTAAGCATTTTTAATTTCTTTATTTGATAAAAATAAACCTAATATAATTAAAATCGCTCCAATCAAGTGAAAAAATTGAAATTGCTCTCTGTAAAAATATATTGCCATTATTGTGCTGAATAATGGGATTAGTGATAAGAAAATACCAGCTCTGTTTGCACCAATTATAGAAACAGCTCCAGCCCAACAATAATATGATCCTATACTTGGAAATAAAGCTAGAAAAATTAGAATATAGAATAAGTTTATATTAAAATCTATTCTTTGACCTTGTGAAAATTCATAAATAAATTGTGGAAAAATAAAAATTAATCCAAATGTACATAAGACATGTACTAAAGTGAGAAGTGGTAAAGTAAATTTTTTTTTTTTAAGGAAAGAAGAGTATAAGCCCCACGAAACAACTCCCCCAATCATAATTAAGTCACCCTTATTAAAATTTAAAGAGAGAATTATTTCTAAATTTAGCTTTGTTAAAATAGATAGAATTCCTAATGTAGATATAATGAGTCCTAAAATTTGGTATTTGTTAGTTTTTTCAATCTTAAAAAGGAAACAAAGTAAAATAATAATTGCAGGGATAGCAGTATTGAAAAGAGATGCATTTATTACTTGTGTGTGAACTAATGATAAATATGTAAACGAATTGAATAAGCCAACACTTGTTAATGCTAAGAAAAGCAATAAAGGTAAGTTTTTTAGAATTACTTCCTTAGACCTTATAATTTCTTGAAAAGTAAAAGGCAGCAATATTATCCACACTAAAGACCATCTAAAAAAAACTAAGGACATAGGTGGAATATTTGTGAGAAAAGCCAATTTTCCTATTACAAAATTTCCTGCCCAAAATAATGTTGCACAAATCAACATTATATATGCTTTAGTATTTTGCATATATTAACTGAATCTTACTGAACTATAAGGATCTAAATTTAAATTTGTATTTTCAGCAGCAACCATTCCAGATACAATCTTCCCAGAAATTGGCCCAAGTGTCCAGCCTAAATGATGATGTCCAAAACAGTAAAATACATTTTTATAATTTTTTGAAGGACCCATTACAGGTAAAAAGTCTGGTAAAGTAGGCCTAAACCCTAGCCACTCATCTTCGTGTTTAGGTAAATCTCCTAACATGTATTTTGCATTATTGATTAAGTTTTTAATTCTAGATTTTGATAGAGGATTGTCTAATCCACCAAACTCTACCGTTCCTACTACTCTCAATCCTTGTTCCATTGGCGTTATTCCAAATCCTCTATTAGAGAAAATTACTGGTCTAGAAAGTAAATGATCGCAACCTTTAAAATGTACGTGATATCCTCTTTCAGTATCTAAAGGAATTTTTTCTCCAAGATTGTCGGTAAGTTTTTTTGAAAATGCTCCACATGTTATAACAATTTTATCAAACTTAAACTCCTGATTTTCATTTTTAAAAACTGGTTTTTCATTTTCGAATTTTATTTCTTGAATATTCAAGTTTCTAAACTTTCCTCCTTTTTTTAAAAAAAGTTCAAATAATTTTAAGAGAATTTTTTTTGGATTTCTTGCATGTCTTGCATATGGGTAATAAACTCCAGCGTGGTAAAATTGTTTAATATTAGGCTCTAAATCATGAATTTCATTTTTATTAACTAATTGTTGCTTAACGCCTAATTCATCTCTAACTTTTATTTCGAGCTCTCTACTTTTTAAATCTTGATCATTCCAAATATATAAAATTCCTTTATTTTCAACTAATCCCTCCAAATCTATTTCTTCAAATAATTCATCATAAGCTGGTAATGCAAGATCTAAAATTTGATGCATATATTTTGCAGTATGCATCATCTTTTTTTTTGAAGTATTTAGTATAAATTTGAAAAACCAAGGTAACATTCTTGGTACATAATTCCATTTAAGAGCCAAAGGACCTGTAGAGCTTAATAACATTGCGGGTACATCAGCCAAGACATCTGTTCTATTTAAAGATAAAGAGGCATATGGAGAAAAGTGGCCAGCATTACCATAAGAGGCTGCTGGACTTCCTGGCTCATCTCTATCGAACAAAGTTACATCAAATCCGCGTTTTTGTAAAAACAAAGCATTTGAAATTCCTTGTATTCCAGCACCTACGATTCCAATTTTTGAATTATTTATCATTATAAAAAGTATACTGCCTTTAAGAAAATTAATTAGGCGACAAATTATACTTAAGCTATAGATTGTGTACTATGAATTTTAGCACTCATCACAATACCAAATCCAATCATAGTCGCTAACATGGATGAGCCTCCATATGACATTATCGGCAATGGTGAGCCAACAATTGGCAATAAACCCAAAACCATACTCATATTAATAACTATGTAGACAAATAAAGATGCTCCAAAACTATAGCAAAATAATCTTGCAAAATAACTTCTTGAGATAGTCCCTATTTTAATTACTCTATAAATTATTACTGCATACAACAACAAAAGAAATACTGATCCTACAAAACCAAATTCCTCAGAAAAAAGAGTAAAAATAAAATCAGTGTGTTTTTCTGGTAAAAATTCTAAATAACTTTGTGTACCTTGTAAAAAACCCTTTCCAAATAATCCACCAGAACCTACAGCTATTTTAGATTGAATTATTTGATAGCCAGCACCTAGTGGGTCTCTATCGGGGTTTAAAAAGGTCAATACTCTCAATTTTTGATATGGTTTTAAAAAAGATATTATGAAAGGTAGAGATAAAACAGAAAATAAAAACGAATAGAAAAAATACTTGTGATTGAAGCCTGCAAACCACAAGACTATAATACCACTAATTGAAATTAATATTGATGTTCCTAAATCTGGTTGAATAATCACTAAACTCATCGGTAAAAAAATTATTATTGATGATATAATCACTGAATAAAACGAATTAACATTTTCTAATCTTTTTCTATGAAAATATTTTGCTAAACATAAAATAATGAAAATTTTCATAAGTTCTGATGGTTGAATATTAATAAAATATAAATCTAACCATCTTTTAGATCCTGATGCGGTAATACCAAAATTAATGGTCCAGATGAGCATCAAAATTACTATGAAATAAAAGATATAACTTAAAGAAAACCAAAACTTAATATTAAAGAATGAAACAATTAACATTAATAATGTAAATATTAAAAATTTAGATAAATGACTTTTCGTATGAAAAAGTATCTGACCTCCATCAGTTGAATACATTGTACCAAGGCTAATAATTCCAAGTAATAAAATACTAAATAATAAAATAAAATCTAAATCTTTAATTTTTTGAAAAAATTTGTTTTGATTATTTAATCTATTATGTAAATACATTTATATATTCAAGTATTTTTTAGTTTCAAAGTTTTTTCTAATTTCATGACGATCGATAATCTTTTTAAATAATTTTTTTGCTAAGGGAGCAGCAACTGAGCTACCAGATCCACCATGTTCTACTAAAATACTAACTGCATATCTTGGATTCTTATATGGTCCAAAAGCTACATACAGCGCGTGATCTCTCTCCTCATAAGGAATTTCAGATGTTTCAAGATCTAATTCACGATCTTTTTCAGTAATCCTTTTAACTTGTGCTGTTCCAGTTTTACCTGCAAATTGATATTTCTTATCATCTATACGTGATCTATATGAAGTTCCTCTTATTTCATTTGTTGAACTAAACATTGCATCTTGTACAATTTTAATATTATTAGTGTGATTTACTAATGGCATAAATTTATCTTCTTTATCATTATTGTTATCTATAATAAGTTTTGGATAAATTTTGTGTCCACCATTTGCAATTTGTGCAGTCATTAAGCAAAGTTGAATTGGAGTAGTTTGAATATAGCCTTGACCTATTCCTGTTATAATAGTCTCTCCTAACAACCAATTTCTTCCAAGTGCATTTTTTTTCCATTGTGTACTTGGAACTAAACCGTTTTTTTCATTATTAAATAAATTACCAAAAACATTTTCACCTAAACCAAATTTTTTTGCTGTTTCGCTCAATTTGTCCACACCAAGTCTTCGAGCAACTTCATAAAAATATGAGTCACATGACTGCTTCATTGCTTCTCTTAAATCCATAAATCCATGGCCTTCTTTTTTCCAACAATGGTAGGTTTGTCCATATAGTTCCAGGGGATTTTTGTGTCCCTTGCAATGAACTTTAAATTTTGTATTAATAATTTTATTTTCAAGTGCCGATAAAGCAACAATAGGCTTTATTGTTGATCCTGGAGAATAATTCCCAGATAATGATTTATTTACAAGTGGTTTCATGGGATTATTTCTTATTAACTGCCAATTGTCTTGACTAATACCAAATACAAATTGATTGGGATCAAAAGACGGTGATGAATGCATTGCTATCACGTGTCCAGTAAAAATATCCATCACACATATTGATCCAGCCTTATCAGTTAATAATTCATTAGCTAATTTTTGTACTTCAGTATCAATAGTTAACTTTATTGTTTTGCCTTGATCACCCTTTTGAAAAGCTAATTGACTTATTCTTCTTCCATATGCATTAACTTCATACCGTTCAATTGAGTTACTACCTATTAAATCATTCTCAAAGGTTTTCTCCAAACCTGTCTTTCCAACTTTTAATCCTTGAACAAATTTTTCCTTAATATTTTCATTTAACAAAATATCTTGTTCATTGGCTTGACTTACATATCCCAAAACATGGGTGTAATATTCTTTATATGGGTAATTTCTAGAAATAGAAATTACCGGTTTTACTCCATTTAAATCATATAAATTATTATTAATTTTCGAAAAATTTTCCCAAGTTAAGTTGCTAGCTACTATTAGTGTCTCCCATGATTTAATTTCTTTTTTTTTCTTTAAAATTTTTTGAAATTGTTTTTCAGATAATTGCAGGATATTTTTTATTCTATTTATTGTGTATCTAAAATTTTCTACTTCTTCAGGAATCAAATGAAGCTGATAAGCTTCAAAATTTCCAGCTATATTATTTCCAAAATAATCTTCAAAATTTCCTCTAACTGGTGGTAATTTCCATTCCCTAATTCTATTTTTATCGGAAAGAGTTAAATATTTTTTATTTTCTTTAACTTGTAAGAAAAATAACCTACTTACTATACCTCCTAAAATAATAACCTTTGCTGCTGCTAAAATAAACATCCTTCTATTAATAGAATTCAATTTTAATACATTATCACTTTGACTAATCATTTATTGCCTCTAAATATTTATCAAAAAAATATGTAACGGGAACATATAATAAAAAAGTAAAAAAGTTATTAACCACATAAAACATAATATCTAATTCAAAAGAAAAGAAAAAAAATAAAACTGAATAATTTATTGAATTAATTAAACTAATTACAAATAAAAAATAAAACCAATCTTTAATCAAGTTTGGCCTTATTGTGATATTCCTCAAGTAAGCAGCAAATATGCAAACTAAAATATATGAACATGAACTTATTCCTAAGGGTAAACCTACGACTGTATCATTAATTAAACCAGCAATAAAAACTAATAAGAAATCAAATCTACTATATTCTTTAATAGCAAAATAAAAAATAAGTAAAAATGGAAAATTAAAAGAGAAATATTGTATATTAATATAATTTAAATCAAATTCATTTAAAACTGAAATATAAAGTAACAAAACTGGTAACCATGTATAAAATTTATAGATCCAATTTTTTTTTTGAAAACTAATCATTTAATAATTTCCTTTATTTAAAATACACTTCTTATACTCAGGGGTGCCTACTTTATAACCCTTTTTAAATGTACCTTTTTGACATTTCGAGCTATAAAGTAAATTGAGTCTTAAAAATTCTAATTCTTTTTGATCTAATTTGTTTTGATTTATTCTATTGTTTAAATTTTGAATAGTTTCTTTTAAATTAATATTTAATGTGCTCAATTCCTTAGTTTTAGAGACTAAATCTTTGTTTTTTTCTAAAAATTTTTTATTAGTCTCATCTAAAATTTTAATTTCTTCATTTAGTAATTTTATTTTAAAGGCTTCAACATTGTTATCTAAAACAACTTCCTCATCACTTTGATTGATTAAATTGTTTAGTTTTTTTTCTTTTTTTTCAATCTCTGCAAAAACATATTTAAGTTGAGTAAAATCACTATAAAAATTTAAATTTATCCCTCTATCATCAACATTAATTTTGCCTACAGGAACACCACTTCTAAAAAGATCACCAGTTCCAGAAGTATACCCTATGCTCTGATCTTGAATCTCTCCAATCAAATTGTCTTTGATATATTTTATCTCACCTGAGTTTGCCCCATCCCCTGTAACAATAGCTTGAATATTTCCTGGTATAATTGATATTGGGACACTTGAATTTAGATCAGATAATAATAAAACTCTTGCAGACTTAAAATTTGTCTCGATAACTCTCCCGATAAGATAATTCTTATCAAAAATATTTGTTCCAATTTTTAATCCATCTTGACTACCTTTATTTATAATAATTGTTTTTAAAAAAGGGCTATCATGATCAACTATTACCTTTGCTAAAATTTTACTTGTTGTTAAAGTAAAATCTTCAATTAGATTTTTAAGCTCTTTATTTTCACTTATAATAATTTCATTTAATATTTCCTTTGATTTTAAATTTCTTAATTCTGATTCATTTAATTTATATTCATTATAAAAACTTGAATACTCAAAAATTTTTTTAGAAGAGTTAACAACAAAGTTTTCAGGAAGAGAAACAATAAAAGAAGATCTATAAACAATTTCATTAATAACGCTTCTTATATTATTTATAATTTTAAAATTAAAACTTGATAAAAAAATTATTAAAACAGATAGAAATAAAAGTGATAATAAAGAAAATTTTTGTTTCGTTTCCTTTTTTAAAAAAGCAGATCTGATTGCTATAACAAAATCATCTCTACTTGAGGCCATTACTTTTAATACTCAGTAAGCATAGTAGAAAATGTTTGTTCTTGATCTAGAGCCTTTCCAGTACCAATAGCAACACAAGATAAAGGATCTTCTGCTATGTGGACTGGTAATCCTGTTTCTTTAGAAAATCTTTTATCAATATTCTTTAGCAAAGCACCACCTCCTGTTAATGTTAAACCCATATCAACTAAGTCAGCAGATAATTCTGGTGGAGTAGCCTCTAAAGCATCTTTAATCCCATCTACCATTTCCTTTAGAATATCATTCAGTGCTTCAGCAGTATCTTCCTCTGTAATATTTACTTCTTTAGGAGTTCCTGATCTTAAGTCTCTTCCTTTTACTGGATAAGTATTGTCATTAGTTGGAATTGCGGTTCCAATTTCCTTTTTAATTTTTTCTGCTGTGCTATCACCAATCATTAAATTATATTCTTTTCTCATATAATGTACCATTGCACCATCCATTGCATCACCAGCTACTCTTAAAGATTTCGAATATACTAAACCTCCAAGAGACATAACAGCTATTTCACTTGTACCACCGCCAATATCAACAACCATAGAACCCGTTGCTTCTGAAATTGGTAAACCAGCTCCAATAGCAGCAGCTATGGGCTCTTCAATTAATTGGACACGTCTAGCTCCTGCAGCCAACGCACTATCTTGAATAGCTTTTCTTTCGACTGGAGTTGAACCGGTTGGTACGCAAATTAAAATTCTTGGGTTTGCAAAAGTACTTCCTTTATGAACTTTTTTTATAAAATGTTTGATCATTTCCTCGGTCACAATAAAATCTGCAATAACTCCGTCTCTTAATGGTCTAATAGCGCTTATATTTCCTGGTGTTCTTCCTAGCATAGTTTTAGCCTCATCTCCTACCGCTAAAACTTGTTTTTTTCCTGACTGATCAACAATGGCAACAACAGAAGGTTCATTAAGAACAACACCTTTCCCTTTTACTACAACTAAAGTATTTGCTGTTCCTAAGTCTATAGCCATATCTTGACTCCAAATTTTTTTTACTCTGCTAAATAATCCCATTAAAATACTCCTTTTACTTTTTTAGGTTCTAGATTTTTATAAAGAGATTTTTTTTCTCTCTTTATCAACATTTTGTTCAGTGCATTAAGATATGCATTAGCTGATGCTACTAAAGTATCTGTATCAGCTGATTGTCCAACAGTTGTCCTGTCATTTTCCTCTATTTTTACACTTACAGTCGCTTGGGCATCCGTGCCTTCTGTTACGGCATGGACCTGGTAGAGAGAAAGCTTCACTTCATGAGGATACAAATCTTTGATACATTTAAAAATTGCATCAACAGGGCCATCGCCTGTCTGAGATGTTTTTTTTACATCTCCAAAAACATCTAATGTCATATCTGCTCTTTGCGGTTCACCTGTCCCAGCAAAAACTTTTAAAGATTTAAGGTTTATTGCATTTATTTTGTTATCTATTATTAAACTATCATCTACTAAAGCAACAATATCTTCATCATATATATGTTTTTTTTTATCAGCCAAAATTTTGAATTTTCCAAAGGCGGCTTGAACTACATCGTCTGTTAAATCTGAATAACCTAAATCACTTAATTTATCTTTGAAAGCATGCCTACCTGAATGTTTACCCATTACTAAAGAAGTTTTTTTAACTCCAACACTTTCTGGTGTCATAATTTCATAGGTTTCTCTATTTTTTAACATTCCATCCTGATGAATGCCTGACTCATGAGCAAACGCATTTTTTCCAACAATTGCTTTATTAAATTGAACAGGAAATCCTGTGGCATTTGAAACAATTTTAGAGGCTTTACTTATAAGTTCTGTCTTTATACCAGTTTCATAAGGCAGTAAATCATCTCTAGTTTTAATTGCCATGACAATTTCTTCAAGAGCAGCATTCCCTGCTCTCTCACCAATACCATTTATTGTGCATTCAATTTGACGAACACCTGCAGATAATCCTGATAAAGCATTTGCTACTGCAAGACCAAGGTCATTATGACAATGAGCAGAAATAATTGCCTTATCAATATTTGGTACGTTATTTTTGATAGAAGTAATGGTTTTAGCAAATTCTTCTGGTATAGAATAACCTACAGTATCAGGAATATTTATTGTCTTTGCTCCACAGTTTATAGCAAGTTCAATTGTTTTATACATAAAATCTAAATCTGTTCTAGTGCCATCTTCACAAGACCATTCAACATCATCGGTAAATTTTCTTGCATAAGTTACACTTTCTTTTATTGCACCTAACACTTGTTCATTAGTCATATTAAGTTTATGTTTCATATGAACTGGGCTTGTTGAGATAAATGTGTGTATCCTAAATCTTTTTGCAAACTTTAAAGATTCATAACAAGCATCTATGTCTTTTTTTGTAGCTCTAGCTAATCCACATGGAATTGAATTTTTAACACTTTTACTTATCGCACTAACTGCCTCAAAATCTCCTGGTGAAGATATTGGGAACCCTGCCTCAATAATATCTATTCCCATTTCATCAAAAACTTTAGAAATTTGAATTTTTTCTTCAACGCTCATTGAGGCTCCTGGTGATTGTTCACCATCCCTCATTGTTGTATCAAATATAAATACTTTATCTTTATCGCTCATGTTTTAATTTTTAGAGAAGTTATAATACAATCTATAAGTGAGATTGCAAAATAAATGTCAAATTTTGAATTATTTTACCGATCTTTTTGGGTTTATCTTAAAATTAACTTTTATCACTATCGACGAGTTTTTTCTTACCAATCCATGGCATCATATCTCTAAGTTTAGCCCCAACAGTTTCAATTGAATGTTTAGCTAATTCTTCTCTAGTTTTTAAAAAGTTTTTTTGACCATTTTTACACTCTTCCATCCATTGTTTTGTGAATTTACCCGACTGAATGTCAGAAAGTACTTCTTTCATTCTTTTTTTTGTTTCTTCTTTATTAATTATTTTTGGACCAGAAACATATTCTCCATACTCTGCAGTATTAGAGATTGAATAATTCATATTAGCTATTCCACCTTCATAAATTAAATCTACAATTAACTTTACTTCATGAAGACATTCAAAATATGCCATTTCAGGCTCATAACCAGCTTCAACTAAAGTTTCATATCCATTTTTAATTAATTCGACTAGACCTCCGCAAAGAACTGTTTGTTCACCAAATAGATCTGTTTCACATTCATCCTTAAATGTTGTTTCAATAATTCCTGAGCGTCCACCTCCAATAGCTGATGCATATGATAATGCTAAATCTCTTGCCTTGCCTGTTCCATCTTGATGAACAGCCATTAAGCATGGTACACCACCTCCCTTTTCAAATTCACTTCTTACTAAATGACCAGGACCCTTTGGTGCTACCATGAAAACATCAAGGTCTTTTCTTGCTTTAATTAAATCATAATGAATATTTAAACCATGTGCAAAAGCTAAACTTGTTCCTTCTTTAATTCTTTGTTCAATATTATTTTTATATATCGTAGCCTGCAATTCATCTGGAGTTAAAATCATACAAACATCAGCCCATTCAGCTGCATCTGATAAATTCATAACTTTTAATCCTTTGGACTCAGCTTTTGCTTTACTTGCAGAACCATCCCTTAATGCTACAACTACATCTTTAACACCGCTGTCTTTTAAATTTAAAGCGTGTGCATGTCCTTGACTTCCATAACCAAATATTGCTACTTTTTTTTCTTTAATTAAATTTACATCTGCATCTTTTTCATAAAACATTTTCATATTATTCTCCTTTATTAATTTTAGTTTAAAACCTGTGCACCTCTTGTCATAGCAATAGCTCCTGTTCTAGAGGTGCTAATCAGACCAAGAGGTTTTAATTTTAAATTCATTTTATCTATGTCTCGTCTTAGAGCAGTAATTTGAATTACAACAGATTTATTAGTTTTATCTATAATTACTGGATTAAATTTATTACAAGCATTTATACATTTATCTATCTTATTTTTCGGTCCAACAATTTTTAATAGTGCCATTTCTTTAAAAATTACATTTTTGTCTTCTCGTTTAAAATTTGCTACTTTATGGACTGGAACTAATTTTTTTAATTGTAATTTAATTTGATCTATAACTTGGGGTGTTCCGGTGGTTACAATTGTTATTCTTGAAATATTTTTTTTTGCATCTATTTCTGCTACAGCCAAAGACTCAATATTGTAACCTCTACCTGAAAATAAACCTACTACTCTTGCCAATACTCCAGCTTCATTATCTACCCATACAACAAAAATATGTGTATCAATTTTTCCTTTTTTAGTTGGTATACTGTATGCTGATTTTGATTTGACCATCAAACTAACGACTTTCCTTTGCCAGTAATTTTGTTTTCTTCTTGATCTGTTGGACCTAAAATCATCTGATTATGAGGTTTACCTGAAGGTATCATAGGAAAACAATTCTCATTTGGGTCAACATGACAATCAAAAATTACAGGTCCTTTATGATTAATCATTTCCTCAATTTTTTGATCTAATTCTCCGTAATTATCTGCTTTGATGCCTTTACAACCATACGCTTCTGCCATTTTGATGAAATCTGGCAAAGCTTCTGAATAACTTTCAGAATAATTCTTTTCATGAAGAAGTTCTTGCCATTGTCTTACCATACCCATGTATTGATTATTTAAAATGAAAATTTTAATAGGTAAATTGTATTGGACCGCAGTAGACATTTCTTGCATCGTCATCAAAACAGAAGCTTCACCAGCAATATCAATGACCAATTTATCAGGGTGAGCAATTTGAACACCAACTGCAGCTGGCAGACCATATCCCATAGTGCCTAAACCTCCTGAGGTCATCCATCTATTAGGCTTATTAAATTTGTAATGTTGTGCTGCCCACATTTGATGTTGCCCTACTTCAGTAGTAATAAAAGTATCTTGATTTTTTGTTAGCTCATATAATCTTTGGACTGCATGTTGTGGTTTAATAATTTCATTGCTATTAACAAAACCTAATGAATTTTTTTTTCTCCATTTTTGAATTTGCTGCCACCATTTAGAAATTTTTTCTTTATTTGAATTTTTAAAGCTTTTATTTTTTTTATTTATAGTTTTTATACAAGATTTAATTACATCATTTACATCTCCAATTACTGATAAATCAACTTTGATTATTTTATTTATTGATGATGGGTCAATATCGATATGAACCTTTTTTGAATTAGGTGAAAACTCATCAATTTTACCGGTAATACGATCATCAAATCTTGCACCAATATTTATTAATAAATCGCAATCATGCATCGCATTATTTGCTTCATAAGTTCCATGCATCCCAAGCATACCCAAAAACTGTTCATCGTCTCCTGGAAACGCACCAAGCCCTTGTAATGTTGACGTAATAGGGAATCCAGTTTGTTTTACAAATTCTCTAAGTGTAATGCTTGCTTCTGGTCCAGAATTTATTACACCACCACCAGAATATATGATTGGTTTTTTTGCTCTTTGAATCAATTGAATTAATTGATCAATTTCTTTTTGTGAATATTTATTATGTGATTTTCCATTTAATTTTTTTTCTTTTTTTGGTTTAGAGTAATTTGTTTTAGCAAATTGAATATCTTTTGGGATATCAACTAACACTGGTCCAGGTCTACCGGTGGTTGCCACATGAAATGCCTCGTGCAAAATTTTAGGAAGTTCTTTAACATCTTTAACCAACCAATTATGTTTTGTACAAGGTCTTGTAATTCCTGTTGTATCACATTCTTGAAATGCATCAGTTCCAATTAAATGAGTGGGTACTTGTCCAGATATACAAACTAGTGGAACAGAGTCCATATAAGCATCTGTCAGTGCCGTAACAACGTTAGTTGCACCAGGTCCAGAGGTTACGAGAACTACACCCGGTTTTCCAGATGAGCGCGCATATCCTTCAGCAGCGTGCCCTGCACCTTGCTCATGTCTAACTAAAATGTGTTTTATAGATGAATGATTTTGTAGCTCATCATAAATTGGTAATACTGCGCCTCCCGGATAACCAAAAATAAATTCTACATCTTGGTCTTCAAGACATTTAAAAACAATTTCTGCTCCAGAATATAATTTAGACATTCAAGCAATCTAGCTGAAGTTGTACTGATTGGTCAAGTTTTACTAAAGGTTAATTAAAATTTTTTTAAAAAATTATCAAGATTGTTTGACTTTATCTTTCTCCAACTAATCATATGTCCTCTGGCCCAAGTCATTTGTCTTTTGGCATATTGCCTTGTCTTTATTGATATTTTTTCAATTACACTCTTTTTATCTGCCTCTCTTTTTAAATATCCTTGAATTTCAGAAATACCAATAGCTTTTGATATAGTTCTGTCTTCAGGGACCCTTAATTTTAAAAAATTTTTAACCTCTAATAATGCTCCCTTTTCAAACATTTCGATAGTTCTGGCATTTATTTTGTTAATCAAATCTTGTCGAGGAAAATCTATGATTAGCTTAAAAAAATCCTTTTTCTTAAAATCTGATTTAGTGCCCTCATGCCATTCTGTGATTGATTTATTTGTAAATATTTTTATCTCATAAGCCCTAATTGATCTTTGGGTGTCTGTCGATTTTATTTTGTTGATTAAAAGAGGATCGATTTTTAAAAGTTTTTTATAGAACTTTTTTTGTCCTAAAACATTTTGTAATTTTCTTACTTTTAATCTTATTGACGAAGGTATAACTGGAATTTTAACTAAACCTTCAACCAGTGTTTTAAAATATAATCCAGTCCCACCAACTAAAATTGGAATTTTTTTTCTTTCTCTAATCTCATGAATCTTTTTTGTCGCTAGTTTTAACCATTCACCAGTTGAAAAAATTTTTTTTCCATCTTGAAATCCATAAAGATGATGCTTAATTTTTTGGTAATTTTTTTTGCAAGGTCTTGCTGTAAGAATTTTTAAATCTTTATAAACTTGTAAACTATCAGCGTTGATTATTTCACCATTGATTTTTTTTGCTAGTTTTATTGCAAAATTTGATTTTCCTGAAGCTGTTGGACCATAAATCAAAATAATTTTGGATTTTAAATCCATTATCTATTTTAATTTAACACCAATATATCTTCTTTGGTTTTGGCTATTATAAATGACTAATAAGATTGTTTTTTGATTTGTATTTAAAACTTGTTTTAAAATTTGATTTAATTGTTTTGCAGAATCTATTTTTTTCTTTTGAGCTTCTATTATTATACTATTTATCTCAATCGAATTAATTAATGGGCTGTCTTTTTCAATTTGAGTAATTACTAATCCTCTGGTTTGATTTGGAAGATTTCTTTCCTTAATATCATCATTATTTATTTTTCTAACTGTAATTTTTAAATCATTAATTAAATTTTCAGTAGGTGATGATTTTTCTGCAACTTTAAAATCTTCCGATGTCTCTAATCTTCCTAAAGTTACTTTTTTTATAATTTCTTTCTTATTTCTCCATATCTTTACGTCAACTTTTTTTCCAACTTCGGTTCTTGCAACTATAATTGGCAGCTCCTTCATTACTTTTATTTTTTCATTATTAAATTCTAAAATTATATCTCCAGCTTTAATTCCAGCTTTATCTGAAGGACTTCCGTCTGCTACACTTGCAACTAAAGCACCTCTTGGTTGATCAAGTTTTTCAACCTCAGCAATTTCTTTGGTTACGTCTTGAATTCTAACTCCTAACCATCCTCTTTTAGTTTCACCAAATTCTATGAGTTGATCAATAACAATTTTCGCACTGTTAGATGGTATTGAAAAGCCGATACCTATAGATCCGTTTCTGCCTAAGATTGCAGTATTAATACCAATAACATCTCCATTCATATCAAATAAAGGTCCACCAGAGTTTCCTGAATTAATAGATGCATCTGTTTGTATATAATCTTCGTATCTAGATAATCCGATAGATCTATTTCTAGCTGAAATAATTCCTGAAGTTACAGTTCCTCCAAGACCAAATGGATTTCCAATCGCCATAACCCAGTCTCCAATTCTTGCCTTGTCAGAGTCTCCAAATTTTACTGGTGTAAATTTTTCTTTAGTGTCTAATTGCAAAACTGCAATATCAGACAATGGATCAGCTCCAACAACTGTCGCCTTAAATTCTTTATCACCATCAACTCTAACAATGATATCCTCGGCATCCTGAATTACATGATTATTTGTAATTATTGTCCCTTTTTCATCTATTATGAAACCAGATCCTAATGCTGAAGATTTTCTTTCTTGAGGAGCGCCAAACTCTTTAAACATATCCTCAAACGGGGATCCTGGGGGAAATTGAAAAGGAAAAGGATTACTGTTTGTAACAACCGTTTGAGTTGTCGAAATATTTACTACTGAAGGCATCAATTTTTCAGCTAAATCCGCAAATGTCTCTGGAACACCTTTCGAAAAAGACTTACCATTCAAAGTGATGATTATTAATAATGATAAAAAATATAATTTAAATTTTTTCATATGCCACCCTTGACGTAGTAAATAATAATGAATCCTAAAATTGCAAAGATAAATCCACCTGTTCGTAGCTGACTATCTTTGAGTAAATCTAGCTTCTTTAACATATTTTTCATTTTTGATGGAAATAAGGCGTATAAAATACCTTCAATAAATAGAAATAAACCAAAAGCTATAAATAGCTCTTTCATTTTTTACTGTTGGATTTCTGGTTTTATATTTCCAAAAAATTTAAAGAATTCAGAATCTGGAGATAAAATCAAAGAGGTTTCACCACCAATTAAAGCTTTTTCGTATGCTTGCATTGCTCTGTAAAATGCAAAAAACTCAGGATCTTGTCCAAAAGCATTAGCAAAAATTTTATTTCTTGCTCCATCACCCTCACCCTTCATAATTTCAGATTGTTTTTGAGCATCAGCTAAAATAACAGTAACCTCTTTATCTGCGGTAGATGTTATGGTCACCGCCATTTCAGCACCTTCTGCTCTAAATTCTTTAGCTTCTCTCTCTCTTTCTGTTTGCATTCTTCTATAAATAGCATCACTGTTTGCTTGAGGAAGATCTGCTCTCTTAATTCTAACGTCAACAATATTAATTCCAAAGTTTTGTGCTTCGTTGTTTACTCCATCTTTAATTAAAGCCATTTGCTTAGATCTATCCTTAGATAATAATGTTTGTAGTTCTTCTTGACCCAAAACGTTTCTTATTCTTGAATTTATAATTGTAGATAACCTTGATCTTGCAACTCTTTCATCACCAACAGAAATATAAAATTTTAATGGATCAACAATTTGAAATCTTGCAAATGCATCAACTATCAGACGTTTCTGGTCTGAGGCAATTACCTCTTCCGGAGGTGTATCTAAATTTAAAATTCTTTTATCTAGGTAAACAACATTTTGAATAAAAGGAATTTTAAAATTTAATCCAGGTTTCATAATAATTCTTTTAGGATCACCAAATTGAAGAATAATTGCTTGGTTTACTTCTTTAACGATAATAACTGATAAAAAAGCTAAAACTCCAATTGCAATGATTATACCAAGTACTATTTTTGATGCTTTCATTTAATTAGTCACTTTCTTTTTTAATTCAGGTAGTGGTAAATATGGAACTACACCTGAACCAGCATTTTTTTCAATAATAACTTTATCGATATCTGCTAAAACTTTTTCCATTGTTTCTAAATACATTCTCTCTTGAGTTACAGCTTTTGCATTTTTATACTCATTATAAATCGCTAAAAACCTACTAGCTTCACCTTCTGCTTTAGCAACAACTTCTTTTTTGTAAGCTTCGGCTGCTTGTAATATTTTTTGAGCTTCACCCCGTGCTCTTGGAATTACGTCGTTAGCATAAGCTTCAGCTTCGTTTTTAGATCTTTCCATATCAGCTCTAGCAGCTTGTACATCTCTGAATGCATCAATAACTTGATCAGGTGGATCTGCTTTTTGAGTTTGCACTTGTGTTATTTGAATACCACTTTCGTAATCATCTAAAATATTTTGAATAATGTCCTGCGTTTCAATTTCAATCTTAGATCTACCTTCAGTTAGAATTGGTTGAATATCACTTTTGGCAATAACTTCTCTCATAGCAGTTTCTGCTGCAGCTTTCACTGTGCCCTCAGGATCTTGAATTTTAAATAAAAAGTTCCCAGCATCTTTGATTACCCAAAAAACTGAAAAATCGATATTTACTATATTTTCATCTCCAGTTAACATTAAACTCTCTTGAGGAACATCAGCAACTCCTCCTCCAGTTGAAAAACCACTATCTCTCTCTGATCTAAAACCTATGTCTATTCGATTAACTTTAGTAACTTTTGGTGTTTGAACACTCTCCACAGGGAACGGAATATGATAATTAAGTCCTGGTTGAGTAGTTTTTATAAATTTTCCAAATCTTAAAACAACACCTTGTTCATCAGGTAGCACTCTATATAAGCCGCTTGCCAACCATATAAATCCGATTATTAACAGACCTAAAACTATTGATTTTCCCCCTGAAGATTTTCCACCAGGTAAAAAATTTTTTATTCTATCCTGAAATTCTCTAATAATTTTTTCTATATCTGGCGGAGTTGGACCTCTCCCTGAGCCATTACCACCTCCACTTCCTGGGGGCGTTCCCCAAGGACTTCCACCACTTTGTCTAAAATCATCTGACATACGGCAATCTATATAATGTCTTTATGAGGAAAAACAAGTTAAGATCTAATTATGCCAAAGGAAAAACCAGAATTAAGTGACGCAATGCGAGCTAAAATGACCAGAAAAACACCAATGAAAAATCCAATTAATGGTACTAAGTTTACAATTGCAATTTCGAGTGCAAAAGGTGGTGTAGGCAAATCTACTTTTGCAACAAATCTTGCTTTAGCTTTGAAGCAAATTGGTTGCAAAGTCGGATTATTAGATGCTGACATTTACGGTCCATCAATTCCAAAAATGTTCAATATTAATGAAAAACCGAAAAGCGATGGTCAAAAGTTAGAACCAATCGTAAAATATGATATTCAATGTATGTCTATTGGTTTTTTAACTGATCAGCAAACGCCCATGATTTGGCGTGGACCTATGGTAACTAGTGCAATCAAAACTTTTACTCAAAAAGTAAACTGGAAAGATTTAGATTTTATAATTGTTGATATGCCTCCAGGAACCGGGGATACTCAATTAACATTTTCGCAAGAAATAAAAATGGATGGAGCAATTATTGTTTCTACACCTCAGGAAGTAGCTCTATTAGACGTTAAAAGAGGAATTAAAATGTTTGATAAACTTGGTGTAAAAATTTTAGGCTTAATTGATAATATGAGTTATTTTACAGGTGACGATGGAAAAAAATATAAAATTTTTGGTGAAGGAGGAGTTAAAAAAACTGCGGATGAGTTTAAAAAAGAGTTTTTAGGCGAAATACCAATTAACCCAGAAATTGGAAAAACTGGTGATGATGGAAAACCAATAGTAGAGTCTAAACCAAATCATGAGATTTCAAAAATATACTTAGAATTTGCAAATAAGATTAAATCAACTTATCTTTAAGATCAAAGGCGCTCATTAATTCATTCCATTCCCGTTTAGATAAGCCTGAGCTATCAGCATCAACTTTTTCACCTTTGATAAGTTTTTGAATTATTATTTTGCCTTTTGCAGAAACTTCTGTGCCACCTACTCTATAATCCATGAAAGCGTCATAAGTAATTGGAACCCATTTCTTAACTGTATCTAACATTATATCTGCATAAACTCTTATTTCATATTGAGCATGACTATCGGCCCTTAGTCTTAAAAAGTTCATTAAATTCAATAAATCGGTTTTCCAATACCATTGCGTATAAGTATTTAAAGTTAAATTCATTCTTGCTAATTCTCTTGCTAGCCCTTTTTTATTTTTGTCAATAGTTGAACCGTCAAATCTCTCATTAAGCATCATCTCATAATTATCATAAGTTCTTTCTGCATCACTTTTTAATAATTCTAAAACTTCTTTTGCTTGCTCTCCCTCAATGACATCTCCTCTTCCTTGTCTGTTACTGGATGATTGTGCAGCAAGATTTTCTTCTGTTGGTAAATAAAATTCTTTATCTAATATAGAATATCTCGCAGAATATTCATTCACATTCGCTGTTCTATGTCTAATCCATTGACGAGCGATAAAAATTGGAAGCTTAACATGATACTTTATTTCACACATTTCGAATGGTGTGCTATGCCAGTGCCGCATTAAGTATTTTATTAAACCACTATCTGTTGAAACCTGCTTAGTTCCCTTTCCATATGAAACTCTGGCTGATTGAACAATTGAAGTATCATCACCCATATAGTCTACCACTCTTACAAATCCGTGATCAAGAGCTGGCATGGCTTCATAAAGAATTTTTTCAAGCTCTGGAGCAGTTACTCTTTTTGTTGAATTTTGTTGAGATTGTTGATCTTTAATCTCTTGTGATTGTTCTTTAGTTAATTTCATGATTTTTGTTGAATCTCTTAAGATTGTTTTTATATTAATAGTGTTGGCTTGCCAACTACGACGATAAACGAATTTCGTAATAACCATCGCGGACGTGGGGGCAGTACCCACCACCTCCACCATTACAACTTAGGGGGGTGAACCAGAATCGACGGGTGTCTAAAGGCTATTCTTTCGTTCGGAATTGTTCCTCCGAAAAGGGCTAATTTATAATTGCTAACGAAAGTTACGCACTTGCTGCATAATTAACTTTGTTAATTAAGTAGACGGGGTTTGGGGCACCTGGCAACAGAACGCCCCTTAAATAAAATTAAATTAATCAATCCTGTCTCATGTGACAATCATTAAATTTAAAAAAAATTAATTAATATTAAACCTTTATTTACTAAAGGAGATTTATGAAAAAAATTATTTTATCAATCATTTTTACAATATACGCAAGTTCGGCATTTGCAGGATCTTGTCCTATGATGGCGAATAATATTGATGCGAAAATTGAAGAAGCTCAAAAACTTCGTGATGCTGGAATGAAAGCCCATAAAGATGGTGATCATGCAAAGTCGGAGGAATTGTTAAATAAAGCTCTTGGATTATTTAAAAGCTAATTAAATTAAGGGGCATTTGTTTACATAAAGCCCCTTAATATCAATTCTGTATCCCTAATAATTTTTCTTACAATTAACCTTACAATTAATTTGTTAAGGTTTCTCAATATTATAATGTTTAAAATAAATTTATGAAAAAAAAAAAATTATTTTTGCTATGCACCTTAATTTTCTTTTTATTTCTTATCGCTATCAGTAAATTTCAATTGCCACACTTTAACCAAATAAAAATATTTTTTTTTAAGTTTTTTCCTCAAACTCAAATAGAAAAAAAACCTATTGAAGATCCAATAATTAATCAATACCAAAAAAAGAGAGAGAAAATACTCTCTAAGTTTAAGATATTACCAAAAATTAAAATTTTAAAATACTCTCCAGGAGTCAATATTTGGACTGATAGAGCTTATTATAATCAAAAAAATGATAACAAAATTAATAATTTATTTCTTTTAAAACAACAAAGACATAATACTAAAGATATAATTATAAATTCAGAGGAGGATATTGAGATAGTAAGAGTGAAATGCACTTTAAATAATAATCAAATCTACAAAAATTGGAATAAGTTAGATTATGAATTATTGATTATTGGTGAAAGCTGTATTCATGACAAAGTCTATTCAAAAAAATATAAAGCAGGAAGAATTGTTATTTTTGCAGGTGGTCCCATTTCATCTGATCCCATATTTATAAGTAAATTAATTGATGATATCATAATAGATAAATAATTTTTTTAAATTATCTATTTTTTAATACAAGATGTCTAATTATAGGATGAGCAATATTATAGTGTAAAAATTCTCTATTTGTTTTCTTAATTTTAAATTTTTTTTTATGTTTTAAATATTCAACTAAAGTTTTTGCTCGGATATTATCATCGAAATTTTTTTCAATTTGATTTAAATTTTTAGGATTTTTAAAATATTTTTTATACAATATCTTTCCTTCATCAATTTCTTTATTCAATAAAATCAATGTTACACAAATTTTTTTTTTTAAAATAATTGAATAATAAATTGTTGTGCTTCCCTTAAATTTTGGTAAATCACCTGGATGTGCGTGTAACAGTCCTTTTTTAAATAATTTATAATTTTTTACAATCTCACCAGGATATGCTGAAATAATATTTAAATTTGACTTATATAATTCTAACTTTTTTAAAATTTTTGGGGAATTTATATTTTTTGTTTTACAAATTACTAACAATTCCTCAATTTTTTCTTTTTTAATAAATCTAGAAACTAAGCCATTTTTTTTAGAATAAAGTATTATTTTATTTATGCTTATGTCATTTTTTAATATCTCTTTAATATAATTTAATGATCTTTTTGTATCTGAAATAATTAAATTAATCATGAATATAACTTTATTAACTTTCTTTCATATAAAAAATTTTTTTTAAAAAGATTAACTAAGTTAATGTGTTTATATTTTTGGAAACTTAATATAAGTAAGTCATTTACTTTTAATATTGTATTAAGCTTCTGTATGTTATTAATTTCTTTGCTTTTCATTAAAAATTCACTAAATAAGAAATATGTTTTAAGACAAGCACCTTTGTTTGTTTTTTTTTTTAGTGTTATAGGATTATATTTTTCTTTAAGAATAAGATGAGAGTTAAATTTTTTATAAAATGATATAAAATTTTTTTTTTTTAAATAGGTATAAAAAAATTCACATGATCTACAATATTTCTTATTATAATTAATTTGAGTTTTCAAATTGCATATATATTGAATTCCTTTATCTCTTAAAATAAGATCCTTCTTGGAAAATAATATTCTTTGATATTTTGCTTTTCTGTAGTTTCTTATTTTTTTTTTAATTTCTTTTAACATAAAAAAATTAGGTTTTTTGTAAGTATATTCTCAAAAATTTATTTCTTTTTTATTTCGGCTTGAGCTGCAGCTAATCTTGCTATTGGTACCCTATAAGGAGAACATGAAACATAATTTAATCCTATTTTTGAACAAAATAAGATGCTTTTTGGGTCACCTCCATGCTCGCCACATATCCCTAACTTAATATTTTTATTTTGCTTTTTTCCATTTGAAACAGCTATCTCAACTAAATCCTCTACACCTTCGTCTATTGAGATAAATGGATCTATATCAAAAATTTTATTATCTAAATAATCATTTAAAAATTTACCGCTATCATCTCTACTTATTCCAAATGTTGTTTGTGTTAAATCATTAGTTCCAAAACTAAAAAATTCTGCATGCTTTGCAATATCTTTTGCTTTAATTGCGGCTCTTGGAAGTTCTATCATAGTACCAACCATAAAGTCTATTTTAACTTTATTTTCACTTTCAACTGTTTCTGCTATTTTTTTTACTAAGTTTTTCATGATTTTTATCTCTGTTTCTGTAGAAACTAAAGGTATCATTATTTCTGGAAATGCTGATTTAATTTTATTTTTTTTCAACTCTGCCAAAGCCTCAAAAATTGCCCTACATTGCATTTCATATATTTCCGGATAAGAAATACCTAGTCTACATCCTCTATGTCCCAGCATAGGATTTTGTTCATGCAATTCATGTATTCTTGATTTTACTTCTTTCATATCAACACCAACAACATTCGCAACTTCTAAAATTTCTTTATTTGAGTTTGGTAAAAATTCATGTAAAGGAGGATCTAGCAATCTCACTGTAACTGGCAATCCGTGCATTATTTTAAAAATTTCCATAAAATCTTTTTTCTGATACGGTAATAATTTAGTAAGAGCTTTTGCTCTATCTTCTCTAGTCTTAGATAAAATCATTTCTCTAACAGATAGGATTCTTTCTTCATCAAAAAACATATGTTCCGTTCTACACAAACCAATTCCCTCTGCACCAAAATCTCTAGCTGTTTTTGTATCAAAGGGAGTTTCTGAATTTGCTCTAACCTTTAGCTTTCTAACACTGTCAGCCCAACTCATTAACTTAGAAAAGTCACCTGATATTTCTGGTTTTAAAGTTGGGACTTCTCCATTAATTATTCTTCCAGTTGAACCATCTATTGTAATTATTTCACCTTCTTTAATCTCTAAATTAGTTGTTTTAAAAATTTTTTTTTCATAATTAATATCAATTTCACTAGATCCTGAAACGCAAGGTCTGCCCATTCCTCGTGCAACAACAGCGGCATGACTTGTCATTCCACCCCTTGCTGTCAATATACCTTTTGCTGCATGCATTCCTTGAATATCCTCTGGTGAAGTTTCTACTCTAACTAATATCGTATCCTGCATCATATTATTTAATCGCTCTGCTTCTTCAGAAGTAAAAACTACTTTACCACTCGCAGCTCCTGGTGAAGCTGGAAGGCCATTTGCTATAACTTTAATTTCACTCTTTTCATCTAAAGTTGGATGTAATAATGTATCTAAAGAGTTTGGGTCTATTCTTAAGATAGCTTGTTTTTTTGAAATTAATTTTTCTTTGACCATATCAACTGCAATTTTGACTGCTGATTTGGCTGTTCTTTTTCCTGATCTTGTTTGCAAAATCCACAGTTTATTATTTTCAACTGTAAACTCAACATCCTGCATATCTTTATAATGAGATTCTAATTTTTTTAAAATCTTTTCTAATTCCTTATAAACTTTTGGCATCGACTCTTCCATTGATGCCTCTTTAACTTTGGCATCCATACGAGCCTTTTTTGTAATATACTGTGGAGTTCTTGTTCCAGCTACAACATCCTCACCTTGAGCATTAATTAAATATTCCCCATAAATATCATTAGACCCATCAGATGGATTTCTCGTAAACACTACACCAGTAGCACAATCATTGCCCATATTTCCAAAAACCATGGATTGAACATTAACCGCTGTACCCCAATCAGATGGTATTTGATTCAATCTTCTATAAATTTTTGATCTTTTACTTTCCCAAGATAAAAAAACTGCACTTATTGCTCCAAACAATTGTTCTTGAACATTTTGTGGAAAATTTTTTTTAGTTTTTTCTTTAACAACTTTTTTAAAATCACTAATTAACCCATCCCAATCGTTCTCATTTAGCTCGGTATCTAAAAGTACACCCTTTGTTAATTTGTAATTTTCAATTAACTCTTCAAAATGGTAGCTTTCAATTCCCATAACAACACTTCCATACATTTGAATAAATCTTCTATAGCTATCCTTTGCAAATCTACCATTTAGTGTTTTATTCGATAAAGCAATTACAGTCTTATCATTTAGCCCAAGATTTAATATTGTATCCATCATGCCAGGCATTGAGACTCTAGCTCCAGATCTTACTGATAATAATAATGGGTTTTTTAAATCTCCAAACTTTTTTTTAACACTCTTCTCTATTATTTTAAGTTCTGAATTAATTTGATTAATAATCTTAGAATTAAGTTTTCTTTTATTTTGATAAAACAATTCACAGACATTAGTAGAAATAGTAAAACCTGGAGGAACAGGAAGTCCAATTTTTCCCATCTCAGATAAGTTTGTGCCTTTTCCTCCTAAAACGTTTTTAGGATTTTTAATTTTTTTAACTTCTTTAGAGCTAAAATTAAAAATTAATTTATTCATTAATATCTTTGATCAATTGAAAATCTATAAAATTTTCATAGGTTTTACAGAAGAAATTTAATAGTTCCAATCTATTTTTTTTAACAACTTCACTATCATCATTAACTTTTACGTTATCAAAAAAATCAAAAATCTCTTTTTTTGCGGTGGCAAGAAAAATTAATGTTTCATCAAAATTTTGTTTTTGTGTTATTCCAGAAAAATACTGTCTTAGTTCACTTGTTTTCTTAAATAGAGCTTTTTCAAAATCATTTTTAAAAATACCGGGGTCAGTTATATTAGTTAAAATTTTATTATTATTTTTTATCTCTGCGCTTAGAATATTAAAAGCTCTTTTATAAGATGAAATAATATCTTCTCCTATTTGTTTATTGATAATTTTATTTAGACTTCTCGCTTTTTTATAAGTCATAGAAATTTTGTTTAAATTTAATGTTTTGGATGACGCTTCAATAATATCATGTCTAAAATCTTTTTCTTTTAAGTAATATCTAAATCTATCTTTTAAAAAGTTTGAAATATCTTTAGTTAATTCTTTATTTGAAAACTTAAAACCTTGATCCAAATAAACATTTGATGAATATGAAATGATATCATTAATTTTAATATCTTTTTTATTTTCAATTAATATTCTTATAATTCCTTGTGCAACTCTTCTTAAGGCGTAGGGATCTTTTGAACTTGAGGGTTTTTCATTAACACCAAAAAAACCTATTAAAGTATCAATTCTATCGGCAAGTGAAAGGGTAATGCTATATGGTTTTTTTGAAACATCTGAGTTTGAACCAGATGGTAAATATTGTTCTTTAACCGCATCAACTATTTCTTTGTCAAAACCTTGAACTTGAGAAAGATACCCTCCCATAATTCCTTGAAGCTCAGGAAATTCATTAACGATCTCTGAGATCAAATCTGTTTTACATATTGTAGCCGAAAGTTCGACTTTTTCTTTGCTAATTAGTAACTCATCAGAAATTGTGGCTGCCAATTTTCTCATTCTTTGAACTTTATCAAAATACGTACCGAGTCCCTTGAAGAAATTCATATTTTTAAGATCAGAAACTTTTTTTACCAAATTTTGAGATTTGTCTTTATTCCAAAAGAATTCTGCATCACTTAATCTTGCATCAACCACTCTCTCATTGCCTATTTTAATGAGTCCCTTTTTGTCTTTTTTATTTGTTACAATTAAAAATTCATTCGTAATTTCATTATTATCATTGAATGTTGGAAAATATTTCTGTTGAGACTCCATTGTTAAAATCAAAATCTCTTTAGGAACTGATAAAAATTTTTTATCAAATTTGCATAATAAAACATTTGGGCTATCTACTAAATTTACTACCTCATCTATTAATTTAGGATTTTCATTAATTCTTAATCCTTTTTTTCCTATTATCTTTAAAAAAGATTTATTAATTATTTTTAATCTTTTATTTTGATTAATAATAACTCCATTATTTTCAAAAAATTTTTCATATTTTTTAAAATTTTCAAAAGATCTTTTTTTATCCTCAAAATCTTTATCTAAAAAAGTCGAATTAGAGGAGACCAAATGATGAAATTTAAAACTTACAATTTTTTTATCAAATATTGATAAAATTGATTTTAGTGGTCTTCCCCAATTCAAATCAAATTCACCCCATTTCATTGATTTTTTCCATTGATAGTTACTCAAAATTTTTGGAGTAAATTCAGTGAGTAAATCATGTGTTTTTAATGAGGTTGCCACAGTTTTGTAAAAAAAAAATTCATCTTTTTCAGTTTTTTTTTTAAATAGATCCTTTTTGTCAATTTTGTTTGATCTCAAAAATCCCTGCAACGCTTGTTCTGGAGCGTTTGTTTTAGGGCCTCTAATCTCTTTAGATTTGATTTTAATTTGTTTATCTAGGCCTTCAAAAACTAAAACTAATCTATTTGGAGTTGAAAAAGAAAAATTTTTTTTTGATTTTATTAATTTTTCCTCAAATAAACTTTTAAAGTCTTCTAAAATTTTTTCTCTTAAATTTTTCTGAAGTCCAGCAGGAATTTCTTCACTAAATAACTCTAAAAAAAACTCTGACATTTTATGTTTGTGATTCTACCCAAATTGCAGCAGCTTGTTTTGTGATTTCTCTTATTCGACCAATATATTCTGCTCTTTGAGCAACACTAATAGCTCCTCGAGCATCTAATACGTTAAATATATGACTTGCTTTTAAACATTGATCGTATGCAGGTAAAGATATATTTTTTTCAGCTAATGATTTTGCCTCACTCTCATGCATATCAAATATTTTGAATAAATTTTCTGTATTAGCGTGTTCAAAGTTATAAGCTGAAAATTCTTTCTCTGATTGATGAAAAACTTCTTTGTAATCAATACCTTCATCATTCCATACTAAATCATAAACGTTTTTTTTCTGTTGGGTAAACATACAAATTCTTTCAAGGCCGTAAGTTATTTCTACTGACACTGGTTTACATTCGAAACCTGCCATTTGTTGAAAATATGTAAATTGAGATATTTCCATTCCATCACACCATACTTCCCATCCAAGACCTGCAGCCCCTAGAGTTGGACTTTCCCAGTCATCTTCAACAAATCTAATATCATGGTCTTTATGATTAATTCCTATTACCGACAAACTATTTAAATAAAGTTTTTTAATATTTAGTGGAGAGGGTTTTATTAAAACTTGAAATTGATAATAATGCTGAAGTCTATTTGGATTATCTCCATATCTTCCATCAGTAGGTCTTCGTGAAGGTTGAACGTAAGCTGCTTTCCATGGCTTGGGCCCTAGTGATCTTAAAGTGGTAGCTGGATGAAATGTTCCAGCTCCAACTTCCATATCATAAGGTTGTAAAATTACGCATCCATTTTTGCTCCAAAACTTTTGTAGATTAATAATTGTATCTTGAAAAGTTTGAAATTTTGGTTTTTTTTTATTTTTTTTAGAGGCCATATTTTTGCCAAACTGATTTTTCCTCTAATATGTTTGCTAATTGATCGACATGGTCATTTGAAGATGATAATCTTTTGCTAAGCCAACTTTTTGATTTTTCAAATTTTTTAATAACAACATCCTCTCCAAATTTTTCTCTTAAAATCTGGTTTGCATTTCCTATCTCATCTATCAAACCAAGATCTTTGGCTTTTCTGCCTGACCAAAATTCACCCGAAAATAATTCTACCTCAGATTTTTTAAGTTTTGATGACCTGCTTTTTTCGACTACCTCTATAAAATCTTTATGTAAATCTAATTGAATATTTTTTAATCTTTCGATGTCTTCCTTTTTTTCATCTAGAAATGGGTCTAATGTGCTTTTATTTTTCCCAGCAGTGTGCACTCTTCTCTCAACACCTATTTTTTTTATCAATTCTGTAAAGCCAAAAGAAGAGTAGATAACTCCTATCGAGCCTATTATTGAACTTGAGTTCGCGTAAATTTCATCTCCAGCACATGCTATTAGATATCCACCTGAGGCAGCTACATCTTCAGCAAAAACTATTACTTTTTTTTTATTTTTTTTTGCCTGTTGTCTAATTAAGCTGTAAATTAAATGTGATTGGACTGGAGAACCTCCAGGTGAATTTATTGTAATAGCGACACATGGTGCTTTTTTAACTGAAAAAGCTTTTGAAATTATCTCTTCTTGACCAGAAAAATCTATACCTTGTTTAAATTTACCAACATTACCGATTACACCACTTAGCTTTATATGTGGAATAATTTTTTTTTTTTTAAAAAAAGAGAGCATTTTGAATATTTATAGAATTTTTTTGTGAATATAAAGACACCTTATAATTGAAGATTCAGGTGCGTCAATTGATAAGTATCAAAAGCAACCTATTATACTAATTTGCTCAATAAATGGGAAGCGTCATACAACTAAAAAACAAAATTAATAATTCATATTTTCAACTTAAGAATTCAGTTGAAGACAAATTGATGTTAGTTGAAGAAAAAATAAAGTCTAAATTAGAGAGCAATGTCGAGTTAGTTCAGAAAATGACAAGCTATCACCTTGATACGGGTGGAAAAAGATTAAGGGCCTTACTAACACTAGGTTCTGCAAAATTATGTAGATATTCAAAAGGAACTAGAGATATAAATTTAGCTGCTTGTGTAGAACTTATTCACTCAGCAACTTTAATGCACGATGATGTAATAGATAATGGATCTATCAGAAGGGGGAGAGAAACTTTAAACAAAGTTTGGGATAACCATTCTTCCGTTTTAGTTGGAGATTATTTACTTAGTAGATGTTTTGAAATGATGGTAGATGATGGAAATATTGAGGTCTTAAAATTATTATCCTCAACTTCCTCTAAGATTGCTCAAGGAGAAGTTCTCCAATTACAGCATAAGGGTGAGGTAGATATGTTAGAGGAAACTTATTTAAAAATAATCTCTGCAAAAACTGCTGAATTATTTGCAGCCGCTACCAAAGTTGGAGGAATTTTGTCAGAAATGACAACGAAGGAAAAAGAAGCTTTAGAATTTTATGGAAGAAATTTGGGGTTAACGTTCCAAATAGCTGATGATACTTTAGATTACAATTCAGAATTAAAATTATTCGGAAAAAAAATTGGAAAAGATTTTTATGAAGGTAAAATTACTCTGCCAATAATCTTATTATTTCAAAAAGCAAATCTAAAAGAAAAGGGAAGTCTTAAAGATATTTTTTTAAAAGACATTAGAGATGAAAATGATTTTAATTATACATTAACTTTAATCAAACAATATGAAATTATTAAAGAATGTTATCAGAAAGCAAATCATTATATAAATTTAGCTTCAAATTCGTTATCGATATTTAAGGATTGTAATGAGAGAAATATTCTTGAAAATTTAACTTCATTTAGTTTATCTAGAGATTTTTAGGGACTTAGAAGGCTTTTTGTCCAACTACCATTTTTATCTAAAGAGTACTTTAACCTTTCATGTATTCTATTATCTCCATCTAACCAAAATTCAATTTTGGAAGGTTTTAAATTCCAGCCAGACCAGTGGCTTGGCCTAGGCACATTATCTTTGTCATTAAATTTTTTTTTATAATTTTCTATAGAATCTAAAAGTTCATCTCTAGTTTGTAAAATACTGCTTTGTTTTGAGGCCCAGGCACCTATTCTACTATCATATGCTCTAGAGTTATAATACTCATCGGCAATTTGATCATTTACTTGTTTCAATGTTCCAACTATTCTTATTTGTCTTAACAGACTTTTCCAATGAAAGCACATTGTAGCATTTGGGTTTTCTTTAATTTCATTTCCTTTCTGACTATTTAAATTAGTATAAAAAACAAATCCTTTTTCACTGTGTCCTTTGAGTAAAACCATTCTTACTGAGGGAATACCTTCTTTGTTTGCAGTACCAAGTGCTAAAGCATTTGGATCGTTAATTTCTTTTTTTTTAGCCTCCTCAAACCATTTTTGAAATAGTTCAAATGGGTTATCTAGATCTAAGAAGCATTTATTAAGCCCTAGTGAGTTTTTTTGATTCATAATTTAAACAAAATAATCTATACAATATAAATAATGTCATTTAATACTTTTGGAAAGCTATTTCGTTTCACTACATGGGGAGAATCTCATGGTCCCGCAATTGGCTGCATAGTTGATGGTTGTCCACCAAATATAAATCTAAAAGAGCAAGATATTCAGAGAGAATTGGATAAAAGAAAACCAGGACAATCTAAATTTACAACTCAGAGAAAAGAGGACGATAAAGTCGAAATATTGTCTGGTGTTTTTGAGGGCAAAACTACTGGAACACCTATTTCACTTATAATTTACAATAAAGATATGAGATCTAAAGATTACGGAAATATTAAAGATAAATTTAGACCTGGTCATGCAGATTTTACTTATTTTAAAAAATACGGAATAAGAGATTATAGAGGTGGAGGAAGATCCTCTGCTAGAGAAACAGCAGCAAGAGTTGCTGCTGGTGCAATTGCAAAAATCGTTCTTGAAAAAAAATTGGGAAAAAAATTTAAAGTCATTGGAGCAGTCATACAATTAGGGATATTAGGATGTGACACTACTCAATGGAATGATAGGGTAATTTCAAAAAATCCATTTTTTTGTCCAGATAAATCTATGATTAAACTTTGGGAAAAATATTTACTTTCTGTAAGAAAATCTGGATCATCATGTGGAGCAGTAATTGAGTTAAGAGCTAGAGGTATTCCTATAGGTTTAGGTGCCCCAATTTATTCAAAGCTTGACACAGATATAGCCTCAAGTCTAATGAGCATTAATGCTGTTAAAGGAGTAAATATTGGTTCAGGAATGAATTCTGCACAACTAAGTGGAGAACAAAACTCTGATGAAATTTCAGCAAAAGGAAAAAAATTAAAATTTAACTCTAATAATGCTGGAGGAATACTAGGTGGAATTTCGACTGGCCAAGAAATAATTGCCTCATTTGCAGTTAAACCTACCTCTTCAATTTTAACAACTAGAAAAACTATAAATAAATTTGGAAAAAATACTACAATTTCAGTTAAGGGAAGGCATGATCCATGTGTTGGTATAAGAGCGGTTCCTATAGGTGAAGCTATGATGAACTGTGTATTGCTCGACCACTACTTAATGAATAAAGCTCAATGTGGATAAGAAAATTAATTTTTAACGACTCTTATTGAATCTTTATTAAATAAAACTTCTAATATTTTTTTTGAAATTTGCGAGCTATTCAACCCAGCTAATTCATACATTTTTTTTGGACTATCTTGTTCTATAAATTTGTCAGGTAAAATCATTGATCTAAATTTCAACCCATTATCAAAAATACCTTTTTCAGAAAGTAAATTTTTAACATGAGATCCAAATCCACCTATTGAACCTTCTTCAATTGTAATCATAATTTCATGTTGTTTTGCACAATCTAAAATAAGTTTTTCATCTAAAGGTTTAGCAAACCTTGCATCTACAATTGTTATAGAAATACCTTTAGTTTTTAAATCTCCTGCAGCTAACCTACATTCCTCAAGTCTAGTACCTAAACTTAATAAACATACTTGAGCTCCTTGTTGAATAATTCTACCTTTACCTATTTCAATTTTTTCGTCTATTGATGGTAATTCTACACCAGTGCCCGTTCCCCTAGGGTATCTTATTGCACTAGGCTTATCATTAATATCTACAGACGTATTTACCATTCTAACCAATTCTGCTTCGTCACTAGCTGCCATTACTATGAAATTTGGTAAAGTTGATAAATAAGTTATGTCAAAAGAACCTGCGTGAGTTGATCCGTCAGCCCCAACCAAACCTGCTCTATCTATAGCAAATCTAACAGGTAAACTTTGAATGGCAACGTCGTGAACTACTTGATCATAAGCTCTTTGTAAAAATGTAGAATAAATTGCAGCATATGGTTTATAGCCCTCTGTTGCTAATCCTGCTGCAAAAGTTACTGCATGTTGTTCTGCAATACCAACATCAAACATTCTATTAGGAAATTCTTTACCAAAAATATCCATACCAGTCCCACTAGGCATGGCTGCAGTGATACCAACAATCTTGCTATCTTTTTTTGCATGATTAACCAATGTATTAGCAAATACTTTCGTATACGCAGGAAGATTAGATCCACTTTTAATTTGCTCTCCTGTTTCTACATTAAATTTTGATACCCCATGATAATGATCGTTCGCTTTTTCAGCATATGAGTAACCCTTGCCCTTTTGTGTTTTAATATGAATCATTATTGGACCTTCATGTTTTAAGTCCCTTGCATTTTTCAAAATTGGAATAAGTGATGATAAATCATGACCATCTATTGGTCCCGCGTAGTAAAAACCTAATGAATTAAATAAAGTCCCCCCTGTAACAGCAGAACGCAAAAAATCCTCAGCTTTACCTGCCTTTGCACTGAATCTTTTAGAAAATGCTGATGTAATTAATTTTAAAGTCTCTCTTAAACTAAAATAAATTTTTCCTGTAAATAATTTTGCTAAATATGTCCTCATTGCCCCTACTGGTTTTGCTATTGACATATCGTTATCGTTCAAAATGACTATCATCTTTGTATTAGAAGCACCTGCATTATTCATTGCTTCATAGGCCATACCTGCACTTATGGCCCCATCACCTATTACAGCTATTACATTAGATGATTTATTTTCCAATTTATTGGCCTCGGCTATCCCTAATGCTGAAGATATAGAAGTTGAACTATGAGCGGCTCCAAATGGATCATACTCACTTTCTGATCTTTTTGTAAAACCAGATAATCCATTTCCTTGCCTTAAAGACCTTATTTTATCTTTTCTTCCTGTCAAAATTTTGTGAGGATATGATTGATGTCCAACATCCCATATTAATTTATCATTTGGAGTATCAAAGACATAATGTAGAGCTACTGTCAGTTCAACTACGCCTAGACCAGCACCTAAATGTCCACCTGTTTCAGAAACTGCACTTATCATTTCCTCTCTAACCTCATCTGCAACTATCTGTAAATTTTTTTCTTGAACTTTTCTTAAATCAGAAGGAAAGTTAATATCGTTTAAAAATTTGTAATTTTTTTTCATTTATTGCGGTTTAAAATATAATTTAAAGTACCATTAATTTTTTTTGTATTTGAGCCATACTTTAATAAATTCTTATTAATATTTTTTATAATCTTATCACAATATTTAATTGATTCACTATATCCCAATAAATTTATTAAAGTTGCCTTGCCTTTTTTAAGATCTTTTCCTGTTTTTTTTCCTGCTAATTTTGAATTTCCCTTAAAATCAATCAAATCATCTGCAATTTGAAATAAAAGACCAATTTGAGATCCAATTATTTCAAAAGAATTAATTTCACTAATCTTTCTTTTCTTAATAATTGCTGGAGCTGCACAACAGAAACTAAAAAGTTTACCAGTTTTTTTTATTTCCATCTCAATTATCTTTTTTTTTGAAATTTTTTTCTTCTCATAACTTAAATCTAAATATTGCCCGCCAGCTATCCCTAGATGACCAGAGCTCTTTGATAATCTTTTTATTAAGTTAATCTTTATTTTTTCAGATAATTTTAAATCATGACTTGTTAGAATCTCAAAGGCCATTGTTAATAATGAATTGCCAGCTAAAACTGCTGTAGACTCTCCATATTTTATGTGTGTAGATGGCTTTCCTCTTCTAATTTTGTCGTCATCCATACAAGGCAAATCATCATGAATGAGAGAATAAGCATGTATACACTCAACAGCCGCACCCACAGCAATTAATGATTTATAATCAATTGAAAAAATTGATCCAATATCAATTAAAATTTTAGACCTTATTTTTTTTCCGCCTGGAAACAAACCATACTTCATAGCAGACATTAAATCTGATTTTTTTTGTTTTTTTATGTATCCTTTTAAAAATAAATTTGTATCTTTTGCGATTTTACTAAGCTCTTTTTTCATTTTTTTTTATAAGATTTTTTATTTTTTTACTTGTTTCATCTGTTATAGATCTTAGATCTTTTTGAAATTTTTTTTCGATTATATTGTTTAATCGTAAAAGTTGCTGATATCTTTCAATTGAATTATTTAAATCATTTTCTTTTTCTAATGACTCAATTATTTTGTTAGCTTTTTCTGTAAGCTCTTCAAGAGAGCTCTGTTCATATTCAGGTGGTAAAATTTTATCTTTCATATAATAATGATTATTAATACATGAAATCTATTCAATCAAATATCAAAAAAGCAGAAAAACATCTTAATAATAACGATTGCATAGCTGTTCCAACAGAAACCGTATATGGTTTGGCTGGTAATGCTTACTCTAATGTTTCGGTAAAAAAAATATTTAAGATAAAAAAAAGACCTTTAAACAATCCACTAATTGTTCATTATTATAACCTTGATCAACTTAAAAAAGATTGTGAATTGAATGAAAATTTTTTAAAGCTCTACAAAGAATTTTCTCCTGGACCAATAACATATATTCTGAAATTGAAGAAAAATTCTAAAATTTCAAAATTTGTTAATAATAAAAAAAAGACTCTAGCTGTTAGATTTCCTAAACATTATCTATTTAGGAAATTATTAAAAAAACTCAATTACCCTTTAGCTGCACCCAGTGCTAATATATCTTCAAGATTAAGCTCTGTTAAGGCTTCTGATGTTAAAGATGAATTTGGAGTTAGAATTAAATTTATCTTAGATGGTGGAAAAAGTAAAATCGGTTTAGAATCTACAATTCTAAACCTTTTAAATAAACCTTCTGTATTACGATATGGCGGTCTAGATATCTCAAAAATTGAAAAAATATTAAATAAAAAATTGTTAATTAAAACAAATACAAAAAAGAAAATTTCTCCAGGATTATTTTCTCTTCATTACTCACCGGGAGTACCTTTGAGAAATAATGTAAAATTGCCATACAAAGATGAGGCTTTTGTATTGATTAAAAAAAGAAATATTCACTTAAAAAATTATTATTATTTATCTAGGATAAATGATTTAGATCAAGCCGCAAAAAATTTATATTCAACTTTAAGAAAAATAAAAAAAGATGGCTATAAAAAGATAGCAGTTGAAAAAATTCCCAACATTGGTCTTGGCAAAACAATAAATGATAGACTTAATAGAGCTTCTAAATACTGATGACAAATTCTATTGAAGTAATCAATCTTTCAAAAAAATATAAGTCTAAACATGCTGTTACTAATATTAATTTTAAAATAAATGAAAATGAAATGGTAGGTTTATTGGGCCCAAACGGTTGTGGAAAAACAACAACTATTGGAATGATATTGGGTTTATTGAAACCAACAAGTGGAAATGTATTGATCAATGGAACTAATATAGAGGAAAATAAAATATCTCTTCTACATAAAATGAATTTTATATCACCTTATGTTGAGTTACCAAAAAAACTTAAAGTAAAACAAAATTTAATTGTTTACGGAAAATTATATAATGTAAAAAATCTCAATGAACGTATCGATTATCTTGCCAACAAATTAAGATTAAATGAACTTTTAAATAAGGTCACTGGTGAGCTATCCTCTGGTCAAAAAAATAGAGTTAGTCTTGCTAAAGCTCTAATAAATGATCCTTCAGTTCTACTTTTGGATGAACCAACGGCTTCACTAGACCCTGAAACAGGGGATTTTGTAAGAACTTTTTTAGAAAATTACAAAAAAGAGAAAAAAATATCAGTTCTACTCGCATCACATAATATGGACGAGGTCAAAAGATTATGCAGCTCTGTACTGATGATGAAAGATGGTATCATAGTAGATAAAGGAATACCAAATGAATTGATTAAAAAATATGGAAGAAAAAATTTAGAGGAAGTTTTTTTAGAAATCGTAAGAAGTGAAAAATGAGTATAACTAGAATTTATGGTCTTTTTTTGAGACATTTTTATTTAATCACAAGATCATTTCCAAGAATATTAGACTTAATTTATTGGCCTTCTATTCAAATTACTCTATGGGGTTTTATATCTAATTTTTTTGCTGCTCATAGTTCTTATTACAGTGGTGCAGTTGGTGTAATTCTTTCTTGTGCAATTCTGTATGATTTTTTATTTAGAACAAGTATTGGCTTCAATATGTTATTTTTAGAGGAAATTTGGAGTAGAAATTTTACTAATCTATTTATTGCTCCTATGAAAATTAGTGAAATCATTACTTCTCTTGTATTTACGGCGTTAATAAGAGCTTTAATCGGTTTAGTTCCGGCAATACTATTAACCTCACCATTATTTGGAATTTCTTTATTTAATCTTGGTTTGCCTTTAGCTTTTCTTTTTTTAAGTTTATATATTTTTGGAATTACTCTTGGTTTATTTGTGTCAGCAGGTTTGTTAAGATTTGGTCCATCTTTTGAAAATATCGCTTGGTCAACTATGTTTTTATTAGCTCCATTTGGTTGCATATATTATCCTGTAGAAATATTACCAAAAATTTTTCAATCAATAGCTTATGCACTTCCTCTAGTTTATATTTTTGAAGAAACAAGAAATATACTAGTTAATAGTGAGGTCAATTTTCAAAATATCTTAAATGCACTTTATCTAAATACCTTCTATTTAATTTTATCAATATATGTATTTTATTATTCTTTCGATAAAGCCAGAGATAAGGGAACTTTAATTAATATTGGGGAATAGAGTGGTGCGCCTGCTAGGAGTCGAACCCAGAACCTCCTGATCCGAAGTCAGGCGCTCTATCCAGTTGAGCTACAAGCGCATATAGTATTAATATTACATTTTATGGAAAAAAACATTAATTTTATAGTAAAAGAAAGCGAAAACAATTTAAGAATTGATGTTCTTATTAACAAAAGAGCAGAGTTAATTAGTAGGACTAGAATTAAGAATTTAATATTAAAACAAAAACTTAAATTAAATAATAAGATTTTAAATACTCCCTCAAAAAAAGTGAACACTGGAGATAAGATAAATCTTTCAATACCGCAGCCTGAACAGGCCTCCCTTAAACCTTATGATTTTAAATTAAAAATAATTTATGAGGATAATGATCTTTTAATAATTGACAAACCAGCTGGAATTATAATGCATCCTGGAGCTGGTAATTATGATAGGACAATAGTAAATGCATTAATGCATTATGATAAAAAGTCTTTATCAAATATTGGAGATGAATTAAGACCTGGCATTGTACATAGGATTGATAAAAATACATCTGGCTTAGTTGTAATTGCAAAAAATAATGAAACTCATGAAAATTTATCAAAACAATTCAGTAAACACACAATTATAAGAGAGTATCAGCTTTTGACCTGGGGTAAACTAAGGCCCTCTTCAGGAAAGATTGAAACCTGTATTGTTAGAAGTTCCAAGAACAGACAGCTTATGGAAGTCAGTAGGTCAAAAGGAAAGAAAGCTGTAACAAATTACAAAACAATAGAAATCTTTGAAAATGAAAAAATCCCAACATTAAGTTTGGTAGAATGTAGATTAGAAACTGGAAGAACACATCAAATAAGAGTCCATATGAACTATAAAGGTAATAGCATTATCGGTGATGACAAATATAAAAAAAAATTTAAAAAACTAAAAAATATTGATCCAAATTTAGAAAAATCAATCACAGAATTAAATAGGCAATTTTTACACGCAAAAACTTTAGGATTTATTCATCCTCGAACAAAAGAAGAAATGATTTTTTACTCAATTTTACCAAAAGAACTGAGTAATATCTTAAAAATGCTAAGAAATACTAAAGAATAAATTATTGAAAATTTAAAAAAATTAATTAAATAAACTCTGCTATGAATGCTACTTTAACTAATAATCTACCAGCTCTATCTAATGAAGGAGGTCTGTCAGCTTATTTAGACCAGATTAAAAAGTTTCCAATGTTAGATGCCGAGGAAGAGTACATGTTAGCAAAAAATTGGAAAACGACTGGAAATATTAAAGCTGCAGAAAAATTAGTAACGAGTCACTTAAGATTAGTTGCAAAAATAGCAATGGGATATAAAGGCTATGGTTTACCAGTTAATGAAATGATTTCTGAAGGAAATGTAGGCTTAATGCAGGCTGTCAAAAAATTTGAACCTGAAAAAGGTTTTAGACTTGCAACATACGCAATGTGGTGGATCAAAGCTTCAATACAGGAATATATTTTGAGATCATGGAGCTTAGTAAAAATTGGAACAACTACTGCCCAAAAAAAACTATTCTTTAACTTAAAGAAACTTAAAAATCAAATTGCTCCTCGATCAGAAGGTGATCTTAAAGATGAGCATGTAAATGAAATTGCTAATAAACTTGATGTTAGTAAAGATGAAGTAGTTTCAATGAACAGAAGGCTCTCTGGTAAAGAATTTTCTTTAAATGCTCAAGTTGGAGAGGATGGGGACGAATGGCAAGATTGGTTAGTGGACAAAGAGTTGGATCACGATCTTAAGTTTGCACATCAAGAGGAAATGGAACAAAGAAAAGATCTTCTAAAAAGTTCAATTAAAGTCTTAAATCAAAGAGAAAAAGAAATTCTTTATTCAAGAAGATTGAATGATAACCCAACTACTTTAGAGGATTTAAGTAAGAAATATAAAGTAAGTAGGGAAAGAGTGAGACAAATAGAAAATAAAGCTTTTGAAAAATTACAAAAGCATATGCTTTTAATAGCAAAATCTAAAAATCTTTTGCCTGTAAATTAGATTTCAAAAGGATTTTCAATTAAAATTGTATCTTCTCTTTCTGGACTAGTTGATATACTCGATATCTTTGCTCCAATAAAATCCTCAATTGCAAAAATATATTTTTTTGCATTATCGGGCAAATCTTTCATGTTTTTAATACCATTAGTTGAAGTTTTCCATCCAGCAAAAGTTTTGTAGATTGGTTTAATCTTTAATTGGTCTTCGACAGCTGCTGGAAGATAGTTAATTTTTTTACCATTTAAATCGTACTCTACACAAATCTTTATTTCATCTAATTCGTCCAAGACATCTAGTTTGGTAAGCGCAATTCCATCAATTCCTGAAATTTTTATTGTTTGTCTCACTAAAACGCCATCAAACCATCCACACCTTCTTTTTCTACTGGTGACTGTACCAAATTCTTTTCCTCTTGTTCCCAATAGATCACCAACTTCATCAACTAATTCTGTAGGAAACGGTCCTTCTCCAACTCTAGTTGTGTAAGCCTTAGTTATTCCAAGCACATAATTTATTGAATTAGGTCCACAACCAGTTCCTGTGGCAGCACTTGATGCCACAGTATTTGAGGATGTTACAAAAGGATATGTACCATGATCTACATCAAGTAAAATGCCTTGAGCTCCTTCAAATAAAATTCTTTTTTTTTGCTTTTTAAATTGATCAATTTTTAACCAAACAGGTTCAGAAAACTTCAATATTTCTGGAGCTATTTTTAATAAATCTTTTTTTAATTGATCTTTTTCAAAAATTTTTTTTCCTAAACCTTTTCTAATGGCGTTATGATGTAACAAAACTGTTTCTAGCCTTTGGTCTAAATTTTTTTCTGATCTCAAGTCCATTACCCTAATAGAGCGTCTACCTATTTTATCTTCATATGCAGGCCCAATTCCTCTTCTTGTAGTGCCTATTTTACCTTTTCCAGCAGCATCTTCTCGTATTTCATCCATCTCTCTATGAAAAGGTAAAATTAGATTTGCTGCCTCAGAAATCATAAAATTTTCTGAACTCACTTCTACACCTTTCTTTTTAATCTCCTTTATCTCATCTATTAAAGCCCAAGGATCAACAACTACTCCATTTCCTATAATTGAAATTTTATTTTTTCTAACAATTCCCGAGGGTAAAAGTCTTAATTTATAAGTAACTCCATCAATAACTAAGGTATGTCCTGCATTGTGACCACCTTGAAATCGAATTACCACATCTGCTTGTTCTGACAACCAATCAACTATTTTTCCCTTGCCCTCATCGCCCCACTGTGAACCTACGACTACAATATTTCTCATTATTTATATTTTTTGTTTAACTCTATAGAATTTAAGTGATTTACTGGACCATGACCTTTTCCAATTTTTGGGTTACTTAATATTGCAGAATTTACATATTTTATTCCTAGCTCACAAGATTTCTTTAAAGGTTTTCCACATGAGAAAAAAGAAGTAATTGCTGTTGACAATGTACAGCCAGTTCCATGAGTATTTTTAGTATTAAATCTATTACTAGAGAATATTTTAATTTCATTTTTGTTAACAAATATATCGTGCACTTTTTTTGATTTTAAATGACCGCCTTTAATTAAGATATTTGGAACACCAAGTTTCATCAATTTATTTGCTGCAAAAATCATGTCCTCAATACTGTTGATTTTAACTCCAGTAAGAATTTCAGCTTCAGGTAAGTTAGGAGTAATTAATGTAACTTTCTTAAGTAATTTTTTTTTCATCAATTCAATAGCATTATAGGTTATCAATTTGGAACCACCTTTTGCAACCATTACAGGATCTAAAACTATTTTTTTAATTTTTATTTCATTCAAAGATTTAAATACTTTATTTATAATTTGAGTAGAATGAAGCATTCCAATTTTTATTGCATTGGGCTTAATATCTTTTGAGGTATAGATTATTTGATTATAAATTTCATTTGCAGGAACAGAAACTACAGATTTAACACCAATTGTATTTTGAACTGTTACAGCGGTGACTGCTGTCATAGCATAGATGCCCAAACATGTAGCTGTTTTGATATCTGCTTGAATTCCTGCACCTCCAGAAGAGTCAGATCCTGCAATAATTAAAATTTTAGATCGAATTTTCAAATTATTTTATTTTTTTTACAATAATATTAATACATTTTGATAAAAGAGCCTCATCATCACTTTCTCCCATTACTCTTATTTTTGACTCAGTTCCCGATTTTCTTACAAGTATCCTTCCTCTGCCTTTCATTAATTTAGATGCAAATTTTATAGAATCTTTAATAGTTGATCTATTTATTATGTTTTTATCTTTTACTTCAATATTTTTTAACAACTGAGGTGTTTTTATAAACTTGTCAAAAAAATCACTTGCCTTTTTTCCTTTTCTTAATGCAAACAGAGACTCTAAAGCAACAAGTAAACCGTCACCTGTAGTTGCAAATTTACCCAAAATAATATGACCTGATTGCTCACCACCTAAATTAAATTTATTTTTTTGCATTTTTTCCTTTACATATCTATCTCCGACATTAGCACGTATAAATTTAATGCCTTCCTTTTTGAAATACTTTTCTAAACCATAGTTTGACATTAATGTACCAACAACTCCTCCTTTTAACATTTTTTTGTTTTTCCATCTTGTGGCTAAAGCGGCAATAATTTGATCTCCATCAATAATATTGCTTCTTTCATCACACATAATAATTCTATCTGCATCACCGTCTAAAGAAATACCAATATGTGCTTTATATTTTTTGACTGCTGACCTGATCTTTTGAGGAAATGTTGAGCCACAATCTTTATTAATATTTAAACCATTAGGGCTAACACCAATAGGTATTACTTTTGCTCCTAAAGATCTCAATAATTCAGGTCCAGCCTTGTAGCCAGCCCCGTTAGCACAATCAATTACAATTCTCAATCCTCTTAAATTAAATTCTTTCGTAAAATTTTTTTTCAAAATCTTGATATAATCTTTAGTTCCAGTCTCTAATCTTTTTACTCTTCCTAATTTTTCTGGTTTCGAAAGGTTTTTTGTAATTTTTTTATCTATAAGACTTTCAATTTTTTTTTCTATCTTATCTGATAATTTCATCCCATCAGGTCCAAATAATTTTAAACCATTATCATTATGTGGATTATGAGATGCAGTTATCATAATACCCAAATTTGCTTTCATTGCTTTTGTGAGCATAGCTAATCCATTTGTCGGAAGGGGTCCTAAAGTATAAACATGCATTCCTGCAGAAGCTAAACCAGAGACTAATGCTGGCTCTAAAGTATATCCTGATAATCGAGTATCTTTAGCGATTATCGCTGTTTGTTTTCTTTTTTTTTGAGACTTAAAATACGTTCCACTTGCTAAACCAAATTTAAAAAACATGTTGCCATTAATATTTTCACTATTGATGGGGCCTCTAATACCATCTGTACCAAAATATTTTTTTGTCATTAATTATTAATTATCTTTTTAAAAACTTTTATGCCTTGCATTATTTCATTTACATCATGAATTCTTAGAATTTGAACTCCTTGCATCATTAAGTAAATTGAAGAAGCCATTGTTCCGCCAATACGTAATTTAGTATCATTTTTTCCTGACAATTTCTTAACAAAACTTTTTCTTGAATTTCCAACAAGTATAGGAAAACCTAATGAATGAAAAATTGAAATGTTGTGTATTAGGGTCATATTATGTTTCAAATTTTTTCCAAAGCCTATTCCAGGATCTATTATTATATTGTTATGATTGATACCAATTGATCTTAATAGTTTTATTTTTTTCTCAAAAAAATCGTAAATATCCAGCAAAACATTTTTATAATTTGGATTTTTTTGCATATTTTCTGGAATTCCTTTTGAATGATGAATTACAAAAGGAATTTTATATTTCTTTAAAACATTTATAGTTTCACTATCAAAATTTAATCCTGAAATATCATTAATTAACCTAACACCTAGTTTTATACCTCTCTTCATAATATTTGATTTTCTTGTGTCTAAAGATAATGGTATTTTTTTACCTATTGATTTTAAAATTTTATTTATTCTACCCCATTCTAAATTTTCTTTAATCTTTTTTGATCCTGGTCTTGTTGACTCACCACCAACATCAATTAAATTTGCCCCTGAACTAAATAAATGTAGAGCCTGTGTAACTCCCCTTTTTTTAGTATTAAATTTTCCTCCATCTGAAAAACTATCAGGTGTTAAATTAAGCACACCTAATATATTTGGTATATTCTGAAAATTAAGATTAGCAAAATTTTTTTTTTTTGATTTAATTTTTTTTAAATCTAAATTTATTTTATTTTTAAGTGGTTGAGATAAATTTTTTATTTGATCAATAGAAATTTTTTTTTTTGACTTCCTTGTTATTATTTCTATTTGATCAAAGGAGATTTCTTTAATCTGATTTAAAGCGATAGATTTTTTATTTTTTACTAATTTTTTTGACTCATTTCCATAATAGAAATTACACACCCTTGTGTAATATCTAGACATTAAAATTAATGAACAATTTTTGGTTTAAGGCCCATTACATCCATTGCTGAACCTTTGTCATCTTCAGCTTTTAAATCTTGTTTATCTGTAGGATATATATTTTTATTAATAATATTTTCAATTTCTTCACCAGTTAAAGTTTCATAAGTTATGAGTGCTTTAGCAATTTTGTGCAAATCGTCGATCTTATTAGTTAAAATTTCTCTTGCTTTATTATATCCTTCATCAACTAACTTTCTAATTTCTTTATCAATTTTCTGAGCAATTTCCTCAGAAACTGATTGGGTTTGTGTTACCGATCTTCCTAAAAAGACTTCTTCTTGATTTTCTCCATATTCAACTGGTCCCATTTCTTCGCTCATTCCATACTTTGTGACCATAGCTCTAGCAAGTTGAGTAGCTTGATTGATATCTGATCCAGAACCTCCTCCAGCTCCTGTAGATATATTATCTTTTCCAAAAATTACTTCCTCAGCAACTCTTCCACCGAAGCATACTGCTAATCTAGCTTTTAAATATTTAATTGAATGACCATGTTGGTCTCTCTCTGGCAAATTCATAACCATACCTAATGCTCTTCCTCTTGGAATTATTGTTGCTTTATGAATCGGATCATAGTTAGGCATATTAAAAGATACAAGAGCATGTCCTCCCTCGTGATAGGCAGTTAATTTTTTTTCATCTTCAGTCATAACCATTGAACGTCTTTCTGCTCCCATCATGACTTTATCTTTAGCCTCTTCGAATTCATTTAATGTAACAATTCTTTTATTTTTTCTTGCTGCTAACAATGCAGCTTCGTTAACAATGTTAGCTAAATCTGCTCCTGAAAATCCAGGCGTACCTCTTGCAACAGTTCTTAAGTTGACATCTGGAGCCATTTTAATTTTTTTAACATGAACTTTTAAAATTTTTTCTCTTCCGATAATATCTGGGTTTGAAACAACAACTTGTCTGTCGAATCTTCCTGGCCTTAATAATGCAGGATCTAAAACGTCTGGTCTATTTGTTGCAGCAATAATAATTACTCCTTCATTTGTATCAAAACCATCCATCTCAACTAGCAACTGGTTTAAGGTCTGTTCTCTTTCATCATTACCACCTCCTAGGCCAGCTCCTCTACTTCTTCCAACTGCATCGATTTCATCTATAAATATTATGCATGGTGAGTTCTTTTTTCCTTGTTCAAACATATCTCTAACTCTTGATGCTCCAACACCTACAAACATTTCTACGAAATCAGATCCTGAAATTGTAAAAAAAGGTACTCCCGCTTCACCTGCTATAGCTCTTGCTAATAAAGTTTTACCAGTACCTGGCGGACCTACAAGTAAAGCTCCTCTTGGAATTTTTCCTCCAAGTCTACTAAATTTTTTTGGATCTTTTAAAAACTCTACGATCTCTTCAACTTCTTCCTTAGCCTCTTCTACACCAGCAACATCATTAAATGTTACTTTACCTTTTAATTCATTCATCATCTTAGCCTTAGATCTACCAAAACCCATTGCTCCACCTTTTCCACCTTGCATTTGACGCATGAAAAAAATCCAAACAGCAATTAATAATAACATTGGGAACCAAGATAAAAGTACTCCAAATAATGATGGCATCTTTTCATCTATTGGAGCTGCAGATATACTTACTCCTTTAGCTGAGAGTTTTTCAATTAAATTTGGATCGTTAGGCGCATATGTTGAGAAACTGTTTCCATTTGAAAAAACTCCTTTTATGTTATTGCCTTGAATTTCAACTTTTAGAATCTCTCCATTATCAACCGATGTCAAAAATTCAGAAAATATGATTTGATTCCCCCCTCTAACATTTGATTGAGGATTTTTAAACATATTGTAAAGGCCAATCGTCAAAAAAACTATGATGGCCCACATTGCTAAGTTTTTAAAATTCATAGTTGTAAGATAAGAATTATTACAAATTAAACAAGTGTCAAAATTAGTACTCTTTTGTAATAATTACTGTCCGATTAACCTTTTTCACTATACATCCTCCCAGTGTCTCTTTTTTTAAAGCATTTTTTTCAATCATTTGCAAAATATTATCAATTTTTTTTCCTCTAGCTGTAAAATATCGTTTACCAATAATTTTAAGAGAATCTGAAAAAGATCTGAATACCACTTCGTAGGGTTGGCTGAAAAAAATCTCATTTAAAATTAATTTTTTATTTTTTTTATCTAGGGTTGAATTATCTCTTTTATTTTGCTCAGTATAAAATTTAATAGACTTATCTGAAATTTTTAAATTTTTTAATGTTAAAAATAATTTGTCCTGATTAAGTCCGCTGAACTTAAAATCGTTAATTATTTTTCTTATTTTCACTCTTTTGAAATCAATATTCTCATTTGATGGATCCTTAACAAAAAAATTAAAAACATAATCGGATATATATTCCAAATTTTTTTTTTCAAAATTTAATAGAGGTCTAATTAAATTTATTTCATCTATTGTCGTTTTTTTTCCAAATGAAGTAAGGCCTTTTAATCCACTGCCTCTAATCATTCTAATAAAAAAATTTTCAAATAGATCATCTAAATGATGACCTACAATTAAGTTTGAGATTTTTAGACTTTTACATTTTGAAATCAATAAATTATATCTTTTTTTTCTTGCTAAGGATTGAATATTACTCACTGGTTTTTTTCCTCTCCAAGTAAGCAATTCAACTTTAATACCAAAACTACTTAAAATTTTTTTTACTTTTTTAGCCTCAAGAGTAGAATTTTTTCTAAGTTTATGATCAACAATAAAATATTTACAGTTTAAATTATGTTTAATTGAAAAAATTTTGGTTAAAAAAGCTAAAGCTAGACTATCTGGGCCTCCAGATACAGCTACTGCAAAACTTTCTTTAATTTCGAAATTTTTTTCAAATATTTTAAAAAAACTTTTTATTTTTTTATTCGATAACTTCGATATTAAATTTTTATGAGTTTTGATTGCATTCAAATTTTTGAGACTCATATTTGGCTTTTTGAATAACAGATTGGCTTGCCTTTGGATATTGTTTTTCAACACCATTTATCATTTTACACCCTTGGTCCTTTTCTCCAATTTGCACCATTGATACTCCTAACTTTAATAAATTAACTGGAGCTTTTTCTCCTTCTGGATATTTCTGATATCCCTCTAAATAAGCAGCCGCTGCATCAGTATATAATTGCCTAATTCTAAAAGTTTCGGCATACCAATATTGGGCATTACCAGCCAACTGATGATCTGGATTGGACAAAACAAATTCTCTAAATGCTCTTTCTGCTGTTGGATAGTCTCCTACTTTTAAGAAACTAGTTGCAAATTCATATTGCTTATCAGGAGCGTCTTTAGGTAAAATTTTTTCTTCAGCTTGAAAAGTTTCCATTACTACAGAAGCTGTTGTTTCAACTGACTCAATTTTTTGGGTTGTATCATTTGTTTCAGTATCCTTATAAGATATAGATCCTAAATCTTGTGGTGTAGATGAGCCTGGCAAGATTTCATCTTGTGATGGTTTCTTTACAACTTTTTTTATACTCTCTCCTGAAGTCATAGAGGTTTCAATATCTTGAAATCTGATTTGATTATCTGCTTGAACTTTTGAAAGTCTGTTAGATAATTTATCTAATTTAAAATTTATTTCTTCAAATTTATTTGTAAGTTGCTGAAATTGATTTTCAATTTCTGATAATTTTAAAAGATGTCTAGTTAGAACATCCTCTGAATTATTATCAAAGTTTGATGATCCCTCTGTATTATTATTGATTTCAATTGAACCTGAATAGACTGCTTTCTCAAGTGTCTTAATATCTTTTTTAATTAACTCAAGCGTTTCATAAATATTATGATTATCAGCATATAAAATTTTAGGTACAAATAGATTTAACAAAACTAATAATTTTATTAGTAATAAATTTTTGAATTTCATCATTAATGATTTATGTTTATAAAGATGGCAAAAAAAAGATCCCTTAATTTTAATAATTAAGGGATCTTTAAATTTTAGAAATATTTACTAATTTGCTTTAACTGTAACTGATCGTCTATTTTTTGACCAAGCTAGTGGATTAGAACCAGAATCTACTGGTCTTTCTTTACCATAACTTAGAACTGATATTCTGTCTGAAGAAATACCATAAGTCATTAAATAATCCTTAGCAGCGTTAGCTCTTCTTTCACCTAAAGCTAAGTTGTATTCTCTGGTACCTCTTTCATCTGCATGACCTTCAAGCACAATTGTTACATTTGAATTTTTTCTTAGCCATCCAGCTTGTTTTCTTAACGTTTCTCTTGAAGCAGTGGTTAAAACTGACTCATTAGTTGCAAAGAATACTCTATCTGGCACGCCTGAAGCTAAATATTCAACTGTGTCTGTGCCTGTATACACATCACCTTGCATTTGCCCTGTTGAAACTTTTTTTGTTGCGCATGCGCTTAATGCAAAACATGCTACTACAACTAAAAGTAAGTTTTTTAAAATTTTGTTTAATTTCATTATTACTCCTTAATCAATATTTCTAATATTTAATATTTTCACACCTAACTAGATGTTTCAAGTTAAAAAATCAAGTATTTTGAAGCTAATTACTCAACAAAGACGACCACGATGGGTCTGACCCATCTTTAGGTGTTTTTACCATTCTTTCATTGTATCCTGTGAGATCTATAGACCATAGTTTTGCTGAAAAACCTTCACCTTTATCATCTGTCTTTGTTTCTCTATAAAAAATAAGAACTCTTCCATTTGGAGACCAAGATGGAGCCTCTTGATAGAAGTTTTCAGTCAATAATCTTTCACCACTTCCATCAGTTCTCATTACACCAATATAAAATTTACCTTTGTGTAACTTAGTAAAAGCTATTAAATCACCTCTTGGTGACCAAACTGGCGTTCCATAAATTCCATTCCCAAAAGAAATTCTTTTAACATTGCTGCCATCACTATTCATAACATATATTTGCTGATAACCGCTTCTATCAGAGTTAAAACAAATAAATTTTCCATTAGGTGAATATGATGGCGATGTATCAATTGAGGGATGATTTGTAATTTTTTCTACAATTCTGTTTTCTAGATCCATCGTATAAATATCTGAATTTCCATCTTTAGCAAAACTCATGATTATTTTTTTTCCATCTGGAGAGAAACGTGGTGCAAAAGTCATTCCTGGGAAATCACCAACAACCTCTTGCATACCAGTTTCAATGTCTAATAAATAAACTCGAGGTAAATTTCTAAAATAAGAAAGATAAGTTACCATCTGACTGTTAGGATTGAACCTTGGTGTTAAAACTAACTCATTACCTAAAGTTAAAAACTTATTATTAGCACCGTCTTGATCCATTATGGCTAGTTTTTTAATTCTTTTTGTTTTTGGCCCTTCTTCAGCAACATAAATAATTCTTGTATCAAAATAACCTTTTTCACCAGTTAATCTCTCATAAACTTTATCTGAAATTATATGACCAACCCTTCTCCAATTAGTTGGCACTGTTGTAAATGCAAGAGCCATCATTTCTTTTCCAGCTAACACATCCCAAAGTCTAAATTCAACCCTCAACTTATCTTCAACCTTAGTAACTTTACCTGTTATAAGTGCTTGTGCTTTAATTAAGTTCCAGTCTTCAAATCTCGGTTTTAAATTTGCTATATCAGGTGCTTGAAGAAAAGCATCTTTATTTAACGGATTAAACAATCCAGATGTTTTTAAATTATTTTCAACAATTGAAGATATTTCTTCACCTATATTTTTCTTTTTAAGTAAATTCTCGAAACTTATTTTAGATTTTTCATCTATAGATAGAGGTGAAACTGCCACTGGTAGTGGATTCAAATTTCCTCTTGTAATATCAACTTCAATCAAACTATATGATTTTATTGGGCTTAATAAAATTACTAATAATGATAATAAAAAAAATTTTATATTTTTCATAGTTAACCTTCTAGCATTTCTCTTGCATCAAAATTTAATTGTAACTCTTTCCATCTCTCATATCCAGTTGAAGGTACTCTTAAAGGTTGACATAATTTAACAGCTCTAAGTGCACTTTCTGCTAAAACTTTGTAAAATCCTTGTCCAGGTCTATTCATTCTAGCATGGTCTAAAATTTCAGATTTGCTAACTGAACCATCAGGATTTAATTCAAGTTTAATTCGTACTAATAAGTTTTCATTATATGGTAAACCAAGTGGAATACTCCAACAACCAAAAATCTGGGCCTTGAGTGCATCTTCCTCATTTAAAGTGAGACCTGTATTTTCAAAATTCTTAGATTGATCTTGAGAAATTTTATCAGTTTTGTTTACTTCTGATGCTATTTCCTCTTTAGATTTATCTATTAGTGCTGCAATATTATTAGGATCAAATAATTCCTCTTTTTCAAACTCTGAAACTTGCTTTACTTCATTATCAATTTTTTCTGGGTTTTGAGTATCATCTTCTACTTTTTTAATTTTTTTTACATTATCCTCTGGCATTGGAACTGCATCTGGTTTTTTCTTTTTTACTTTTTTTGGAGGTGCCTGCTCAGAAACTAATTTTTTCTCTTTTTCTTTTGCTTTATCAATAATTTTTTTAGCCTTAGGGGCAAATGGAATATTAGTTTTTTCAGCAATTTGAATTAACTCTACGGATACAATCGGAGGAAGATCAATTGCTTTTTTTGCTAAAAATGGAAGACTCATTGCTGTTAAAATTATTACAAATACATGTAAAACAGAAGATATAATAATACTTCTATTCACCCTCTAATTACCTTTCTTTATATGGCTCTGAAATTAATGCAACTTTTGTAAAACCTGAGCCCGAAAGTAATCCCATAATTTCTAAAACTCTTCCGTAATTAATTGTTTTATCTCCTCTAACATAAATTCTTGTGTCAGTTCTATTTTTTGATACTGCTAAAACCTTTGCAATAATTTTTTCATACTCAACTTTTGACTCTTGAATAAAAATCTCTCCTTTTGAATTTATTGTTAAAGTCAAAGGTTCTTGTTCTTCAGGAAGAGAGTCTGCTGAACTTTCGGGAAGATCAACCTGAACACCAACAGTTAATAATGGTGCAGTTACCATAAATATTATCAAAAGCACTAACATCACATCCACAAAAGGTGTGACATTTATTTCGCTCATTGGTTCTTTAGAGGAACGATTTAATTTAAAAGCCATTTTAAATTATAGTTAAAAATCTTTTTGAAAAATTTTCTAATTTTTTAGAGTACAGAATTAAGTCATTATTAAATTTATTGTATGCAATAACTGCTGGTATTGCAGCCAACAATCCTAATGCAGTAGCAAATAACGCTTCAGCTATTCCTGGCGCAACAATTGCTAAACTAGTATTCCTTGAAATTGCAATAGATTGAAATGAATTCATAATTCCCCAAACTGTTCCAAACAAACCAATAAAAGGCGCTGTTGAACCTACTGTTGCCAAAAAAGTATAACCTTTACTAATTTTTGAAGTTTGTTTTTCAATTCCAGTTTCTAACATTGTTGTAATTCTTTCATGTAGATCTGTTTTTGATCTTTTTTTCAGTAAATTTTGCATTGCTTCCTTAAAAACCAGTGCCATTGGATCTTCAGTATTTGACGGTAAGTTATTGTAAAACGACTCCGCAGATTTTGAGTTCCAAAATTTTGCCTCAAACTCCTCTGTAGATTTATTAATTTTTTTAAATAATTTAAATTTTTCTATTATCACCGCCCAAGAATAAATTGAACATACTATTAAAATAATAATTACAGATTTAACTATAATATCTGCTCGGATGAATAGATTAACCAAAGAAAAATCTGCACTAGATGCTAAACCTACTGCTTGAGATGTTATATCAGCTTCCATTTTTAACTTCTCACACTCAATTGTGTCATCAATTTGTCCTATAAATTTTGTTATTCTTCTTGTCTGAATGTTTCATAAAAATAACAAGAAATTAAAATTGCATCAGCCTTATTCGAGTCTTTTTTTTTTGCCAAATTTGAGGAAAAATATGGAAATATTTCTATTGCTTTTGTTCTACTTGCGTCTTTTTCTGAATTAATTAAGTTATAATATTTCTTCCATTTGGCTGGTCTAACAAAATAGATTGGGAGTTGCATTGCAGAACAAATTCCCTTTAGTATTCCAAAAGATTGACCAAAATTAAACATGCTTGTAACACCCTGACCCGGCATAGCCGATACTTGCTCAACTATGACTTTAATATCTTTCTTATCAATATGTTTTATTTTTTTTGTAATTTCATTATAAATTTGAGATCCATTGACTTGTCTTTTATTTTTTTTCCCTTCAGTCATTGTAGGCATTTCAACTACATCTAAAATTTTTCCATCCTCAAAAAAACAAATTGATCCAGATATTCCAGGGTCTATTCCAATTACAAACATCAGTTGGTTCTAAGCTCTGCATTTAAAAAAATATTCTGAACATCGTCATCATCTTCTAATGTTTCAAAAAATTCTATTAATTTTTGTTGTTTTTCGTCTGAAACTTTTACACTATTTAAGGGTATCCATTCAATTTCTGTTGAAATAAAGTTGTTTATCCTATTTTCAAGATTTTTTTTTACATTATAGATTTCATTTACTGAGCACTGTATTTCATGAATATTTTCTATTGATTTACATTCATCTGCACCAGCTTCTATCGCAAGCTCAAGTATCTCCTCTTCAGAAATTTCATCTTTACTAATCTTGATAACTCCCATCTGGTTAAAATTATGTGATGCTGATCCTTGTGTTCCAAGACTTCCACCAGCTTTTTGAAATATTGCTCTAATATTGGAGGCTGTTCTATTTTTATTATCTGTTAAAGTTTCAACAATCACTGCAACTTTATCTGGCCCAAAACCCTCATATCTCAAATTTTCGAAGTTCGATTCTGTATTTACCGAAGATTTATCTATTGCTCTTTCAATATTATCCTTCGGCATATTAGCAGATCTCGCCGCCTGAACTGCTGAACGCAATCTTGGATTCATTGCTGGATCTTTATCACCTAGTTTAGCTGCAACAGTAATTTCTTTTGAAAGTTTTGAAAATATTTTTGATCTTTGCTTATCTGCTTTTCCTTTTTTATGTTTTATACCTGCCCAATGTGAATGTCCTGCCATAAACTATAATGTATTTTTTAATTGATCACCAAAGATATAACTTTCTACATGTTTTGAAAGCCCAGTTTTTAAATCACAATCAACTATAACTCCACTTAAAGTAGCCTCTCCTAGAGCAGGATAATGTTTAGTAGAATTTTCTTTAAGAAATTTATTAATTGAATTTTCTTTATTCATTCCAATAACAGAATCATAATCACCGCACATACCTGCATCTGTTTGATAAGCTGTCCCATTTTTTAAAATACGAGCATCACTAGTTGGTATATGAGTATGCGTGCCAACAACTAGTGTGGCTTTCCCATCAAAATAATGACCAATAGCATTTTTTTCACTTGTAATTTCTGCATGAAAATCAACTATCAATAAATCATAATCCTCACCAAGAACATTGTTTGTTAAAAATTTCTTTGCTGTCTCAAATACATCTTCACACTTTTTCATATGTACATTCCCCATAAGGTTCAAAACTCCAATGTTTTTGTTATTAGATGTTTTATAAACTCCAAATCCTTTACCAGGTGATGGCTCAAATAAATTATAAGGTCTTAAAAGTCTATTTTCTTTATCAATATAATTCATTATTGCTTTTTGATCCCAAACATGATTCCCTGTTGTGATCACGTTTACTCCACAATTAAAAAAATCTTTACAGTTTTGTTCTGTAAGACCCACTCCTGCTTCTGCTGAGTTTTCACCATTTATAATTACAAAATCAATTTTTTTTTTTTCTATTTCTGATTTTAAATTATTCAAAATTTTTGAACTTCCAGAAATTCCAACTACATCACCTAAGAACAAAATTTTCATTCAATTATTTCTCTTTCTGTAATGATACAATCAAGTTTTTTATCGTACTTATTTATAGGTATGTTTTTAATTTTTTGGAAAGAAAAACCTACGCCAATTTTAATTATTCTACGTTTGTCTTGTGCTTTAGATAAATATCTATCATAGTAACCTCCCCCATAACCTAACCTATTCAATTGATCATCAAATCCAACCAATGGAATTAATAAAATATTTGGATAAATTTTTTTATTAGATGTTGTCTCAGGAATGCCATATTTATTAATTTTTAAAGGCTCTTTAAATGACCATGAAAAAAAATCCATTTGATTGTTTTTACTGATTTTAGGTAATGAAATTATGTAATTTTTTTTTTCAAATTTTTCTAATATATTTAATATATTTAATTCATAGTTGAATGGATAATAGCCTCCAATAATTTTTGAGGTAAATCTCTTTTTATCTAAAAATTTTGAAAGCTTAATTAAATCAATAGATAAATTTTTTGAATATTTTTTTTTTCTTAGTTTTAATATTTTTTTTCTAATAGAGGATTTATTCACTAGTATTTCTTAAGATAATTTTTCTAAATTAGCTTTATCTATGAAATTTGATATCTCATCAGCAGTTTGATCAATTAATTTTTCATAATTTTTTTGATTATTTTCAATTTCAAGTTTTAAATTATCATGTCTTTTTATTAGTCTATCTATTTCGTCTTCTTTTTTTTCTTTATAGTCATAAACTAAATTTTTTAATTCTCTAAATTTATTTGAAAGCTCTTTTAATTCATTTTTTTTTTGCTCAACTTTTTTTTTTGTTTCATGGTATTCATCCATTACTTTTACTGCTGTTATTAAAAGTAATTTATTTTCACCTAAATTTCCAAGATCGTTTTTAAGCTCATTAAATTTTTGATTTAATTGTATTAAAAGTTCCTCTAAATGTTCTTCTTGACCATCATCGCAAGATAATAAAAATTCTTTACCATTAAATTTGATACTTACGTTTGCCATTTGTCAATTTCCTCTAATAAAATATCTGTTTCTTGATTTAATTCATCAATTTTTTCTGAAAATTCAATTTGTTTTCTCTCCTCTAGTTTTTCTTTATCTTTTATCTCCTCTATTTTTCCAGATAAAACGTCGTAATCCTCTTTTAACAAGTTATATTTATCTTCAAGCTCTTTTTTTTCAATTTCTAATTGATTTTTTTTATCATTAAATTCTACAATACTTTTGTCTAATTCTGGATTTTTAAAATTTAATTTTCTTAATCTTTCTAATGCAGAACTAAGTTTTTTTTCTTTTTCAGTTATAGAATTCATATATATATATTTATAATATTAAATAGATTCTTCTAAGTCTACACAGGATAATTTTGAATAAAGAATATACCAACTTAGCTAATTGTATAAGATTTTTATCTATTGATGCTGTTCAAAAGGCAAATTCTGGTCATCCGGGTATGCCTATGGGAATGGCTGATGTAGCAACAGTTTTATTTAGAGATTTTCTTAACTTTAACCCAAAAAATCCGAGTTGGATTAATAGAGACAGATTTGTACTTTCTGCCGGGCACGGATCGATGTTGCTTTACTCACTTTTACATCTAACTGGATACAAAAGTGTTTCCTTAAATGATATTAAAAATTTTAGACAACTCAACTCTATATGTGCGGGACATCCAGAATATCATCCTAACAGTGGTATAGAAACTACAACAGGTCCATTAGGTCAGGGTATATCAAATGCAGTGGGTTTTGCTATCTCTGAAGAAATTTTAAAAAAAAAAGTTGGAAAAGAAATTATTAATCACAAAACTTATGTACTCGCAGGTGATGGTTGTCTAATGGAGGGAATTAGTCATGAAGCATTAAGTTTGGCTGGACATTTGAAATTAAAAAATCTTATTTTACTTTTTGATAATAATTCAATTTCAATTGATGGTCCAACTAGCCTGGCAGTTTCAGATGATCATGAAAAAAGGTTTAGAAGTTATGGTTGGGATTTTATAAAAATTAATGGACATAATTTTAAAGAAATATCAAAAGCCCTAAAAAAAGCACAAAAATCAAAAAAACCAGTAGCGATTTCATGTAAAACAATAATTGGTTATGGATCTCCAAATAAAGGAGGTAGGGCCTCCTCTCATGGAAGTCCATTAGGAGAAGAAGAAATAAAATTAGTAAGAAAAAAATTAAAATGGGATTGTAAACCATTCGAAATTCCAAAAAATTTAATTAATGGGTGGAAAATAATCGGAGAAAGAGCATCAAAAAAAGCTGAAAAGCACGAAAAAAATTTTAGTAAAAAACTTAAAAAATTAAATTGGTTAGGGTGGTCTTTAGGAAAAAATTTTAAAAAAGATTTTCCTCTAGAAAACAATGTTCTAAGAAATGTTATTTCTAAAGCCATAGATAGAACAAAAACAGAATATTTAAAAACTTTAGAACCATTAGCAACAAGAAAATGTTCTGAAAAATTTCTAGAAATAGTTTCAGAACTTCAATGTTTAATAGGTGGATCAGCTGACTTAGCTGGTTCAAATAATACAAAAACTAAAAATCATAAAATTATTAAATCAAATGATTTCTCAGGAAATTATATTCATTATGGAGTTAGGGAGCATGCAATGTGTGGAATTATGAATGGTATTTCGCTTCATAGTGGTCTTATACCCTATGGTGGAACTTTTTTAATATTTAGCGACTATTGTAAACCTTCGATCAGACTTGCAGCAATGATGAAACAAAAAGTAATATATGTATTTACACATGACTCTATTGGCCTTGGTGAAGATGGGCCAACTCATCAGCCAATTGAGCAATTGGCAAGTTTGAGATCTATTCCTAATCTTAATGTTTTTAGACCCTCTGACCTTATTGAAACTTTTGAATGTTGGCAATTAGCGCTTGAAAGCAAAAATACACCGAGTGTGATTGCATTGACAAGACAAGGAATTAAACCTGTGAGAGTTGAGAGTTCAGTAAAAAATATGTCTTCGACAGGTGCTTATGAAATATTGAGAACAAATGATAAAATAAAAGTAACAATTATAGCAACTGGATCAGAAACTAGTTTAGCAAGTGAAGTTGGTCATAAATTAGCCACAGAAGGTATCTATTCAAAAATTATATCAATGCCTTGTCACGAGTTATTTGATCAACAAAGTGAAGGTTATAAAAGTGCAATTTTAGCTGAGACAGATCTTGTTGTATCTATAGAAGCTTCTGAAACAAATTATTGGAAGAAATATACTGGCTACAATGGTTTAAATTTTGGGATTGATGATTTTGGAAAAAGTGCTCCTTATAAGAAAATTTATGATCATTTTGGAATAAGTACCGAAAGTATAGTTAAAAAAATTAAAGAAAAATTATGAAATTAAAAATTGGAATTAATGGATTGGGAAGAATAGGAAGAATGATTATTAGATCTATAATTGAGAATAATAATAAAAAAATAGAAATTAAACACATTAATAATAGAACTAATCTTGAGACAAGCTCAACTCTTTTAAAATATGATTCTGTTCATGGTAAGTTTAATTCAGAAATTAAATTTGATGATGATAAACTTATTATAGATCGTAATAGAATTACATTTAGTCAGGAAACAAAACTTGAGAAAATAGATTGGAAAAAATTTGATGTGGATTATGTTTTTGAGTGCACAGGAAAATTTAACTCAAAGGAAAAGCTGATTCCACATATAAAGAATGGTGCAAAAAAAGTAATTGTATCTGCACCATGTAAAAATGCTGACAAAACAATTGTATTTGGTGTAAATGAAAAAAAAATTGAAAAAAACGATGAAATAATTTCAGCAGCATCCTGTACAACAAATTGTTTAGCTCCTGTTGTGAACGTTTTAAATGACAAATTCAAAATCGTAAAAGGATTTATGACCACGATACATGCTTTTACGAGCGATCAAAGAATATTAGATAATTCTCACAAAGATCCAAGAAGAGCAAGATCTGCAAGTCAATCTATAGTACCAACTTCTACAGGAGCCTCAAAAGCAATTGGAGAAATTATTCCCTCTTTAAAAGGAAAACTTGAAGGTATTGCAATGAGAGTCCCCACTCCAAATGTTTCTTTGGTAGAGCTAGTTTTTTGTACTAAAGAAAATTTAACTAAAGATGAAATTAATAAAACTTTCGAAGAATACATAAAAAAACAAAGTAATTCAGTTTTAAATATTACATATGAAAAATTAGTTTCGATTGATTTTAATCATAACCCAGCGTCGGCAATAATTGATGCATCTTTGACTAATGTAATTGGAACTAATATGGGAAAAATTTCAGCTTGGTATGATAATGAGTGGGGTTTTTCAAATAGAATGTGCGATATTGCAGAATATATTTATAATAATTCTTAATGAAGGCTATTCAAGATCTGCAAAACCTGGGTGGCAAAAGAGTTCTCTTACGATTAGATTTAAATGTTCCTTTAAAAAACGGAATAATTAAAGATGATACGAGAATAAAAAAAATACTTCCAATTATAAATTTTTTATTAGAGAAAAAAGCTAGAATAATAATAATATCTCACGTTGGTAGACCAAATGGCAAAATTCATAATGAATTATCCATGAAACCAATTCGTGATAATCTAGAAACAAAAATAAACAAAAAGATAAAATTATTAAGTGAAGATATTAGAAAAATAAATGATAAAGATTTATTTAAAAATTTAAATCAAAATGTTTTAATTTTAGAAAATATTAGATTTTATTCAGAGGAAGAAAAAAATGATTTAGCTTTTGCTAAACATTTGGCTTCTTTTGGTGATATTTATGTAAATGACGCTTTTTCTTGTTCTCATAGAGCTCACGCTTCGGTCGCTAATATTACAAAATATTTACCATCTTATGCAGGTCTTCAGCTAAATTCTGAAGTGAACGCTCTTGAAAAAATTACTAACGATATAAAAAAACCAATTACTTGTATAATTGGTGGGTCTAAAATCTCTACGAAAATTGGTATTATTGAAAATTTAATTCCTAAATTTGATAACATAATTTTTGTTGGTGGAATGGCTAATAATATCTTAAATTTCAAAAAATTTTCAATCGGTAAATCTATTTTTGAAAAAAACTGTGATGAAATGATTTCAAAAATATTTGATAAATCTAAAGAAAATTCTTGTTCAATTATATATCCTGAAGATGTTGTTACTGGAAAAAAGCTTGATGACAAACCTAATGTAAAAGATTTAATTGATATAAAAGATGATGATATGATTTTAGATATAGGACCTAAAACTATAAAAAAAATAGATAGTTTAATAAATTCAAGCAAAACTATTTTGTGGAATGGTCCAGCTGGGTATTTTGAAAATCCCGATTTTGCTAATGGCAGTTATGAAATAGCTAAATCTATAGTAAAAAATTTTAAATCAAATTTAATTTATTCAGTTGCAGGGGGTGGAGATACAATTGCTGTTATTAATAAAATTAATGCAATTAATAATTTTAATTTTGTTTCAACTGCAGGTGGAGCTTTTTTAGAATATCTTGAAGGAAAAATACTTCCTGGTATAAGCGCTCTTAAATAAAATATGTCTGAACTAAATTCAATAGCCTTGAAAATTATATCTAATGGCAAAGGAATACTTGCTGCTGATGAAAGTACAGCAACTATGTCAAAAAGATTAGAGGCTGTAAATGTACCATCAACACCTGAAAATAGATTATCTTTTAGACAGACTCTTTTTAGTTCTAGTAGCATGTCAGACTGTATTGGGGGGGTGATACTTTATGATGAAACTATAAAACAAAGATTATTAAATAAAAAAAATGTTCCAGAACTAATTACTTCAGTAAATTCTGTTCCAGGTATAAAAGTTGACACAGGTGCTAAAATTTTAGCAAATTCTCCAAACGAAAAAATTACTGAAGGCTTGGATGGTCTTAGAGATAGATTAAAAGAGTATTATAAGCTCGGTGCTAGATTCACAAAATGGAGAGGAGTTTATAATATAACTAAAGAACATCCTAGTAAACTTGCAATACATTCAAACGCCCATGCACTTGCTAGATATTCGGCATTGGTACAAGAATGTAATATGGTACCAATAGTAGAGCCAGAAGTTTTAATGGATGGAAACCACTCAGCTCAAGATTGTCTTATAAAAACAACCGAGGTAATAAAAAGATGTTTTGAAGAGTTAATATTACATAAGATAGACCTGACAGGTGTAATTTTAAAACCAAATATGATTCTAGCAGGAACTGACTCTGGTAAAAAAATTCCAGGTAAGGAAGTTGCAAAATTAACAATTGAATGTCTTAAAAATTCAGTTCCATCTGAGGTCCCAGGAATTGCTTTTTTATCGGGTGGCCAAGCAGAAGTTGAAGCAACAGAAAACTTAAATTTGATAAATAAAGAAAACAAGACAAACTTCATCATGACTTACTCGTATGGAAGAGCTTTGCAACAAAGTGCTCTAAAATATTGGTCAAAAAATTTAAATGATATTGAAGGTACTCAAAAAGTATTCAACCATAGGGCAAAAATGAATACTTTGGCAGCTAAAAGTGAATGGTCGAAGGAACTTGAAAATTAATAAAAAAAAGTTTCTTTATTTAATTTCTCCAAATAAAATTTTTGAATCTTTTTATGGAGACTTAATCAAAGTTCTTAAGTCTAATAAAATAAGTTTTTTCCAATTAAGATTAAAAAAAGATAAGTATGAAAATAAACTCAAAATAGCAAAAAAATTAATAAAAATTTGTAAGAAATTTAAAGTTAAATTTTTAATAAATGATGACCCTGTATTAGCAAAAAAGATTAATGCAGATGGATGCCATATAGGTCAAAAGGATATGAATATTACTAATGCAAGAAAATTATTAAAAAAAAAGATTATAGGTGTAACCTGTCATAACTCCTTAAGACTTGCAAAAATAGCTGATAAAAATAAAGCTGATTACATAGCTTTTGGTGCTTTTAATTCGACAAAGACAAAAAAAGTAAAATTTAGAGCTAATGTTAGTATAATTAAAAAACTTAAAAAAACATCAATTATTCCTGTGGTAGCTATAGGAGGTATTAATAATTTAAATTATAAAAAACTTTTGTTGAACAAGGCAGATTTTTTAGCTATCTCAAGTTACGTTTGGAACAATAAGAAATTAAAACCAGAAGAAGCAGTTAAATTATTAAAATGAAAATAAATGCAAATGAGATAAGAGTTGGAATGCTATTGGAATTTAAAAACGACTTATGGCAAGTGCTAAAAACTCAACACGTAAAACCTGGTAAAGGTGGAGCATTTGCTCAAGTGGAAATGAAAAGTGTTAATAAAAATACAAAATTAAATGAGAGATTTAGATCTAATGAAACTGTTGAGAAAGCATCAGTAGAGGAAACTAATTTTAATTATTTGTATGAGGATGAAAATAATTACTTTTTTATAGACCCTAAATCATTCGAGCAAATTGAAATTAAAAAAGATGTGATAGGTGAAAAAGGTAAATTATTAACTGAAAATTTAAATGTATCTGTAAGTTTTTATAATGAAAGACCTATTTCTATAGATTTGCCCAATCAAGTTAATTGTAAAATTGAATTTACAGATGCTGCATTGAAAGGTCAGACGGTATCATCATCCTATAAACCAGCAGTATTAAATAATGGATTACATATTCAAGTTCCTCCTTTTATCGAAGCTGGAGATGAAGTTATTATTGATACAAGAAATTTAGAATATATAAAAAAGGTTTAATTTTGTGAACTCAATATCAGCAAATTTAAATATTATGATAAAGGCAAGTGAAAAAGCCTCAAAAGTTTTGATTAGAGATTTTGGTGAAATTGAAAAATTACAAGTTTCTAAAAAAGGCCCGACAGACTTTGTTACTAATTCAGATTTAAAAGCAGAAAAAATAATTATTGAAGAACTTAAAAAAGCCAGGCCAAATTATTCTATTATTAGTGAAGAAAGTGGAATTGAAAATAATAAGGATAAAAATAACACTTGGGTCATAGATCCAATTGATGGAACTATAAATTTTTTACATGGCATTCCTCATTTTGCTATTTCAATAGCACTAAAATCTAATAATGAAATTGTCTCAGGATTAATTTTTGATCCCATAAAAAATGAAATGTTTTTTGCAGAAAAAGAAAATGGTGCTTTTTTTAACAATCAAAGAATACGGGTTTCAAAAAAAAATGAAATAGATAATTGTTTGTTTGCAACTGGAGGCAAAATTCAAAATGAAATTAATTTGCCTTACAGAAAATCAGGATGTGCAGCTCTCGATATGGCATATGTAGCAGCCGGAAAATATGACGGATATTTTCAAGATAATCTACATCTCTGGGATATTGCAGCTGGTATTATTTTAGTAAAAGAAGCTGGCGGAGTACTAAATGAGATTAATCTATCAACTAATAAAAATATCAAAATTATTGCCTCCAGCACTGACATTAATTCAAAATTACTTGAAAAATTGAATAACTTTTAATTGTTTTAGAAATTTCTTTTGTTATAAGTCTCGTCATGAAAAAAAATATTCATCCAAACTACCACTCTATAAAAGTTGAAATGACTGATGGTACACAATTTGAAACTAAATCTACCTGGGGGAAAGAAGGTGAGATTCTAAAACTAGAAATAGATCCAAAATCTCATGCTGCATGGACAGGTGGTAAACAGAAACTGATGGATAAAGGAAGAATAAGTAAGTTCAATAAAAAATTTCAAAATTTTAAATCAGAGAAAAAAAATTAAATGTCAAATGCTCCATTAATGCCAATGGCAACTGCTGTTTGGCTTGTTGAAAATACAACCCTTACATTTAAACAAATAGCTGACTTTTGTAAATTACACGAAGTTGAAATTCAAGGTATTGCAGATGGAGAAGTTGCAAAAGGAATTAAAGCGTACAATCCAATTATTTCAGGACAACTTACTAGAGAAGAAATAGAACTTTCATCTAAGGATGAAAATAGACCTTTGGTAATAAAAAGTTCTGATATTGAAATCTCCAATTCTGATAAAAAGACTAAAAAATACATTCCGCTATCTAAAAGACAAGATAAACCTGACTCAGCACTTTGGTTAATCCGTCAGCATAATATTTTAAAAGACTCTCAGATAGCAAAATTAGTTGGTGTTACCAAAAACTCTGTAACTGCGATTAGAAATAAAAGTTATTGGAACTATAATAATTTAAATCCTAAAGACCCTGTCGCTTTAAACTTATTTACTCAAAAAGATTTAGTAGAGGCTATCGAAAAAGCAGAGAGAAGAATAAAAAGAGAGAAAAAACAAAAAGAAAAAGCAAAACTAATTCAACAAACCACAAATTAATGAATAAAATTAATAGACATAAAATTATAAAAATGTTATTTACACGATTTTTTGGAGGTAGTTATTAAAATAGAAGTTAAAGATAATAATATTGAACAAGCTTTAAGAGTTTTAAAAAGAAAACTCCAAAGAGATGGTTTTTTTAAAGTGATAAAGTTAAAAAATACTTATGAAAAACCCTCAGAGAAAAAAAAGAGAATTCTTCAAGAAAATATTAAAAGAGTTAAAAAATTAAATAAACTTAAAAATAGAATTTAAGTATACCGCGGGGTGGAGCAGTCTGGTAGCTCGTCAGGCTCATAACCTGAAGGTCGGCGGTTCAAATCCGTCCCCCGCAACCAATTTATCTAAATTTTAAATTTCGATTTTTTGCTATCGATTAAGAAAGCTTTAACCGTATCTATTGTCAATTGATTCAAAGATTTACCTTTAGTTTCAATTTTTTCAATAATTGATGGTGGAATCGTTATAATGTGACAACCAAGCTGTTTTGCTTGCAAATAATTATAAGGTTCTCTAACACTTGCCCATAAAATTTCTATATTCTTAAATTTCCTAGCAAGTTTAATACTTTTAATAAACTCAGGTATTGGGTCCTTTCCGCTATCTCCTGCTCGACCTGCAAAAATAGATATTATTACTTTTGTTTTTTTATTAATAATTTTTAAAATTTTTTCAGTTTGTTTAGCTGAGTAAACTGCTGTAATGTTCAATTTAATATTTTGATTATTGAGTTCCCTAATTACACTACCTGTAAATTTATTTTTAGAATTTACTATTGGTACTTTTACATAAACATTACTACCCCAAGTATTAATCTTTTTACCTTGTTCTATCATAGACTTTAGATCATCAGCAAATACTTCAAATGAAATAGGTTTAGATTTACATATCTTAAGTATACGTTTTGAGTAAGATTTATAGTCTGTTGCACCTGCTTTTCTCATTAAGCTTGGATTGGTTGTGAAACCTTTTACAATTTTTTTTTTATTGAATTTTTTTATAGAATTTAAATCAGCAATATCACAAAATATTTTAGTATTCATTGAAACTACAGATTTTTAGTAATGTCCTCTGTCATTTTTTTTGCATCTGCAAATAACATTAAAGTATTTTCTTTGTAAAATAAGTCATTATCAATTCCTGCATAACCAGGTGATAGACTTCTTTTTACAAATAAAACTGACTTACATTTTTCAACATCTAAGACTGGCATTCCATATATTGGACTTTGAGGATCAGTTTTTGCAACAGGATTTGTAACATCATTTGCTCCAATAACAAATGCTACATCTGCATTAGCAAAATCATTGTTTATTTCTTCTAACTCAAATACTTCGTCATATGGCACATTTGCCTCAGCTAGCAATACATTCATATGACCAGGCATTCTTCCAGCAACCGGGTGAATTGCATACGATACTTTAATATCATTTTTTTTTAACGTATCGACCATTTCTCTAAGTGCATGTTGAGCCTGAGCTACAGCCATTCCATAGCCTGGAACAATGATTACTGAAGATGCATTTTTCATTAAAAATGCAGCATCATCTGCGTTACCACTTTTAACAGGTCTCTGTTCTTTATTTTTATCTCCAACTGATTGATCTGTTGCACCGAAACCTCCTAATATTACATTAAAAAATGATCTATTCATTCCCTTACACATTATATATGAAAGTATTGCCCCTGATGAACCAACTAAAGCACCTGTGATTATTAAAGCAGTATTTTCCAGAGTAAAACCTATTCCTGCAGCGGCCCACCCTGAGTATGAGTTTAGCATTGAAATTACTACTGGCATATCTGCCCCTCCAATTGGGATTATAATTAAAAAACCAATTAAAAAAGAAACTGCTATTAAAATCCAAAATAAGTTAGATGATTGCGTAGAACATAAATAATAAGTTAAAACTACTATTGAAACTAATATTAATGCGTTTAGTGCATGCTGACCTTTAAAAGTTATGGGTGCGCCTGACATTATTCCCTGAAGTTTTAAAAATGCAATAACAGATCCTGAAAAAGTAATTGCTCCAACTGCAGCACCAATAGCCATTTCTATTAAGCTAGCAAGTTTTATATTTCCTGGTGTTCCAAGTCCGAAAGCCTCAGGATTTATAAAAGCTGAAATAGCAACAAATACAGCAGCTAATCCAACTAAGCTATGAAAGCCTGCAACCAGTTCTGGCATTGCTGTCATTGGAATTTTATAGGCTATGAAAGCTCCAACGGTTCCACCAACTGCGAGAAAGATCAGAACATAAATAAAGCCAGACGTAAAATTACCAACAGATAAAAATGTGACAGTAACTGCTATCACCATACCTATTATTCCGAATAAATTTCCTTTTCTTGAAGTTTCTGGTGAGGATAGGCCTCTTAAAGCCAATATGAATAAAACTCCTGATATCAAATATAAAATTGCTGAAAGGTTTGGAGACATTATTTATTTATCCTTTTTCTTTTTTTTATACATTGCAAGCATTCTTTGGGTGACTAAAAAACCTCCAAAAATATTAACAGCTGCCAAAACAATTGCTAAAAATCCAAATACACTAGATGAGGAAAAAATAACCCCATCATTACTAGACAATGCAGCAATAATAGCACCCACTATAATTACAGAGGATATTGCATTAGTCACAGACATTAACGGGGTATGAAGCGAAGGTGTTACACTCCAAACAACGTAATATCCCACAAAAATTGATAAGATGAATATACTTAATCTAAATATAAAAGGATCTATTTCCATAATTCTATTTTATTAAAGTTTTTTCAATTATTTCGTCTTCTAAATTAATATTAATTTTTTTATTCTCTTTATCATACAAATTAGAAATAAAATTAAATACATTTTTTGCATACAAATTAGAAGCTGATACTGGTAATTTATTCAAAATATTAGTCTCGCCTAAAATTTTAACACCGTTTTTTTCAATAATCTTATCAACTTCTGTAAATACTGTATTTCCTCCTTGTATTGCAGCAAGATCATAAATTACAGAACCTTGTCGCAAATTTTTAAACATTTCTTCTTTAATGATCTTGGGCGCTTCTCTACCAGGAATTAATGCAGTACAAATTATAATGTCTATTTTTTTTAATGTCTCTGATAGAAGTTCCTCTTGTTTTTTTTTGAAATCTTCAGAAGCTTCTTTTGCATATCCACCTTCAGTTTCTAAATTTTCAGCTCCTTCAACTGTGAGAAATTTACCACCTAAACTCTCTACTTGTTCTTTTGAAGCCATTCTAACATCTGTTGCAAATACAACCGCTCCCATTCTTTTTGCTGTTGCTATTGCTTGCAATCCAGCCACACCTGCACCAACTACTAATACTTTTGCCGCAGGAACTGTACCGGCTGCAGTCATCATCATAGGAATTGCTCTTTCATAAACTTGAAAGGCTTCTATGACAGCTTTATACCCTGCAAGATTAGCTTGCGAAGATAAAATATCCATTGATTGTGCTCTTGTTATTCTTGGAAGTAGTTCTAAAGAAAAACAATTTATTTTTCTTGTTTTTAAATTTTCTAATTTTTCTTTATTTGAAAAAGCGTTTAATGTGCCTACTAAAGTTTGATTTTCTTTTAATAATGTTAATTTTTCATCATCGGGCAATCCTAATTGAATAATAACATCAGCATTATTTATTATTTCCTTTTCGTTGTTCATAATATTGACTCCTGAATTACTATAGTCCTCATCTTTAAAACCCAGGTGTGTACCATATCCATTTGGTAATGATAATTTGAAACCTAAACTTATGTATTTTTTTGCAATCTCAGGAGTAATTGCTAGTCTTTTTTCGACTTCTTTATTTTCTAAGATAGAGGCTAAATGCATTGAGATCTTATAGTAGAAAGATTGCCATCAAAACAAGTACTATAATGACCGCAACTGTCCCCCAAAGAACAAATTTAGTAAAATTATTCCAGGTATTTTTATGGTTCTCATTATCCATAAATCTATTTTTGTCTTGCTTTGAATTTTGGATTTGTCTTATTTATTATATAAACTCTACCACGTCTTCTCACTAATTTTGAGTTAAGATCTCTTTTTTTGATAGATTTTAGCGAACTTTTAATTTTCATAATATCTTTAGTATGCCGGCAATGACCTACTCTCCCATATCTTAAGACAAAGTACCATCGGCGCTGAAAGGCTTGACTTCCGAGTTCGGAATGGGATCGGGTATGACACTTTCGCAATAATTACCGGCAGGGAGGTTTATAAACAATTAATATGAATTGTAAACTATCAAATAATATTGATTTTTCTAGTTTATTAGAAATATATGATATCTTTAAAAAGAATTTAAAATTTATATAGAATTGAAATAAATGAATAATTCAGAACCTCCAAACCATGAATATTATCTAAATTCTAGTATCTCATTCTTTAAAAAAAACTTTGAAAAAAGAATAAATTTTTTAAAAAAAAAAAATTTCTTATTTAAAGAAATTTCAGGTTTTATTAATAATTGTATCGATAGTACAAAAAATATCATAATTTTTTGTGCTGGAAATTCAATATTAGGAAAGAATATTAAATCTAATAAGATTTTTATAAAAGAAATAGATGAAAAGTATGAAATTAAATATAATGATAAAATTAATTATATTGATGATAATTGGAAAAATATATTGCCCGAATGTGATACGATTTTAATTTCTGACATAGAACATCAGTCTAATCCGACATCAAATTTATTAAACTTATCTAGAAAAATTAATAATGATACAAAAATAATTATTCTATCAAAAAATATGGTTTGGATGATTATAATAAAATTATTAAAATTTTTTTTTAATTTTTCACCAAAAAAAAATAATTTTTTACCCTCTTCTTACTTGGAAAATTTATACTCAATTTGTAACTTAGAAGTAATTAGAAATGAAAAAATCATAGCACTCCCAATTTATATTCCTTTTTTTACGAATTTATTAAATAGAATTTTTAGATTACCTTTATTAAACATCTTTTGTCTTTCAAGTATAACAATTTTAAAAAAAAAAAATAAAGATTTTTCAAAGAACGATGAATTGAAAGTTTCATTTATAATACCGTGTAAGAACGAAGAAAATAATATAAAAACTTTTGAAAAAGAAATTATAAATAATAATCAATCCTACGAATATCTATTTGGTGATGATAATTCTTCAGACAACACAATACAGGAAATCGATAAATTATCTGAGAAATTAAGTGAATATAAAATTATTAAATACAATGGTCCTGGGGTATGTAAATCTGAAAATGTTTATAAAGGTATTGATCTATCAAGTGGAGATATAATTGTAATTTATGACGCAGACTTAACAGTAAGTTTTAAGGATATTGAGTTTTCAATAAATGTATTAAAAGAAACAAGCACTGATTTTATAAATTGTACTAGAATGATTTACCCACAAAAAGACGGTGCCATGAAATTTAATAATTTCATCGGAAATAGTTTTTTTGCGAGTTTGTTTAGCTTACTATTTAAAAAAAAAATAACAGATACTTTATGTGGAACTAAAATATTTTATAAAAAAGATTGGATTAAAATTAAAAAAGATATCTCAAAATGGGGGGTAAAAGATTTATGGGGTGATTTTGATCTTTTAATAAGTGCATACAAAAATAATTTAAAAATTACAGAAGTACCAGTTACTTATTATGAAAGAAAAGAAAATGAGACCAAAATGACCTCTGTTATTTCAAATGCTTTACGGATGTTATATATAGTTCTTGCGGCTTACTACAAATTAAGAATGAAAAGATAATCAAAAATAGCTGTATCTAAAATAATTTTTAATTTTTTTGATTTTCATAAACATATTCAAAAGATTTTCTAAATACCATCTTACTTTTTTTAATCATTATAAAACCTTTTTCTCTTAATAAATTATGAATATCCCCAAATTTATAATTTTTAATTATCATGTCATCATAATGATGCTCAAAATAAATCAAATTAATTTTTTGACAATGTTTTGATAGTCCTTTTAATACATTAAACTCGTAACCTTCTGTATCTATTTTTAATAAATCTACTTTTTGAATATCATGTTTTTCTATAAAAGAGTCTAATGTAACTAATTGAATTGGTATTTTTTGATGAAAGTTATCCTTTTTTTTGATATTTAAAATCTTGAGTTTTCTTTTCAAGTAATTTGATTCTTTGTTTAATTCATTAATGGTGGATGAAGAAGATTCAATTGCTTGATTAATAAAACTTTTTGATATTTTGTTTCCTAAACCAAAATTAAAGATTTCTACTTTTCCTGCATCTATATTTTTTTTAGAGATATTTTTTTTTAAAACTTGGAAGTTTTGAGGACTAGCTTCAAATGAATAAATTTTTTTAATTTTCAATTTACTGGAAAATAACTTAATAGTTTCTCCATGGTGACCACCAACATCAAAAACAGTTATTGGTCTTAAAAATTTAATTTTGATTAATTTTATAATTTTTTTTTGTTGAAAAAAATCTAAAAAATTTAAAATAGTTATGATTAATTTAGAATAAAACATTTGTTTTTTATTTTTGGTTATTTATAAAAAAAAAGTACCCATTTTTTTTCATTGTTTTTAGGCCCAATTCTCCCAAACTTTGGACACATGGTGATGGTGTATTCCAGCAATGACCATCAGTTTTATAAACTACCAAACCAGATGAAGTTTTTTCAAAATCATACTCTTTTTCAGGAATAGCAAAAAAAGGAAAATTGTCATACTTGTAATGATCTGTTCTTTGAACTTCTGCATTAATTCTATGAATATTTTTTAAATTAAAGATAACAATTACTAAAATTGTTAAAAACTTAAATTTTTTCTTGAAAGAATTTTTGTCTTCAAAGTTATTAAATAATAAAGCTAGTGGAATTGATATAATTAGAAATGATATTGAGTAGCCACCATATCTCAATTGTGGATGATTGGTAAACCAAGCTAAAAAAATTAATAAAATTAATAAATAAAAAAATAAAAACTCTTTTGTTATAGATGATCTTTTTAATCTAATTTTGAATTTTTTGAATAGTATAAAAATTACTGAAAAAATTACTAACAATATTAATAATTGATCCTTAACTTTTCCCATAAAATAATATTCAAACCATCTTGGAACCCAATTAAAATTTTGAATGTATATTGAGGGATCCTCGACTCTAAAATTTGGTCCAGCTCCTGCTTTTGACCATTGTTCCAACCAGTTAGATAATCTTTCATAATGCTCTTTATCATATGCCCAATTAAAATTGTCACCAAAGCATGTCATACTTATAGGAGAAATTATACACCCTGTAGATATAAAATGATGAACAAAATAAATAATCAGCGTTGAGATGAAAATTAAAAAAGATTTTGAAAAAAATATAATCTTAAGGTCTTTTGATATTTTACCATTTAAGAAAAATAGAGTTAATCCGATCAATATATAAGGTAAAAAATAAGTTTTTAAAGTCAAACAAAATGCCATTAACGGTATTATCAATAAAATACTATTCAAATTAATTTTTTTCTTTTCAAAACATGTAAGCTGGAAAATCTTAATTATTAAAAGTACTATTAAAAGTTGACCGATTTTATCAGTACCATATTCTGAAATTCTATTAAATGATAAGTTAAAAAAGACTAACGCAAATAAATAAAGATATTTAGTAATTTCATGATTAACTTTTGAAAAAATTTCCTTAAATAAAAAATAATTAAAAAATATGAGAAAATATATTGAACTAAAATGAAAAGCAAAATATTCGATGTATGGTAAATAAAAAGTTGAATTTAAAAAAAATAAAGAAGATAATAATTTGTATCCGTGAGAAATATTTCCCATACCAAAAATAACTTTATGTTCTGTTAAATACTTCGTGAATGGTAGATGGTAATATGAAAAGTCATCGTGGGTTTTTGATATAAGAATTGCTAAAATAGTAAAAATTGAAATAAAAAAAATTGTTTTAAGATATTTTTTTTTTTCTTTAACTTTTATGATTAAAAAAGACGAAATACCAAAAAAATGAAGTAACAAATTGTGCGTAAAATTATGTGGAAAAAATAAACTTGTTAAAATTGAAACAAAAGTTAATAAAAATAACCCATAAAATCCAGTATAAATTACTTTTTGATCGTTATAATTTATTATTGCTCCATAAAATATATTTTGAAAAAGAAATCCAAAACCAATTATTGAAATAAGCAATAAATAAAAAAATAGAAAAAAAATAAGTGTATCAAACATAAAATTTATTTTATCTTAGTTATAAAGCAAATACTCTTTATTAATAGTTTTTAAATAATACTTTCTTGGAATAATTAACCAAGTTTTTTATTAAAAAAATAATAAGAAACTAGATATAAAAATATTGAACTTGAAATCAAAATAATTTGAATTATTGAACTATTAAAATTTTTGAAACCAATTAGATAATTTATAAACAATATTGAATTAATAGATATTCCAATTAATGAACTAAGAATAAAGTTTTTTTTTATTAATTTTTTTTTTTTAAAATATTTAAATATCAATTGATGTAAGTGATTAGTATCAGGTAGATAATTATTACTGTTTGAAAAATTTCTTCTTATAATAGAAAATAAGTTTTCAAATGCTGGATACCAAAGTAAATTGGCAACAAAATAAGGTGATACACTTTCATTTATCATTGATATTTTTAACAATAGATATCCAATTAAAAAACCAATTCCATAGGCAGCACCATCTCCAAGAAAATTCTTACCAAAAAAATTAAATATTAAAAAAATTAATAATGAAACTACAAATACACTTAACTCATTATTTATTAATACAATATTTGAATTTATGAATAATAAATATAAAAAAATTGAAATTACCAAAAAATTTAATGAACATAGGCAGTTTGTGCCATCAATTAAATTAAATCCATTTATAAGAACCATGAAAAAAAAAGTGCATATTAAAATTCTTGCTAGATCATAGTTCATCAAATTATTTATAAAAATAATTCTGGTATCAATTTTTATATCTTTGGAAATAAAAAAAAGTGAAGAAATTAACAAAAATTGAAAAATTAACCTTAATTTATATGAAGTTATAATCTTTAAATCAGCAAGTAGACCTAATAAAAATAATAAACTACAACAGATAATCATTTTTAAATCCAAATTATAAAATAATATTAGAATTATAGGCATAAAATAAAAAGTCCCCGACAATGGAATAGCACCATCATCTCTTAAAAGTGATTTATGTTTTTCACTAACTGTCTGCCTATCCAAACTTAAATCAAATTTTTTAAGTAAATAGTTAATAGCAAGTAAGAAAAAAAATAAAAAAAAAAATAAACTAAAGGTGAGTTTCATATTTTAAGCTTTTATCTAAATATATTTTTTTTAAAATAATTAAATGAAAGTATAAACAGAAAATATAATGATTTCATAATACTATAATTCATATAAATTCTATAAACTTTAAAACCATTAATAATACCAATAAATTTATTTGATGATAAGGAATTATTGGTTTTTCTATAGTACATAAGTTTTTTATTTATTCCTTTTATAGACTTTACTTGTTTTGCTATTTTTAGCCAAAGAACAAAGTCTTCTTTTGTTTTAATTTTAGGAAAATAAAAATTATTTTTTTTTAAAAATTTTGTATTTACTATAACCGTAGATAAACCAATATCACATGATCTCAATAGATCATCAAATATGATTTTCTGAGGAGCATTTCTAGAGGAGATTGTCCTATTTTTTTCATCAATAATATAATGTGAAGTATGAGAGAACACTTGTTTAGTTTTTTCCATATAATTGATCTGGATTTTAAGTTTATTCTTTGACCAAATGTCGTCTGAGTCTAAAAAAGCGACATATTTTGTATTGCTTTTTTTAATACCTATATTTCTTGAGTATCCTACTCCTAAATTTTTTTTATTAACTTCAATTTTGATAAATGGTAATTTTTTTTTATATTTTAATTTTAAATAATTTTTTATTTTTACTAAATCAACTTTACTTTCATCATCATATATTAACAAAATTTTATAATATTTATATGTTTGATTAAAAACTGAATTTAATGCAAAAAATAAATATTCTAAATTATCTTTATATGGAATTATTACAGTAACTGATGGTTGAATACGCATATTTTTAAATTAGATGATAATTAAACACTTTAATAAATTTTTCATTATTAGATAAATCTATTTAGTAATTTAATTATTCTCAGATGTAATTAATTCCTTAAAAGTTCCTTCTTTTTTAATTTCACCTTTTTCCATTAAGAAAATTTTATCACAATTTCTTAAAGTGCTCAAACGATGAGCAATTAAAATTATTGTTTTGTTTTGACTAATTTTTTCGATGGCATTCATTACTAATTTTTCAGTATTATTATCAAGCGAGCTTGTTGCTTCATCAAAAATTATTACGCTTGGATTATGATAAAGTGCTCTTGCAATTCCAATACGTTGTCTTTGCCCACCCGACAATCTTATTCCTCTATCGCCAACTTTAGTCTGATATTGATTTGGCAATTCATTAATAACAAATTCGTGCAAATTTGCAGTTTTTGAGGATTTTTCTACAGCCTCATTGTTAATATCATTTGATTTTGTTCCAAGAGCAATATTTGCAGCAACGCTGTCATCTGCTAAGTAAATATGTTGCGGCACATATCCAATTGAACTTTGCCAATTTCTAGAATTATTTTTTGTTATAATTTTACCATCTACCTCCAATGTACCTTTTTGAGCCTCTAGCAACCCAATGATAATATCGATTGTTGTTGTTTTGCCACTACCTGTTGAACCCATTAATCCGACTGTAGTTCTGGCTGGAATATGGATATTGATATCCCTTAAGGCTGTTTTTGATGAATTGGGATAGTTATAATAAACTTGTTTCAAATCAATCGATTTATTAAGTGAAATTTTATTTATATCTTTTGTTGTATCAATTTTTGTTAAACTATTAAGATCTGCATACAAAGAATCAACTGCAGTAGAAACAAAAGTAATTTGATTAAAAGAAGCATAAATCGATTGCAAGGATGGTAATAAACGATAACCTGCGAATACAAACAAACTAATTAATGGCAAAGCATTATTAAAACTACCTTTTTCTACCATTAAATAGAGTACCATTAAGATAACACCACCAAAAGTTATGGCTTCTAAAAAATACCGAGGCAATTGAGCTAAGATTCCTGCATAAGCTTCTTTTCTTGCAACTACTTTTGCGGGATCAGAAAATCTTTCTATATAAGTTTTTTCTAATCCTCCAATTTTTATTTCCTTTACAGCACCAAAAGCCTCATTAATCGACATAAAAAGCGAGGTATTATTTTTAAAACGTTCTTTTCCAATTCGATACAAATAATTTTTTGTTAAATAAAAAAATAATCCATATGACCCTCCAATTATAAAAGCTACCACAAGTGTAATTTTTACGTCTACCAACATTAATAAGATGATGAGGACAACCACAATCAATAATCTTGATATTAGTTCAAATAACGGTCTCAAACCTTTTCCAATTATAGCACCTACCTCTGATAAAATAGATTTTCCTAGATCAGCACTGTTACGATTTAAAAACCAGCTATAAGGTTGGCGTAAAAAAGTTTCTAAAATACGTTTACCAATAGTATATCTTCTCATTTGAACAAACCTCAATTGAGCATAACTCGTCAAGGCCTTGAAACTTAATGAGATAACTAAAAATAAAAAAACGAATACACCTAGAACAAAAAGAAACTGATCTTTATCCTCAACACCAAATCTATTTGATATTAGAAAAATCTTGTTTAAATATTCATTAGTTTCAATAATATCAGGGTTTGTGATAACTGCCATAAAAGGTACAACAGATGCAATTCCTAACATATCAAGTAAAGCCATTATAATAATCATCAATAATAAAAAAAATGCTTGTTTGCGCTCACGTGCATTAAGTAAAAACAAAATTTTTTTTATAGTTTGCATAAAATTATTTCTTTTTAATTAAAAGAGTTCTGTCTGATAGAAACTCACAATTTAACTCCTCTTTAATTTTTAATATTTTTATTAATTCGTAGATTTTTGTAAGAACTTTTTCTCTCTCAAATGGAGGAAATTTAAAATTTTTAGGATTACTTAAGAATAAATTTCTCATTCTAAAAATTTTTACAAGTCTTAATCTAGATTTAAATAAAAACCAATTATTTGATTTTGAAAGTTTCTCACTACCGATGCTTTCCCATACCTTAAGCATTTTAAGCGCAGCAATTTCCTTTTCATCAATAAATAATTTTTTTTGAAGTATTTTAGGAAGAGACTTATTTACTTTTTTTTGTTTTTTGGTTTTTTTAAGATCTAAAAATATGCCATCAATTTTTTTTTTTAATTCATCCAGTGAAGTTACCTTTTGTCCTAAATCATTTGCTAATTTTCTGGGAAATTCTGCCTTGAATGGAGTGTAAGTAATAATTGGTTTTTTAAACAAACTAGCTTCTAAAGCAGTGGTACAGCCATTATGTAATATAGCAAAAGCATCTTTAATCCATGAAGAAACACCGTCATCTCTAATAACACTGACATTCGGATATTGATCAAGTAAAATTTTCCATGTCTCTACACTTTCTGCTGGATGAGGTCTTAAGATAATGTGATAATTTTTATTTTTATTAGAAAGATGTTCAATAGCCTCTAAAAAATATGCTATCAATTTAAATTGTTCACTTTCTCTTTTAATAAAAGTTTTTTTTAAACTTGGAAATCTATCAAAGTATTCTCCTACTTTTCGTACCTTAATTCTTTCATATAGCGATAAGACAGCTAAACCTGCACCAAAATTAGATGGAATTAAAAGAAATGGTTTATTTAACTTTTTATTTTTTTTTTCCCAATAACTTAAAAATTTTGGACCCCATAAATCTACACGAGATGAGCCAGTCATATGAAATTTTGACCTGTAATTTGGATAATATTTTTTTAAGGATTTATAATCTTCTGGTCCCCAAGTAAAAACTGCTGAGGCTTGTTTTAGTGTTTTTTCACCATATCTCGATACAGCCATTCTATCATAACCATAATCCACTAAACCACCTTCCTCATCCATGCTTGTAATTTTACAACCTTTATTTATTATTTCTTTATGTTTTTTAATTTTTACTCTACTTGGTGTTAGAGATTTAGTATGAACAATGCCTGGGTTGAGTAAATTTTTTTCTAAACCTTTTGAAATAGTCTCTAGATTAGAAATAATTACCTCATGACCTCTAGATGCTCCAATTATAGCCAACAAAAGTTTACTATCAAGCTCCCTAGCTACAGTTTCAAGATGAATGTACAAATTCATTAATTAATTATTCATATTAGCTTTTAAGATCATTTAAATTTTTTTTTTACAAGTCATCCAGAAATTAGAGAACAAATTTAAACTTTAATTAATTTTTTAAACAGTTTGTAATCTTTAATACTATCTATCTCAAACCATTTTTTTTTATAACTCTCAACATATATCTTGCATATTTTTTTTTTTATAATTAATTGAAATAATGTAGTTATATCGATTTTATTTAAATTTTTTGAATTATTAAAAAGATGTTGCTTAACCTTTTTCCATGAATTTGGATCAATTCTAAATATACCCATATATTGCCCTTTGATATTTTTATAAGAATTTGTTCTTTTTCCAATTTCTACAAGTTGATTTTTATTGTTAGTCCTAAAAGTTTCTAAATCCGTTAAAGGATTTTTAAATCTTTTTTTCCAGTATTTTTTCCAGTATCTATAACTCAACATAACTATGCCATTTTTTATTTTTGATGTTTTTAAAATTTTAACAGCTTCTTTCTCATAAAAAATATCAGCATAAGAAATAATACAGGTATATTTTGACAAAATTTTGTCAGCACAAATCAAACTCCCAAAAATATTAGTTGTTTTCCATTTTTTATTTTTAATTGTATTGATTTTTTTAAATTGATTGAATTTATTACTTTTATAACCAGTTATTACAGTTATTTTGTTTAATCCTAAAGTTATAAAATTTTCTATAACTGTATCAATAAGTCTTTTTTTTTTATTAATAGTTACAAAAGATTTAGGTTTATCTTTTGTTAACTCTTCCATTCTTGAGCCTCTTCCGGCCGCAAGTATAATTGGAACAATATTTTTTGATTTTAATTTTGATTTCATTGCAAATTATACGCCTGATATAATATTATTTTTTTTGAATAAAAAATGGTCTACCATTTTTTGAAACTTTCTGAATTCTAAGTCTTTTCTTTTTTAAAAAATCATCTATGGCTAATGTTGCTCCTTTAATATGGGTATAATCATCAAAAAGAATAATTCCTCTCTTTGAAATTTTTTCATATAAAGTCTCTAATACAAATTTTGTTGGTTCGAAAATATCTAAATCTAGATGTAACAATGAAATTTTTAATTTTTTATTTTTTTTTAAATAGTTTGGTAAAGTATTAAGGACATTTCCTTTAACTAATTTATAATTTGATAAATTTTTTTTTTTAAGATATTTTTTTAATAAATTAATACTTATTCCTAATCCAATTTTATCATCATGTCTTTTAGCAAAAACACTATCTGCTTTTTTATTTTTATAATCATTTTTTGGGTGAGGAAATTTTCCAAATGCATCAAAACCAATAATTTTTCTCGTATCTTTTTTTTCTATCAAGTCTCTAAAAGTTAAGAATCTTATTAAACTTGCGCCCTTAAAAACACCACATTCAACAATATCCCCTTTAATGTTTAATATTTTCTTATAAACTTCATAATGATCTAATAATTTAAGTATTCTTTTTTTATCTGAGGTTAAGTAAAATAAATTTTCGTACGTCCAAGGGTTCATATTCTATCTTTTATTACTTATTCTTAATTTTCTCACTCTTATGCCTCTATCTATGGTAAGTATAGTTGAAATAATATTGTTTGATTGTGTTTTTAATTTCATTATAAGATTTTATTTTTAGTATATTAATATATACAAAAAAAATCTATGAATTACTGCAAACGTTGTATCATGCCAGATACTCGACCAGATCAATACCTTAACAATGATGGTGTCTGTAATGCTTGTCTCAGCTTTGATTTGCAAAAGAAGGTTGATTGGGACCAAAGAAAATCAAATTTGTTAAAAATAATAAAAGAAAAAAAATTAGACAAGAATAAATGGAATTGTGTTGTTCCAGGTAGCGGCGGTAAAGATAGTACTTATCAAATTATTAGAGCAAGAGAATTAGGTTTAAATCCTGTGTTTGTTACAGCTTCAACGTGTGATTTGTCAGAAATAGGAAGACAAAATTTAGAAAATGTAAAAAAAATTGGATTTGATGTAATAGAAATATCAAACAACTCAAAAATTAGAGCAAAAATAAATAGAATTGGTCTAGAATTATTAGGAGATATCTCTTGGCCCGAACATGTATCTATTTTCACAGCGCCAGTAAAGTTTGCGTTAGCTTATAATATTCCTTTAATTTTATGGGGAGAAAACCCACAACTAGAATATGGTGGGCCTGAAAATTCTCTAAATAATAGTATTTTAGATCAAAACTGGATGGAAGAATTTGGTGGGCTTATTGGATTTAGAGTATCAGATTTAATTGAAAATCACGGTTTCAAAAAACATGAATTAGAAATTTATAATTATCCCTCTAAAGAAATATTAGAACAAAAATCAATTTTGGGGATTTTCCTTGGATATTATGAAAGGTGGGATGCCTTAAGAAATTATGAAGTTGCTAAAAATAATGGTTTTTTAAATTATAAGCCTAATTTAGAAGGTTGTTATTTTAATTTTGAAAAAATTGATAATTATCAACATGGTATTCATGATTATTTTAAATATCTAAAATTTGGTTTTGCTAGAGCATCTGATCAATTGTCTTATATGATAAGAAGAAATAAAATTAGCCGTGAAGATGGAATAAAACTTGCAAAAAAAACAGAAGGAAAATATCCAAAATCATATATGGGAAAATCTTTAGACAAAATTTTATCTAAAATAGAAATCTCAGAAGAAAAATTTCTTAGAATATGTGATGATTTCACAAATAAAAAAATCTTTAAAACTGATCAAGGTGGAAAATTAGTAAAAGATGATAGTGGCTCATTAATAAAATTAAAATATGACAATTAAGGTTGCCATAATTAACTATGGAACAGGTAATATAAGATCATTATATAATAGTTTAAAAAAAATAGAAGTTGAAGCAGAAATAATTGCAGATCCTGAGTCAATTTATAAATTTGATAAAGTATTTTTACCAGGAGTTGGATCATATAAAGATGCTATTGATATGATTAAAAAAAAAGGTTGGGAAAAACCGATAAAAACTTTTTCTTCTTCCAGAGATAAAAGTTTATTTGGTATATGTGTTGGAATGCAAATTTTAAGTACATTTGGATATGAATATGGAAAATCAAATGGTTTGGATATTATTAAAGGAAATGTTGAGCGATTGGATAAACAAGGTTGTGATTTAAAACTTCCACATATTGGATGGAATAATATCAAAATTCTAAATAAAAATTTGTTAACTGAAAATTTAGTTGATGGCTCTAATTTTTATTTTGTAAATAGTTATTCTTTTAAATTAATTAATTCTAATGAAATAATTGCGACAACAAATTATGGTATTGAATTTCCATCAATAATAAATAAAAGAAACGTGTTTGGCACTCAGTTCCATCCTGAAAAAAGTTCTAAGGCTGGTATACAAATTTTAAAAAACTTTATTAATGCTTAAAGTAAGAATAATTCCTATAATGCTTTGGAATGGTACAACTCTTGTAAAAGGAAATAAGTTTGAAAATGATAAGAGATCAGCAGGATCGCCTCTTACAACTATAAAAATTTATAATTCAAGAGATGTTGATGAAATACTTTTTTTTGATATTTCTAGAAATAACGAGATCATTGATAAAAATTTCATATTAAGTATCACAGATTGTGTAAGTGTTCCTATAACTATTGGTGGTGGAATTGAAAAAATATCTCAAATGAATGAGTTATTTGAGTATGGTGCTGATAAAATTGCTATTAACAGTATTATTTTTAAGAATCCAGATATAATTAATGAAGCTTCAAAGAAATTTGGATCTCAAGCAATCACAGCATCAATTGACGTTAGAAGAATTAATCAAAAATATGAATGTTTTTATGATCTAGGAAAAACTAAATCTGATAAAGAACTAAAAAATTTACTTGTTGAATGTGTGGATAGAGGTGTAGGAGAAATAGTTATTAACTGTATTGATCATGATGGGTTAATGAAAGGGTATGATAATGAGTTAATTCAACTAACCTCATCGTTAGTCAATGTCCCTATAGTTGCCTCTGGAGGAGCTGGAAATTATGAACATTTCTATGATGCATACAAGAGTGGTGCAGATGCATTCGCAGCAGCTAGTATCTATCATTTCACAGAACATACTCCTGCTAAAGCAAAAAAATATCTTAAAAAAAAAGGAGTTCCAATTCGTGACAATTTTATTATAGAATAATTAATTAATGCAACAAATAAATATAAAAAAAACAAATTTGCTTGATAGTCAAATCTATTTTGCAATAAGAAATAATCCAAAAAATAGGAGAAATTCTTTAAACAGTAATAAAATAAAGATTAAAGACCACAATGAATGGTTTAAAAAAAATTATACAAATAAATATTATTATACTTGTTATAAAGGGAAATCTAAAATTGGATATGTAAGAGGTGATGTATTAGGTGATACAATAATTGTCTCTATAGCTATAGATACAAAAAACCAGAACAGAAATATTGGAACTCAGTGTCTAAATTTATTTGAAAAGAAAATAAATTATAACTGTATATTTATTGCCAAAGTTAAAAAAAAAAATATTATTTCAGTCCGTTTCTTTGAAAAAAATGGATTTAATAAACTCAATTATAAGAGAGGAATAATTACTTTTTATAAAATTAAAAATAATTTAGCTAATGTTTATTTAAATGCAATTAATAAAATTGAAAAAGTAAGAAAAAAAAATAATATTAATTGGATGAATATACTTAGAATTGCTTTTAAAAATTCTCCAAAGAATACATCAGAAGTTTTTAAACAAATACATGTCAGTGATGGAAAAATAAATAAACTTACTAAAAAACTATTTTAAGAAGATATATCTTTTTTTTTTAATGGAGTCGCATAGTTTAAATTCTTTTTTGCAACTTTACCCAATATTTTTTTAAAATATTTAGGTTCAAGTCCATAACTAGGTCTTATAACTTTTAGATTTTTTTCAGAAAATAGTTCACCTTTTTTAATATCCTTTTTTACGTATATTGATCTTTTAAAATTTTTGTGTCTTTGTTCGGATTGTGTTAAACCATAATATACTTTTCCAAGACTTAACCATGCATTTTTAGCCTCTTTTACTAGAAGATTAAAATCGTCTGGATCCATTGAAAAAATATCATCTAAACCACCTGCAGTTTTATCTAATGTAAAATGTTTTTCAATTATACTTGCGCCATAAGATATTGCTGAAATTGCTGCTCCTATACCAGGAGTATGATCACTTAGACCAATTTCTATTTTAAATTTTTTTCTAAGATCTACAATCGTTTTAATATTACTTTCTTCAATTCTAGCTGGATATGAACTTGTACAATGTAGAAAGGCAAAGTTATTAAATTTTTTATTTTTTAAAAATTTATATAAATATAATATTTCATTATATGTAGTTGCTCCCAAAGAAATAATTATTGGTTTTTTTTTTGAAATTACTTTTTCAATTAAAGGAAAATGATTATTTTCGAAGGAAGCTATTTTAAAAGCGGGGACTTTAAATTCACTTAAAAAATCAACTGAATCTTCGTCAAAAGGAGTGCTAAAACATATTATATCGTTTTTTTTAGCCTCTTTAAAAATTTCTTTGTAGTAGCTAGTTGGTAAAGAACCTTTTTTATATAAATCAAACAAACTTTTTCTAAACCATAAACTTTTTTTATCATTAATAACAAATTGTGGCTTACGTGAGTTTAAAGTTAAAGACTCTGCTTTATAGGTTTGTAATTTAATTGCGTCAGCTCCAGCTTTTTTTGCTTCTTTGACCAACTTTATTGTTCTTTTAAGACTATTATTATGATTGGCTGATATTTCAGCAATTATAAATGGTGGGTGATTAACTGAAATATTTTTATTATAAATTTTCATTTTTTATTAAAAAACAATTTTGCAATTTTTTTTAATTTTTTATTAAATACTTTGTCTCGTTCAGGATGCCACATCCATCCAAGCCAATTATATTTTTTATGTTTTATAGCCTCAATTTGATTATCATATGAATAAGCAATAATCTCAAAATTTCTACCTAATTTTTTAATTCCATTTTCATGAAAACTATTTACTTTTAATGGATAATTAGAATTACTTTTAATTTTATGATTAACCCCCACATGATTTTTTATTTTTTTTAAAGTTCCTTTTTCTATAAAATTTATAAATTGTAAACCATGACAAATTCCAAGAAGTGGTATTTTCTTATTTTTAGATATATCTATAAGTCGTTTTTCAATTTTATATCTTAGAGAATCTTTATTTATATCATTTCCTCCGCTTAATAATATGCCTCTAATTTTTAACTTATTTTGTTTTAATAAAAAATTTAATGTTTTAATGTCAGAAATTAAAAAGGGTTGAAAGCCTAAACTGGAAACCCAATCAATTAATTTTGTATCTATACAGAATCTTAATTCTTTTCCATTATAAAAATAATCTTGGCGCATCGATATCAAAATAAATTTATTTTTCATAGATTATTGCTCTTGGATTAACAAATTTTTACAATTTAGATTTATTTTGTCCGCTGATTT
>CACNRG010000002.1 GCA_902622805.1 uncultured Pelagibacteraceae bacterium | reverse complement strand
CTTAGACAGCTAGAAATTGATCGACAACAAGAAATTCAAAGACAAATACTTAAAGAACAAGCGGAGCAAAAAGAAAAAGAGGAAGAACTTAGATTAAAAGAGCAGCAAATTAAATCAGCAGAACAAGAAAAATTATTGAAAGAAAAAGAAATACGAGAAAAAGAAGAAGAATTAAGAAAAGAAGAGGAGAGGAAAAAAAGAATTAAAGAGGAAAATGAAATTGCGTTAAAACGTCAAGATGAAGAACTTGAAAGAATTAAACAAGAAAATCTTAGACTAAAAGAATGGGAAGATAAATTTGACAAGGAACAAAAAATTAAAGAAGAAGAATTGATTAAAAAGTTTTATCAGAATAGGACGACTGAGCAAAATAAAGATGAAGTTACAGAAAATATAGATTTCAATGTAACGACTGAGGATAAGGAAAAATAAAATTTAATAAATTTTAAATAAGAAAGAGGTGATTTCAGTCTCCCTCCATCACCTCAAGTCTAGATTAAGTGATTCTCCAATTTTAAAGTAACACTTATTAGTTGAAAAAAGATTTAGTTATGACGAATAATTATATCTTTATTTTTTTTATCTTTATGTGTGTTTTTAAATGCTTTGATAAATTGATTTGAACCATATGAAAGACCTGTTCTTGCAACACTTTTGGTTGTTACACCTGTAAATGCAGGACCTAATAATGCTGTACCAGGGGCTCCACAATTATTAAGCAATAATAAAAAAAACAAAAATATAAATTTTTTAAACATAGCTGTTAAAAGCAACTATCTGATTCTTTTTAAAATTGAACTTTAATAACAAAAAAAATTTACACGTATAAATTGATTTGTAATTTTAAGGTAATAAGAGTTATTGAATTTTGATTAAATTTTCTGATCGTATTCTCCAATTTTACCAGTTTTTTGAAGTAAATTATCAATGAAGTCGAAGATTTTTTTTTTTCTTTCATCTGATGATGGGCTTTCAGTAACAACTACAAGTGAAGGTTTATTAGAAGATGCTCTAATTAATCCCCAAGAACCATCTTCAAAAGAAAATCTTACACCATTAACCGTAAGTACCTCGGATATTATCTGTCCATCGATTTTAACTTTATTATTTTTTATCTCCTCAACTTGTTTGACTATTTCGCTTACTACTTTGTATTTTTCTTTATCTTTACAAAAAGGAGCCATTGTTGGAGTTTGAAATGTATTTGGTAGCTCATTAATGATTTCACTCATTTTTTTACTTTGATTGTCTAATAAATGACACACATGAATTGCTGAATTAATTCCATCATCATAGCCATAACCTAATGGTTGGTTAAAAAAGAAATGACCACTTTTTTCAAAACCGGCTAATGCTTTTTCTTTATGTACTTTTCTCTTAATATGTGAATGACCAGTTTTCCAATAGATTGACTCACAATTGTTTTCTTTTAATTTTTCATCAGTTGAAAATAGGCCAGTAGATTTAACATCAATTATAAACTTAGAATTTTTATATTTTGGAGCTAAATTTCTAGCGATTAACAATCCAATTTTATCAGAAAAAATTTCATTACCCTCGTTGTCTATAACACCAACTCTATCACCATCACCATCAAAACCAAAACCTATGTCAGCTTTATTTTCTATTACTGCTTTTGACATCGCATGAAGCATTTCAAGATCTTCAGGGTTAGGGTTATATTTTGGAAAAGTCCAATCTAAGTTACAGTCTAACTCTATCACATCGCATCCAATACCTCGTAATATTTCAGGAGCAAATACACCTGCAGTTCCATTTCCACAAGCAACTACAGCTTTAATATTTTTGTTGATTTTATTATTTTTGATTAAATCCTCTTTATAAATTTTTTTAAAATCATTAATTTTTTTTTCATTTCCTTTACCGTTAATAAATTTACTATTTAATGTGATATCTTTAAGTTCCTGCATTTCATCAGGAGCATGGGTTAAGCCTTTTTGAATACCCATTTTTACACCTGTCCAACCATTTTCATTATGACTTGCAGTAACCATAGCAACCGCATCGGCATTTAAATTAAATTGTGCGAAATAAACCATTGGTGATAAAGATAAACCCACATCTTCAATAAAACATCCTGTTGAAATCAATCCCTTTTTAAGAGCTGTTTTGATTTCTTCACTGTAAGATCTATAATCGTGCCCAACTATTACTCTTGGATTTTGTTTTTGTGTATGTTTAATAATTTGTGTACCAAGACCTTTTCCAAGGTTTATGATTCCCTCAGAATTGATATCTTTTTTGTATACCCATCGTGCGTCATATTCTCTAAAACCTAAAGGATCTAATTTTATTGACTGGTTCATGCTGTTAATTACTTACCTTTTTTTCATTTTTATAGTTGAATTATTTTTACACTGTTCTATAAATGTTCTATTGATTTACTAGTTATATAGTATATTAATACCAAGCGCACACAACATATAGTTGTTATCGCTTAAATAACAAATTATAATAACAAAAAATGAATAAAATACTATCCCAGGCCTTAAAGAAAGCTGTCTCCGAATATAGCCCCCAAGTCAAAGAGGTTTCTAAGAATAATAGACCTGACTTATTTTCATTAAATAATGAGACTGAGTTATTTCAAAATGACAAAGGTATTATTATTAAAATTGATCGATCTAAAGATGCTAATTTGACAGATTTTGGTAAAGCAACTTTAAAAGATAGATATCTTGGTCACAATGAGTCATTTCAAGATTTGTTTGCAAGAGTAGCAAGTACTTATTCAGATGATAATTTACATGCTCAAAGAATTTATAATTATATCAGTAATCTTTGGTTCATGCCAGCTACACCAGTCTTGTCTAATGGCGGAACAAAAAGAGGATTACCAATCTCTTGCTTTTTAAATGAAGCATCAGACAGTTTAGGAGGAATTTTAGATCTTTGGAGTGAAAACGTTTGGTTAGCTGCAAAAGGTGGAGGAATTGGAAGTTATTGGGGAAACTTAAGATCTATTGGTGAAAAAATAGGAAAAGTTGGAAAAACTTCTGGGATAATCCCTTTTATAAAAGTAATGGACTCTTTAACAATGGCAATAAGCCAAGGATCTCTTAGAAGAGGTTCAGCAGCATGTTATCTCCCAGTTGATCATCCTGAAATTGAAGAATTTATGGAAATGAGAAGACCAACAGGAGGAGATCCAAATAGAAAAGCTCTAAATTTACATCATGGTGTTTTAGTATCAGATGCATTTATGAGAGCTGTTGAAAATGACGATCAGTGGGCTCTAAAAAGTCCGGCAGATGGGACAATTCAACAAACAATATCAGCAAGAAATTTATGGATAAGATTGTTGACAGCTAGAATTGAAACAGGTGAACCATATATAATTTATATTGATACTGTTAATAGACAAATTCCTCAACACCATAAATTAGCCAATCTAACAGTTAAGACTTCAAATCTTTGCAGTGAGATAACTTTACCAACAGGAATTGATAAAGATGGAAGAGATAGAACAGCTGTATGCTGTTTATCATCCTTAAATTTAGAAAAGTATGATGAGTGGAAAGATGATCCAGACATGATTGGAGACGTAATGAGATTTTTAGATAACGTTCTGTCTGATTTTATTAATAAAGCTCCAGAGCAATTTAAAGATGCAAAATATTCAGCCGAGAGAGAAAGAAGTGTTGGTTTAGGTGTTATGGGTTTTCACTCCTTTTTACAAAAAAATAGAATCCCTCTTGAGTCTGTTATGGCAAAATCTTGGAATAAAAAAATATTTAAACAAATTGATGAACAAGTTAATAAAGCATCAAAAGATTTAGCTGAAGAGAGAGGTGCATGTCCAGACGCTGCAGAATATGGTTTTAAAGAAAGATTTTCTAATAAAACAGCTATTGCTCCAACAGCATCCATTTCGATAATATGTGGAGGTGCTTCTCCAGGAGTTGAACCTATTGCTGCAAATAGCTACACCCACAAAACTTTATCAGGATCATTTAACGTTAGGAATAGATACTTGGAAGAAATTTTAGAGAAACATGGTAAAAACAATGATGAGATATGGTCTACAATCACTACAAATCAAGGATCAGTATCACATTTAGATTTTTTAACTGATTTAGAAAAAGATGTTTTTAAAACTGCTTTTGAATTGAATCAAAAATGGATTATCGAATTAAGTGGAGACAGAACGCCATTTATTTCTCAAGCTCAATCAGTTAATCTATTTTTACCAGCTGATGTTCATAAAAGAGAATTACATAGAATTCATTTTGATGCATGGAAAAAAGGTCTAAAAAGCCTTTATTATTGCAGATCAAAATCAATTCAAAGAGCTGAAAATATCAATAATGCAAAATCAACTGATATTACAGCCAATGTATATAAATCTAAAAATAAACAAAACAACGATCAACCAGAATACGAGGAGTGTCTATCATGTCAGTAAAAACAAAAATTAAAGAAGAGAAAAAAGAGATAATTCAACCAAAAAAAATGGGATTATTGGTTGAGAATCCAGTTTATAAACCGTTTAGATATCCATGGTGTTATGATGCATGGTTAACACAACAAAGAATTCACTGGTTACCAGAAGAAGTACCGTTAGGTGATGATGTAAGAGATTGGCAAAAAAATTTGTCTCAACCTGAAAAAAATTTAGTAACTCAGATATTTAGATTTTTTACACAAGCTGATGTTGAAGTTAACAATTGTTATTTAAGACATTACACAACTGTTTTTAAACCAACAGAAGTACTAATGATGATGACAGCTTTTGCTGCAATGGAAACAGTTCATGTAGCTGCATATTCTCATTTGTTAGATACAATTGGTATGCCTGAATCTGAATACTCAGCTTTCATGAAATATAAAGAAATGAAAGATAAATATGATTACATGCAAGGTTTTAATGTAAATTCAAAAGAAGACATTGCAAAAACAGTTGCAGTTTTCAGTGCTTTCACGGAAGGATTACAATTATTTGCAAGTTTTGCAATCTTGTTGAATTTTCCAAGACATAACAAGCTTAAAGGTATGGGTCAGATAGTTACTTGGTCAGTTAGAGATGAAACTCTTCATTGTAACTCAATGATTAGAATTTTCAAAGAATTCATAAAGGAAAATCCTGAAATTTGGACTCCAAAATTAAAGAAAGAACTTTATGAAGCTTGTAGAACTATCATTTCACATGAGGATGCTTTTATTGACTTAGCTTTTGAAATGGGCCCGATGGAAGGCTTAACTGCACAAGAGGTTAAAGATTATATTAGATTTATTGGTAACAGAAGGTTAGTTCAATTAGGTTTGGAGCCAATTTACGATGTAGAAAAAAATCCTCTTGGATGGTTAGACACAATGTTAAATGCTGTTGAACATATGAATTTCTTCGAAGGTCGTGCAACTGAGTATTCTAAAGCATCTACACAAGGAACTTGGGTCGAAGCATTTAGTTAATAATTATCTTTGATTTAATTGAAGAACTTTTCTATGCTGGCTACCTTTGTAGCTAGCAAGCGGTCTAATCAATTTATTTGCTGCGTGTTGCTCTATAATATGTGCTGACCAACCAGTAATTCTAGAAATAACAAATATTGGTGTAAAAAAATCTGTATCAAAACCCATTAAATGATATGTAGGACCAGTTGGGTAGTCCACGTTTGGATGAATATCTTTTCTTTCAATCATAACTTTTTCAACGATGTCATAAATTTTTTCAAATTTTTTGTCTTTTTTAATTTTGGCCACTTTACCAAAATATTCTCTCATTGTTGGAACTCTTGAGTCTCCACTTTTATAAACTCTATGACCAAATCCCATTACAACATCCTTATTATCCAAAGCTTTATTAATCCAATTAAGTGCATTCTCTGGTTTCTTAATTTTATTCATCATATGCATTACTTCCTCATTTGCTCCACCATGCAATGGTCCTTTAAGACTTGCTATAGCGCCAGTAATTGCACCGTGAATATCTGATAAACTGCTTGTTATTGTTCTTGCTGTAAAGGTTGAAACATTAAAGCTATGTTCAGCATATAAAATGAGAGAAACATCGAAAGCTTTAACAATTTCTTTATCTGGAACTTTTCCAAAACACATATGGAAAAAGTTTTCAGAAAAAGAAAGATTACTTTTTGGGGGAATAATTTTCTTACCTTTTCTTGATCTATAAAAAGCTGCCAGGGCTACAGGAGTTTTTGCAAAAATTCTCATTACTTTTCGCATGTTTGCATTAGGAGAATTATCTTTTGTTTCGTTATCTTCTAGACCCATTATGCTCACAACTGTTCTTGCAACGTCCATAGGATGAGCTTTTTTAGGAAATTTTTTAATATCTTCTAGTAGAGTTTTTGAGAGTTTTCTCTCTTTTCTTTCCTGCTTCTCAAAATCTTTTAATTGTTTTTTATTTGGTAATTCACCATTAAGAATTAGATAAGCAACTTCTTCAAATTTGCATTTCGCACATAAGTCTTGAGCAGCATAGCCTCTGTAAGTTAGGGAATTTATTTCAGGCATTACTTTTGAGACTTCAGTTTCGTCTACTACAATTCCTAATAAACCCTTTTTTATTTCATCACTCATTATTCGTGACCGTCAGTGTTAAAATTATAAATTTTTTCATCCAAACTATTATATTTTTCATAATCTACAAGATCATATAATCGTTTTCTTGTTTGCATTTTATCAATAATGTTGTTTTGGTGTCCATTTGTATAAATGTCCCTTAAACCATCCTCAACATTTTTCATTGCCAAACGTTGTGTAGTTACCGGATAAATCACTATGTTATAGCCGAATTGTTCTAATTCTTTATAATTAAACAATTTTGATTTTCCAAATTCAGTCATATTAGCAAGTAAATAACATGACAATTCTTTCCTAACTTTTTCAAAATCTTTTTCATCGTGTAAGGCTTCTGGAAAAATAATTTCCGCTCCAGCATCAACATAAGCTTTACATCTTTCAATCATTTTATTTATTCCTTCAACACCTTTTGCATCTGACCTAGCAATAATTTTAAAATTTTCATCTTTTTTTGCTGAAACACAATCTTTAATTTTTTTTACCATTGCTTCAGTTGATATCAATTCTTTATTATCTAAGTGTCCACATCTTTTTCTCTCAATTTGATCTTCTATATGAACTCCTGTAATTCCAAATTCTTCAAAAGTTTCTATAGTTTCTTTACAAGATTTAAATCCTGTATCTATATCAACAATTGTAGGAAGGTTTGTAACTCTAGAGATTAAATATGATCGCGTACTAACATCTTGCAGAGTAGTTAAACCAATATCTGGAAATCCAAGATCATTTGCCATAACGCCTCCTGAAACATAAACAGCATCATAGCCTATCTCTTCAATTAATTTTGCTGTTAGAGGATTATAAGCTCCGGGAACCCTTAATATTTTTTTTGATTTCAATTTTTCTGTGAAATCTTTTCTTTTTTGTATTGGTTCTTTTTCTATAAAATGCATTAAAAAATTCCTTTTTTTAAATTGCGTTTAATTTTAGTTTTTTTAACAATGATGTTTAATCTATCTAATTGACCTGACTTTAATTTTCTTAAGTTTTGAACTGTCTTTAAAAATCTATTAATTTCTTTTTTATCCAATATATCTTCAGTGAGTGTTAAAAATTTGTTGATATAGTCTTTTCTCTTGAATGGTCGAGAGCCATAAGGATGAGCATCTGCAACTCCTTGTTCTTCAGTGATTTTTTTTCTATTTTTAAGGGTTATTATTACTTTTGCACCAAAAGCTTTTTTTTTGGGGTCTGGATCATGATATTTTTTGGTCCATTTTTTATCCTCATGTGTTTTGATTGATCTCCATATTTTAATTGTACTTTTTCTTTTTGCTCTAGCTTTTGAATAAGATTTTACATGGTGCCAACTGCCATCTTCTAATGCCACAGCGAAAATATACATTATTGAGTGATCTAATGTTTCTCTACTTGCATTTGGATCCATTTTTTGAGGATCGTTTGCACCAGTACCAATTACATAATGAGTATGATGACTAGTATAAATATCTATTTTCCTGACTTGATTTAGATTTGATATTCTCTTTTTAAGTTTTTTTGCAAGGTCAATTAATGCTTGAGATTGATATTCAGCAGAATATTCTTTTGTGTAAGTCTCGAGTATAGCTTTTTTAGTTTCATTTTTTTTTGGAAGCGGAACTTTATATGATGCTTTTTTTCCATCTAAAATTCTTGCTATAACACTATCTTCACCTTCATAAATTGGACTTGGTGCACCTTCACCTCGCATAACTCTATCAACGGCTTCAATTGCAAGTTTACCAGCATGTGCTGGAGCATAGGCTTTCCAACTTGAGATTTCACCTTTTCTAGACTGTCTAGTTGAGATAGTTGTGTGTAAAGCTTGCTGTACTGCTTGATATATTGTCTCTGTATTTAGCCTTAACATCGATCCAATTCCAGCAGCAACACTTGGTCCCAAGTGAGCTATGTGATCAACTTTATGTTTATGTAAGCAAATTCCTTTTACTAGATTAACTTGTACTTCATATGCAGTAATTATCCCTCTTAAAAGATCGAGCCCATTTTTTTTATTTTGTTGCGCAACACTTATAAGAGGAGGAATATTATCACCAGGATGACTATAATCTGCTGCTAAAAATGTATCATGAAAATCAAGTTCTCTCACAGCCGTTCCATTGCTCCATGCCGCCCATTCACAATCAAATTTTAATTTATTATTAACCCCAAATAATGTTGCACCATTTTTTCTCAAATGTTTTAAGGCCATTTCTCGTGATGAAATAACTGGACGTCTATTTAAAGAAGCTATTGCAACTGAAGCGTTATCAATAATTCTATTAATCACCATTTCCACTGCTTCTTTATCTAGTTTTGCATTGTCACTAGCAATTTCTGCAATTTTCCAAGCTAGTTGTTTTTTTTTGGGTAAGTGAATTTTAGATGGAAAAACTTTTACGTTATGTATGATCAAAATAACTCCTAATAAAAAACTGTTCTAATAGCTAAAAAAAAATAATCAATCTTAAAGATATTTTGAAACTATTTTTTCAACTCCAATGAAGTCTTTTATTAGGTGATTATGGTAAATTTCAGTTATATTTTTTTCTGTATAACCATCCTCAAGCAAAATGACTGGAATTCCAGCAGCTTTTGCCGCATTAGCATCTGTTTCACTATCGCCAATCATCAAAGTTTTTTTAAGATCTCCATCTAGAATTTCAACTACAGATGTTAAATGTCTTGGGTCAGGCTTACAATAATCAAATGTATTGTGCCCAGCTACATATTCAAAAAAGTCAAATATTCCAATTTTTTTTAAAAGATCAATTGCTAGATGTTCTTGTTTATTTGTACAAACACCCATTGAAATTTTTTTCTCTTTTGACCATATTAAAAAATCTTTAACTCCGTCAATTAGTTTACTTTCATTTACAATATTTTTTCCATAATAATCTACAAATTCTTTAACCATTTCTTTTTTGATTTTTTCATCCTGCACTTTTCCAAATTCTTTTTTTGCCTGACCCCAAATAGACCTACCAAGCATTGCACCAGCTCCTTGTCCAACTAAGTTTCGAATTTCGTCTGTTGATTTAGTTGGATAACCAAATTTTTTCATAACATAGTTATGAGCTCTCATTAAATCTGGAGCAGTGTCTACTAAGGTTCCATCAAGATCGAATAAAATAGTAAATTTTTGCTCCATAAAAAAAGTATTTTTAAGAAATATTTTGTGAATTAAGAAAGATATATACTTAATATAAAGAATTTCAAAGATGAAAGCTATAAAATTAAAAAATATACAAAATAAACTTAGAAATAAGTTTTTAAAATCTGGAGTAAAAATGATTGACCCAGATTCAATTTTTTTTTCCAACGATACAAAGATAGGAAAGAATGTAATAATAGAACCTTATGTTGTTTTTGGAAAAAATGTAAAAATAGGTAATAACGTGATAATTAAATCATTTTCCCATTTAGAGTCTTGTATAATTGAAAATAAAGTAGAACTTGGACCCTACGCACGTATTAGGCCTAATACAGTACTTAGAGAGGGATCAAAAGTTGGAAACTTTGTTGAAATTAAAAAAAGTGTGATTGGAAAAAAATCAAAAGTTAATCATTTATCTTATGTAGGAGACAGTGATATTGGAAAACTTGTTAATATAGGAGCTGGAACTATTACATGTAACTACGATGGAATAAAAAAAAATAAAACCAAAATTAAAGATAATGTTTTTATAGGATCTAATTCCTCTTTAGTTGCCCCGATTACTATTAGCAAAGAAAGCACTGTTGGAGCAGGATCAGTTATTACAAAAAATGTAGGTAAAAAAACTTTAGCTTTAACAAGATCGCCGCAATTAGAAATTAAAAATTACAAAAGAAAAAAAAGATAATTTATGTGTGGAATAATAGGAATCTCAAGCAATAAATCTGTATCAGCTAGTATTATTAATTCTTTGAAAAAATTAGAATATAGAGGTTACGATTCAGCAGGTTTAGCCACACTGTCAAATGGAGTTATTAATGAAATTAAATCTGAAGGAAGGGTTGACAGTTTGGAGCAAAACTTTGATTTAAAAAACTTAAGAGGAAATATTGGAATTGGTCATGTAAGATGGGCAACTCATGGAGTACCTAATAGTATTAATGCTCATCCACACTCCTCTCATAATGTTTCTGTTGTACACAACGGAATAATTGAAAATTCAACAATATTAAAAAAATTTTTAATAACTAAAGGGCATAATTTTAAATCTCAAACTGATACAGAGGTAATAGTTCACTTAATTACTGAAAATTTAAAAACTTTAGAGTTAGAGGAAGCTATTACAAAAACTCTTAAACAACTTCATGGTAGTTTTGCTTTAGGAATAGTTTTTAAAGATATCCCAGATTTAATTGTAGGCGCAAGAAGAGGTTCACCATTAGCTGTTGGTTATGGCCCAAATGAAAATTATTTAGGTTCAGACTCTTACGCTTTAAAATCAATGACAAATAAAGTTACTTATCTCGACGATGGTGAATTCTGTATAGTAAAAAAAGATCAAGTCCTATTTTTTAATGAAGATGGAAAAAAAATTAATAAAAAATATTAGAGTTATCATCAAATGAAACCAATTATGACAAAGGAGACTTTAAACATTTCATGGCTAAAGAAATTGAAGAGCAACCAAAAACAATTAAAACTGGAATTAAAGAATATGTTGATAATCTTAATAAAGATATAAATATATTTAATTTTCCTTGGAAAATTGACGAGATTAATTCTATATCTTTAATTGGATGTGGAACTGCTTACCATTCTTGTTTAATGGCAAAATATTGGTTTGAGGAATTAACAAATTTAGATGTAAATATAGATATAGCCTCAGAGTTTAGGTATAGAAAAAATAGGTTTAAAAAAGATACACTTTATATATTTGTTTCTCAATCTGGAGAAACAGCAGATACTTATGCAGCATTAGATTTATGTAATAAAAATAAAATGAAAACATGTGCAGTTGTAAATGTTATTGAAAGTTCAATTGCAAGAGACTCAAATTTTGTACTACCAATACATTGTGGTCCTGAAATTGGTGTTGCATCTACAAAAGCTTTTTTAGGTCAAATATTGATATTATATATGTTAATTTTAAAGTTAGGTTCATTGAGAAATGAAATCAGTAAAGATGATTATCATGAAAAAATAAAAGATCTTAAAGCTTTGCCAAGTTTAATAGAAAAAACTTTACTTTATGATAATGATATTCAAGCAATATCTTCAACATTTAATGAGGCTAAAGGCTCAATGTTTTTAGGAAGAGGATTTTCTTACCCAATAGCTTTAGAGGGAGCATTAAAATTAAAAGAATTATCATATATTCATGCCGAAGGATATCCTGCTGGAGAAATGAAGCATGGACCTTTAGCTTTGATTGAAGAGGGAATGCCAGTAGTTGTTTTAGCCCCTAGAGACAATTACTATAAAAAAACAATTTCGAATATGCAGGAAGTTATAGCAAGAGGAGCAAAAGTTTTGTTAATAACTAATAAAAGTAAAGATGAGGTTGTTTCAGAAAATATTTGGGAAACGATAGAAGTTGAAAGCACTAATCAAGATTTATTCCCATTTCTATTAACAATACCTTTACAAAAACTCGCTTATTATTCAGCTCTTAAAAAAGGTTTTGACATAGATAAACCAAGAAATTTAGCTAAATCTGTCACCGTTGAATAAAAAAAAAACTCTGATACAACAATCTAAGGTTGAACATGAAAAATTGGAAAGTAAATAGCTGGAGAAAGTATCCTGTAAAGCATGTTCCGGAATATTCGGATAAAAAAGTTTTGGATCAGGTTTTAGATAAAATTAAAACTTTTCCCCCATTAGTTTTTGCTGGAGAAACTAGACATTTAAAACAACAACTTTCTGAAGTTGTTGATGGTAAAGCTTTCTTATTACAAGGAGGCGATTGTGCTGAAAGTTTCGCAGAATTTAATCCAGATAATATTAGAGATACTTTTAAAGTAATTCTTCAGATGTCTTTAGTTTTGACTTACTCAGCTTCGTTACCTGTAATCAAACTTGGGAGAATAGCAGGTCAGTTTGCAAAACCTAGAAGTGCGCCTACTGAAAAAAAAGGAGATTTAGAATTACCAAGTTATCTTGGAGATAATGTAAACGGAATAGAATTTTCTGAGAAAGCAAGAAAACATGATCCAAAAAGATTATTTAAAGCATATTCTCAATCTGCTTCAACTTTAAATCTTTTAAGAGCTTTTTCACATGGTGGATTTGCAGATCTAAAAAAAGTACACACGTGGAATTTAGGTTATATCAAAAAAAGTCCCCAAGCAAAAAAATTTAAAGATTTAGAAGACAAAATTGCAGATGCATTAGCTTTTATGGACGCGTGTGGAATTAATTCTGAATTTAATAGAAGATTAAAAACAGTGAACTTTTGGACATCTCATGAAGCTTTGCATTTACCTTTTGAAGAAAGCATGACAAGAGTGGACTCTACAACAGGTGAATACCATGCAACATCTGCACACTTTGTATGGATTGGTGATAGAACAAGACAGCTAGATGGTGGTCATGTTGAATATTGTAGAGGTATAGAAAACCCGATTGGAATTAAATGTGGCCCAACAAGTAAAGCTGATGAAATTGTTAAGATTTGTAATTTGATAAATCCTCAAAACGAAAAAGGTAAAATTACTCTTATTTCAAGATTTGGTCATGATAGTGTAGAGAAATATCTTCCAAAACTTATTAGAGGAGTTAAAAAAGAAGGTGTCAATGTAATCTGGTCGTGTGACCCAATGCATGGAAATACAATTCAGTCAACCACAGGTTATAAAACAAGACGTTTCAATAATGTTTTGAAAGAAGTTAAAGATGTGTTTGCTGTCCATCAAAGTGAAGGATCTTATGCTGGTGGGTTACATATAGAAATGACTGGTCAGAATGTTACAGAGTGTACTGGTGGAGCAAAAAATATCCAAGACCAAGATTTATCAAGTAGATATCATACTCATTGTGATCCTAGACTTAATGCAGATCAAGCTTTAGAGTTAGCTTTTTTAATTTCAGATGAGATAAAAAAGAATAGCAGCTATTCCAAAAATGCTATTCAAGCGGCATCTTAAGCCATTGCTTTAGAAAGTAAGTTTGTTTAATATTTTAACATGACCCCAGCAGAAAAAGTAAAATTTATTTCAAATTGGATCAAATTATACGTTGACAAAATGCCCAGTAAGGCACAATCATTAGTAATTGGAATCTCAGGTGGAATAGACTCTTCTGTTTCAAGCACTTTAAGTGCTATGACAGGTTTAAAAACAATCGTTTTAACTATGCCTATTAAACAGAAAGAAAATCAACATGATTTAAGTTTAAAACACCAACAATGGTTGGTGAAAAAGTTTAAAAATGTTGAAGCATATACATTAAGTTTAGATAAATTATTTGAAACATTTTCAACAACTCTTAATAAATTTGATAATGAGCATGGCTTTGCAAATTCAAGAGCGAGATTACGAATGACCACTCTTTACCAAGTTGCAGCTGCAAATAAAGGTATTGTTGTAGGAACAGGAAATAAAGTAGAAGATTTTGGAGTTGGTTTTTATACAAAATATGGTGATGGTGGAGTTGATATATCGCCAATTGCAGATTGTAATAAAACTGAAGTATGGGAACTAGGAAAAGAACTTGGAATTTTAAAAGAAATAATTGATGCACCACCAACAGATGGCTTATGGGATGATGGTAGAACAGATGAGGGTCAATTAGGATTTAAATATAGTGAGCTAGAGGATGCTATGGGCAACCCAAACTCTCCACATAGAGCACAATACGAAAAAATTCGAAATCAAAACTTGCATAAAATGGAACCAATTCCAGTATGTAAGATTCCTAGTTAATCAATTAGATTAACAAATCTACAAATAAGGTATATTTCTTAATTAACGAATATGGATATTTTTTTAACCAATAATTTAACAAATAAAAAAGAGATATTTGTCCCAAAAGATCAAAAACATATTGGAATGTATGTTTGTGGACCAACTGTATATGATGATCCCCATATAGGAAATGCGCGACCACTAATCGTATTTGATATTCTTTTTAGATTACTAAAAAATACTTTTTCAAAAGTAACATATGTAAGAAATATTACAGATATTGATGATAAAATAATAAAATCATCACAAGAACAAAAAATATCATCAAAAGAATTAACTGAAAAAGTGACATCGAGCTTTTTTGAAGATTGTAAATTTTTAAATTGTGAAAATCCTACTCATCAACCAAAAGCCACTGAACATATCGATTTAATGATCGAGATGATAAATCAATTAATTAAAAAGGGTTTTGCTTATGAGAACAATAAACATGTTTATTTCGAGGTAAAAAAATTTTCTGATTATGGAAAATTGTCAAATAAGAAATTAGAGGATTTGATAGCAGGATCAAGAATAGAGGTAAGTGATAATAAAAAAAATTCAGAAGATTTTGTTTTATGGAAACCATCTGAAAAAAATGAACCATCTTGGGATTCTCCCTGGGGTAAAGGACGACCAGGTTGGCATTTAGAATGCTCAGCAATGTCAAAAAAATTTTTGGGAAATGAATTTGATATTCATGGTGGAGGAATAGACTTAATATTTCCTCATCATGAAAATGAGATAGCTCAATCTAGATGTGCAAATGATTCAAAATTTTTTGCAAAATATTGGATACATAATGCTTTTATTACAATGTCCAATGAAAAAATGGCTAAGTCTCAAGGTAATATTCTTAAAATTAAAAATTTTAGAAACAAGATTAGTGGACAAGTTTTGAGGTTAGCTCTTATGAGCGCACATTACAAGCAGCCACTAGATTGGAATGATAAATTATTAAACGATTGTCAAAATACTCTAGATAAATGGTATCGTGTTTATTCAGCAGATGTAAAATCTGTTCAAGTATCAGAAGAAGTTTTAAAACCTTTATACGAAGATTTAAATACTCCTGGATATATTGCCTGTCTTCATAAACTTTACGAAAGTGCCAGCAAAGGTAAAAATAAAGATCTATTTATCTCAGCATGCAAATTTGTAGGGTTGTTAAATGAAAATAATGAACAATGGGAAAACTATAAAAAAAATAAAGCTTCAATAAGTGAGACGGAGATTAATAACAAAATAGATTTAAGAAATAAAGCTAGAGCAGATAAAGATTATAAGGAAGCTGATAGAATCAGAGATGAACTTTTTGATAAAGGTGTTTTAATAGAAGATAAAGATGGTAAAACACTGTGGAAATTTAAATGAGTAAAGAGAGATTATATATTTTTGACACAACACTAAGAGATGGTGCTCAAACACAAGGTGTAGATTTTTCACTTGAGGACAAGGAAAAAATTGCATCTGCCCTAGACAATCTTGGTGTTGATTATATTGAAGCTGGTTGGCCTGGAGCTAATCCAACAGATACCGAGTTTTTTCAAAAAAAACATAATTTTAAAAATTCGAAACTGACATGTTTTGGAATGACTAAACGATCAGGCCGAAGTGCAGAAAATGATACAGGGTTATCATCGTTAATGAATTCAAATACACCTGCAGTGTGTTTGGTCGGAAAGTCTTGGGATTTTCATGTTGATGTTGCTTTAGGTATTACCAACGAAGAAAATTTGGAAAACATTAGTGAAAGTGCAAAACATTTTGTTAAAGCTAAGAAAGAGTTCATGTTTGATGCAGAACATTTTTTTGATGGATATAAAGCCAATTCAAAATATGCATTAGAATGTATTAAAGCAGCTTATGATCAAGGTGCAAGGTGGATAGTTTTATGCGATACAAATGGAGGAACCTTACCTCATGAAGTTTCTCAAATAGTTCAAGAGGTATCAAAAGTTATTCCGGGAAAAAATTTAGGAATTCATGCTCATAATGATACTGGAAATGCAGTAGCAAATTCACTAGCAGCAGTATTATCTGGAGTTCGTCAAGTTCAAGGAACAATCAATGGATTAGGGGAAAGATGTGGTAATGCAAATTTAATGTCATTAATCCCAACCTTTTATTTGAAAAATGATTTTTCATCAAAATTTGAAACTGGAATTAAATCATCTCACATAAAAAATTTAACTGAATGTTCAAGACTTTTAGATGAGGTACTTAATCGAAAACCTAATATGCATTTACCATATGTTGGAGCAGCTGCATTTTCTCATAAAGGAGGTTTACATGTTTCAGCAGTCCAAAAAGATCCAAAAACTTATGAACACATTGATCCACAAGAAGTTGGTAATAATAGGAATATAGTAATCTCAGATCAATCTGGTAAATCAAATATTATCTCTAGATTAAAAACTATAAATATTAATATTGATGAAAATGATCCAAAAATTAAAAAACTTCTTAATGAAGTTAAAGATAGAGAATTTATTGGATATAGCTACGATGGTGCAGATGCTTCGTTTGAACTTTTAGCAAGAAGAATAATTGGAGAAATTCCAAGATATATTTCAATTACTGAATATGATGTTTCAGTTAAAAAAAATTCAGCTGGTGAAATAGTTTCATCGGCCAAGGCTCAGTTAGAAGTAGATGGTGAAAAAATCTTATGTGAAGGAGAGGGAAATGGACCAGTAAATGCTCTGGACAATGCTATTAGAAAAAATGTTGATCGGCTAGCTAAATACTCAAAGTATTTGAAGGATTTAAAATTAGTTGATTATAAAGTAAGAATTTTAAATACAGGGACGGAGGCTGTTACTAGAGTATCAATTGAAAGTACAGATTCCAAAGGAAAAAATTGGTTTACTATTGGTGTATCTACAAACATAATTGATGCTTCATTCAAAGCATTGATTGATAGTTTAGATTATAAATTATTTAAAGATAATGCTCCTGCAAGTAAGTAGATGAGTAAAAGTAATATTTCTTTTATTCTACACAGACCACAATTATCTGAAAATATTGGTGCCTGCGCTAGAGCAATGAAAAACTTTAATTTTAAGAAATTATTATTAATAAATCCAAAACCAATTTTTCCTAATGATAAGATACTAGCTACATCAGTTGGAGCTAAGGATATTATTTCTCAGAGTAAAAATTTTGAAACGTTAGAGCAAGCCCTAAGTAAAATTGATGTTGTCATTGCTACATCTGCTAGATTTAGGAACAAAAATATTAAACATATTAATTTAGAAGAATTAAAAAAGATAAATTTTAATAAAAAAATCGGTTTTTTGTTTGGTTCAGAGGCCTCTGGTCTAACGAATAATGAGATTAGTTATGCTAATTATACTTTGCGAATACCAACCAACCCAAACTTTAAATCTCTAAATTTATCTCACAGTTTGATTATTATTGCTCAATTTGTTGATAGTATTATCAAATTAAAAAGCGTTTCTTTTAAAAAATCAAAAAAAATAAAATCTGCAAGTAAAAAAGAATTACAGTCAATGTTAAGTCTTTGTATTAAAAATTTAGATGAGATAAATTTTTTTAGACCTAATGAAAAGAGACCAAAAATGCTAGAAAACTTAAGAAATATTTTTTATAAAATGGACTTATCTGATAAAGAAACACGTATTTTATCTGGCGTATTTGCCAGTTTAGGAAGAAAACGTTGATTGACAAACTTATGAGTAAGTTTATAAACCCCATATTCAAATGACAAAAAGATTAAACTCTAAACATAAAGTTGATAGAAGATTAAAAGTAAATTTATGGGGCAGACCAAAAAGTCCTTTTAATACACGAGCTTATGGACCCGGACAACATGGTCAAACAAGATCATCAAAACCATCAGATTATGGTATTCAATTACAGGCAAAACAAAAATTAAAGGCTTATTATGGAAATATTAATGAACGACAGTTTAGAAATATTTATAAAAAAGCAAGTATGCTTAAAGGAGATACCAGTGAAAATTTAATTGGTCTTCTGGAGAGAAGGCTCGATGCAATTATTTATAGAGCAAAGTTCGCAACTACAATTTTTTCAGCAAGACAGTTGATCAATCATGGTCATGTAAAAGTAAATGGAAAAAAAGTTAATATTTCTTCATATTTAGTAAAAGAAGAAGATTCAATAGAGATTAGAGATAAATCAAAGCAACTTGCAATTATTGATATTGCTCTAGCAAACAAAGAAAGAGAAACACCTGAATATATTCAAATGGATGAAAAAAATAAGAAATTAAAATTTGTTAGAGTGCCGAAGTTTGAAGAAGTTCCTTATCCGATAGTTATGGAGCCAAATTTGGTAATTGAATATTATTCTAGATAAATTTATTTTTTAAAATTAATACTTTTTTCTTCAAGAACTTTTTTAAGTTCTCCATTTTCATACATTTCTTTAATTATGTCACATCCACCGACAAATTCTTTTTTTATATAAAGTTGTGGTATTGTTGGCCAATCACTAAAAATTTTTATACCTTCCCTGATATTTTGATCCTCTAAAACATTCACACCTTTGAATTTTACTTCAAGAATTTTAAGTATATTAGAAACTGCCATTGAAAATCCACACTGAGGAGCATCAGCTGTACCTTTCATGAATAAACATACATCATTATCTTCTATGTGATTTTGAATTAATTTTTTTGTGTTTTCATCCATTATTGTTCTTTCGTTTTAATTGCTAGAGCGTGTAATTCATTTCCCATTTTACCTTTTAATGAATTATACACCATTTTGTGCTGTTCTATTTTACTTTTCCCTGAAAATTGTGAAGATGTAACTGTAGCAGAATAATGATTACCATCTCCAGCAAGATCTTGAATTTCTATTATAGCATCTGATAATGCTTCTTTAATTAGTTTCTCAATTTCTTTTAAATCCATCGCCATTATTTTCTCATATAATTATCTAACCAACTTGTATAATAAGACTTTAATTCGTCAATTGATACTTTTGTCTTTTCATTTATAAATAATTGATTATTGTTTAATGTTCCAAGTTCATCATAATGAACAGCATTTTTATTCAAAATATCAGTCACTTTTTTTTGGTGGTTTCTACTTATTTCAATTATATATCTACCTTGATCCTCTCCGAAAAAATATTCAATTTCATTGATTAGATATTTTGGTTTATGAAGATTAATTCCCTTATTACCTTTTATACACATCTTTGCAACAGCAGTAATTATTCCACCAATTGAAACATCATGAGCACTTTTGATATAACCTAGGTCTATTAATCTTAATAATGTTTCTCCATTATTTTTTTCATTAAATAGATTTATCTCAGGTGGAGGACCATTTTTTTCATCTAAAATATTTCGTGCAAATAAACTTTGGTCAATATGACCTTCTGTTTTGCCTATTACTAAAACAATATTATCAATTTCTTTAAAATCCATTGAAATCATTTTTTTATAATCTTTTAATAAACCTATACCTCCAATTGATGGAGTAGGTTTAATACCTTCCTCTTTTGTTTGATTGTAAAAAGATACATTTCCAGAAACTACAGGGAATTTTAAATATGTGGCTGCTTCACCAATTCCTTGAACACATTCTACGAACTCACCCATGTTATCCTCATTCTCAGGACTTCCAAAATTTAAACAATTAGTAATAGCTATTGGTTTTGAACCAACAGAGATTAAGTTTCTAAAACTCTCACAAACTACTTGTTTTCCACCAGTTAAAGGATGAGCCCAACAATATACAGCAGAAGAGTCAACCGTTGCTGCAACTGCTTTATTTGTACCATGAACTCTAACAACACCAGAGTCTCCACCAGGTTTTTGAATTGTGTCTCCCATTACTGTATGATCATATTGTTGCCAAATCCATTCTTTGCTACAAACATTTGGATTAGATAAAATTTTTTTTAATACATCTATTAATTTTAAATTTTTAAGATCTTCTTTTTTAATCTTATTTTTTTTTGGTAGTTTGGCTTTTTTCCATTTACGATCATACATTGGAGAATTTTCAACTAAAGTATTTACAGGAATATCAGCAACTTTCTCATCATCGAAATAAAGTTCTATTTTTTTAGATTTTGTAGTTTTTCCAATTACAGCAAAATCCAAATTCCATTTATCAAATATTTTTTTAGCTTGTTCTTCTTTACCGTTTTCAAGAATAATCAACATCCTTTCTTGGCTCTCAGAAAGCATAATCTCATAAGGTGTCATTTTTGCTTCACGGCATGGAACTTTATTTAAATTAATTTCAATTCCAAGATTTCCTTTTGATGCCATTTCAATACTTGAGGAAGTAAGTCCAGCTGCACCCATGTCTTGTATTGATATAATTGAGTCTCCAGCCATTAATTCTAAACAAGCTTCTAGCAAAAGTTTTTCTGTGAATGGATCACCAACTTGAACTGTTGGTTTTTTTTCTTCAATTTTTTCATCAAAGCTTGCTGAAGCCATACTAGCACCATGAATTCCATCTCGACCTGTTTTAGATCCAACATAAATTACTGGTTTGTTTAAACCTGCTGCTTTTGAATAAAAAATTTTATCTTTTTTAACTAGACCTAAAGTCATTGCATTAACTAAAATATTTCCATTATAAGAGCTATCAAAGTTAGTTTGACCTGCTATAGTTGGAACACCCATACAGTTTCCATATCCACCGATACCATGAACAACACCTCTAAGTAAATTTTTAGTTTTTTTATGTTGTGGAGAACCAAAATGAATTGAGTTTAAATTAGCAATAGGCCTTGCACCCATTGTGAAGACATCTCTCATAATGCCGCCGACTCCTGTTGCAGCTCCTTGATAGGGTTCGATAAAAGAAGGATGATTATGGCTTTCAATTTTAAAAACTATCGCGTCATTATCATCAATATCGACAACTCCTGCATTTTCTCCAGGACCTTGAATAACTTGTTTACCTTTAGTTGGAAGTTTTTTTAAGTGAAGTCTAGATGATTTATATGAACAATGCTCATTCCACATTGCTGAAAAAATTCCTAATTCTGTAATATTTGGAATTCGATTAAGAAGTTTACAAATTTTTGAATATTCATCTTTTTTAAGACCATGGTCTAAAGCTATTTGTTCGTTTACAATCATTTTAAATTATTAATTAAGTTATTAAAAAAAATAGACCCATCTTCTCCTGATAAATAGGGATCAATCATTCTTTCAGGATGAGGCATCATTCCTAGAACATTTTTTTCTTTATTAAAAATACCTGCAATGTTTTTGATTGACCCATTAGGATTAAACTGTTCATCTGCTACACCGTCTTTATTACAATATTTTATTGCCACTTGTTCATTATCCTCTATTTCTTTTAATTGATCATTTGTACAGAAATAGTTTCCTTCGTTGTGTGCAATATGTAATTTCAAAACATCATTATCGATATTTTTAAAATAAGTATTATTCTTATTATTGATTTTAACAAATACATTTTTACAGATAAATTCTAAGTACTTATTTCTAAGTAAAACACCTGGAACCAAGCCAGTTTCAACCAAAATTTGAAAACCATTACAAATACCCATGACCATACCACCTGAATTAGCAAAATTAATAACTGATTTCATTATTTTAGATTTTGATGCCATACTTCCACATCTCAAATAATCTCCATAAGAAAATCCACCTGGTAATATTATTAAATCACTTTTTGGAATTTCAGAATCATTGTGCCAAACCATTTTATTTTTAAAACCAAATTTTTTAAGAGCAACATCCATATCTCTATCACAATTAGACCCAGGAAATGTAATTACAGATGATTTCATTAATTATTGAGCATCAATAATTTTATAATTTTCAATAACTAGATTTGCTAAAAGTTTTTTACACATTTGTTCAACTCTATCTTTAGCTTTCATTGGATCATTTTCTTTAGTATCGATTTCAAAATATTTTCCTTGTCTTACGCTATCAATATCGTTGAAACCCATTCCATCTAAGGTTTGGTGAATAACTTTACCTTGGGGATCTAGCACGTCTTTTTTAAGAGTGATAATTACAGAAATCTTCATTTATTTTTTTCGTTTAATTGATGATAGTTTTGTAACATTTACAGCCGAAACATTTGATTGCTCGTGAAGTATTCCAAGTCTTTTTGCAACTTCAGTATAAGCAGGAATTAAATCTCCAAGATCTTTTCTAAATCTGTCTTTATCAAGTTTTTTGTCAGTTATTGAGTCCCATAATCTACATGTATCAGGACTTATTTCATCGGCGAGAATTACTTCACTTCTTCCATTATTTTTGATTCTTCCAAATTCTAATTTAAAATCAATAAGCTTAATACCAACTCCTCTGAACATTCCGATCATAAAATCATTAATCCTTAAGATCATTTTTTTTACTTTTTCTATTTCTTTTTTACTTGCCCATTCAAATGCGTAAATATGCTCTTCAGCAATTAATGGATCACCAAGTTCATCATTTTTTAAGCAATATTCAACAAGAGGTTCTTTGAGAACTGTTCCGTCTTCAATACCTAATCTTTTTGTTATTGATCCAGAAGCGACATTTCTTACAATAAACTCAATTGGTATAATTTCTACCAATTTGATGACTTGTTCTCTCATATTAAGTCTTTTAACTAGGTGATTTTTGATTCCTATTTGAGATAAATTAGAAAGGATATGCTCAGAAATTCTATTGTTTAAAACACCTTTTCCTTCAATGGTGCTTTTTTTTTGATTATTAAATGCTGTTGCATCATCTTTAAAATATTGAATAACTAAATTTTTATCCGATGTTGCGTATATAATTTTAGCTTTACCTTCGTATAATTTTTTACCTTTTTTCATTATTTGAATACTCTTCTAAAAATTAAATTTACATTCTTAAAATGCTTAGAATAACTAAAAATAGTCTTTAATTTTTTTGGTGAAATTTTACTCATTATATATTTATCAGATTGGATCACTTCAAATAAATTTAGGTTTTTAGCGAAACATTTTTTTGCATAAGTTTGAACCATTTTATATGATTTTTCTCTACTTAAACCCGTTTTAGTTAACTCTAACATAAGCTCTTGTGAAAAAATAAGCCCTTTAGTTAGATTCAAATTTTCTAACATTTTTTTTGGATAAACAATCATATTATCTAAAATGTTAGTCAATCTCACCAATGCAAAATCAAGAGTTATATTAGCATCTGGTCCTATGTTTCTCTCTACACTTGAATGCGAAATGTCTCTCTCATGCCATAATGCAATATTTTCTAGAGCAGGGGTTACTGTGCTTCTCACCATTCTTGCAAGACCAGTAAGATTTTCACTTAGAATAGGATTTTTTTTGTGAGGCATGGCTGATGAACCTTTTTGGTTTTTTGAAAAGTATTCTTGAAGTTCATAAACTTCAGTTCTTTGTAAATGTCTAATTTCAGTAGCAACTCTCTCTATTGATCCAGCAATAATTCCTAAAACTGAAAAATAAAACGCATGACGATCTCTGGGAATAATTTGTGTTGATATTGGCTCAACTTTTAATCCAAGTTTTTTTGCAACATGTTTTTCAACATTAGGATTGATATTTGCAAAAGTTCCAACAGCTCCAGATATTGCACAAGTAGAAACTTCATCAATTGCATCAATTAATCTTTTTTTATTTCTTTTAAATTCCTCATAAAAAGATGCTAATTTTAAACCAAATGTAATTGGTTCCGCATGTATACCGTGGCTTCTACCCATACACGGTGTAAATTTATATTTTTTTGCTTGTTTTTTAAGAACTTTAAGAATTTGATCTAAGTCTTTAAGAATAATTTTTCCTGATTGAACTAACTGGATATTAAAACTTGTATCTAATATATCTGAAGAAGTCATTCCTTGATGAAGATACCTAGCATTGATACCAGCTTTTTCAGTAACAGAGGTTAAAAAAGCAATAACATCGTGTTTAACCTGGTTTTCAATTTGATGAATTCTTTTAACATTAATTCTAGCTTTTTTTCTTACAATGGAAGAAACTCCTTTAGGGATCTGACCAAGTTTTTCCATTGCTTGAGCCGCAGCAACTTCAACATCTAACCAAATTTTATATTTATTTTCCTCTGACCAAATATCAGTTAATTCTTTTCGCGAGTATCTTTTAATCATTAATTATAAGTATGGAGGCTTTAAATAACCTTTAGCAGATTCTGTAAAGATTTCATAACCATTTTCAGTAATTCCCAGTGTATGCTCAAATTGCGCTGATAAAGATTTATCTTTTGTAACAGCAGTCCAACCATCATTTAGCACTTTTGTATCATATTTACCTGAATTAATCATAGGTTCAATTGTAAAAGTCATTCCAGGTCTTAAATTCATACCAGTATTTTTTTTTCCATAATGTAAGATATTTGGAGGCTCATGAAAAGATGTGCTAATCCCATGACCACAAAAATCCCTCACTACTGAAAATCCTTTTTCCTCTATAAAATTTTGAATTTCATATCCAATATCCCCTAATTTGATACCAGGCTTTAAGATTTTTATTGCTCTCATCATAGATTCGTGAGTAGCATTAATTAAATTATTTAACTTAACTGAAGTGTTGCCAATACAAAACATTCTACTAGTATCTCCATAATGGTCATTAACAATTGCTGTGACATCAACATTAATTGCATCACCATCTCTTAAAATTCTATCAGAAGGAATACCATGACATACTACGTGGTTTAAAGATGTGCATAAAGATTTTGTAAATCCTCTATAATAAAGTGGAGCAGAATATCCACCATTATCTCTTATAAATTCATAACCTAATTTATCTATATGATCTGTAGATATACCTTCTTTAATATTATCAGTTAACATATCTAAAGTTTGTGCAGCTAACTTTCCAGCTATCCTCATTTTTTCAAACTTTTCTTTATAATCAGTCATTAATAATCTTAAGTTTTTTATCTATAATAATTTTTTTTGAACTTATATTGCATCTATAAGCTAAAAAATTAACACCAGCCTTTTTAGCCAATAAATAATTTTTATAATATTCAGCATCAATATCTTTAGCTATTTTAAAATATTCCATATTTTGAATTTGAACTAAAAACAATAAATAACTTTTATAACCTTTTTTTATGGCATCAATAAGTGTAAGTAAATGTTTTGATCCTCTTGTAGTGATTGCATCAGGAAATTCAGAGGTATTTTTACTCCTAAAAAGTGTAACATTTTTCACTTCAATAAAGCTTTTAAGCCTATTTTTCTCAATTAAAAAATCAAATCTTGTTTCTCTATTAAAAAACACCTCAGGTTTGATTAAGTCATTATTTTTTAATTCTTTAATAAGATTATTTTCTAAAGCATGATGAACTATCTTATTAGCCATATGAGTATTTACACCAACTAAATTTTTTCTAGTTTTTATAATTTCCAATCCATATTTAAGTTTTTTTTTAGGATCATTATTTGGAAGTAAATAAACGTCATTTCCTCTATCTAGCAATCCCTTCATCGACCCAGTGTTTGGACAATGAGCAGTAACTATTTCATTATCTAGCTTAACATCTGCAAAAAACCTTTTATATCTTTTGATTAGTTTGCCTTTTAGTAAAGACTTGGTAAATTCCATATTCAAATTATATATACAAAATGACCAAAAAAACAAAAGTAAATGCTGCAATATTAATTATTGGAAACGAAATCCTCTCTGGAAGAACTCAGGACACAAATACAAGTACTTTAGCAACTTGGTTAAATTCTATTGGAGTTAAAGTAAATGAAGTAAGAGTTATTCCAGATATTGAAAAGACAATTATTGACACACTTAATTTTTTAAGAAAAGAAAATAATTATGTTTTTACTACGGGGGGTATTGGACCAACACATGACGATATAACAGCTCAATCAGTTTCAAAAGCATTTGGCCTAAAATATGAAATTCATAAAGAGGCTTTTAAAATTTTAGAAGCATATTATCAACCTGGAGAATTTAATGAAGGTCGAAAAAAAATGGTTTGGATGCCAGAAAATGCAGAATTAATTTTGAATCCTACTAGTGGTGCACCAGGATTTAATGTTGAAAATGTATTTTGTCTTCCAGGTGTTCCATCAATATTAAAATCAATGTTAGGTGGTTTGAAAAATAGAATAGTAGGTGGAGAACCAATTTTAAGTTTTACTATTAACTTAAGAACAGTTGAAAGTGAAATTGCAAATTCATTATCTAAAGTGCAAGATCAAAATAAGGATGTTGAAATAGGTAGCTATCCTTTTTTTCATGCAGGCAAGCTAGGTGTATCGATTGTTCTTCGATCAGAAAATAAAAATAAGATTGATAATTGTAATTCTCAAATACTTAAGTTTATCAAAGAAAAAAAAATAGAAGTAGTAGATCGTTAAATGCTTTATTTTGCTTACGGAAGTAATCTTAATCATTTCCAAATGAAAAGAAGATGTAAAGATAGTATTTTTTTAAAAAAATATAAATTAAAAGATTATCGTTTGACCTTTAGAAGCAAATATAAAGCAGCTGATATTGAATATAAAAAAGGCTCATTTGTAATAGGTGCTTTATTTGATATATCCAAAAAAGATGAAAAAAAACTTGATGTTTATGAGGATTTTCCAATTCTTTATAAAAAGATTTATTTTTTATATTATAAAAAAAAAGTAATGACTTATTATATGGTTAAAAAAACAAGGTTTGAGTTTCCTAAAAAGAAATATCTTAATACTATTATAGAAGGTTACAAAAATTGTGGCCTTAATTTTAAACATTTAAAAAATTCATTATCTGTTAAATGATTAAAAATAAAATAGATCTATGATTACAAAAAAACCTTTTTATTTTTCTATTGATTTTGAGGATTTTTACCATGACTCTTTGAGAGCTCTTAATGTAACTAGCCCAAAATCTAAAGAAAAAGCTCTTTATACTAGCTATGAAAGAATAAAGCATATATGTCATAAATATTTAGAAAACAAAAAAATTACTTTTTTCACTACAGGAATTGTAGCTAAAAAAAACCCTGAGCTAATAAAACAAATTCACAATGATGGTCACGAAATATCATGTCACTATTATTTTCATGATAATATACGGGACAGTAACAGAGAAGATTTTGCACACAATCTTGATTTAGCTATAAATGAAATTGGGAATATTACTGGAGAAAAGCCATTAGGTTTTAGAGCCCCTAACTTTGCTATAGATCAACACAATACCTGGGCTTATGAAGAATTAAGTAAAAGATTTTTATATGACTCAAGTTACAGAACTTCATTAAATATTTTAGAATTGAAAAATCAAAAAAATTTCGTTTATAAAAATCATATGTTGAATGAATTTTTTATTTATGAAATGCCTACAATTAAAAATATTTTCAATATAAGATCTGGTGGTACCTTTTTAAGATTATTTCCATCGAATGTTATTATATCTTCTATGAATGAAAGCTATAAAAAGGGTCATATACCTTTATTATATCTTCACCCATATGAACTAACTTTAAATCATGATTTTTGGATGTCTTTGGATGATCTTAGTTTCTTAACTACATTTAAAAAATTTTATACTTATTTTCGTCAAATGCAATGGTCTCATCTTGGACATAATACTGTAGAAAATAAAATTAAAAATATTACAAAATTTTTTATACATCAAGGCCCAATGAAAAATTTAGTTTTAAACACTTGATGAGCAAAACTTTTTATAAAAAATTAAACAATTCAGATATTACAGACCTTATAAAAACAATAAAAAAAATAAAATTAGAAACAAAAAGTCATGATAATAACTTAACTAAATTAAGTGGTTGGAATAAAAAATATAAGTTATTACCATCAAAAAAATCTCATGTTTACTTAGCTAAACAAAAAAAAGAGATCATCGGTTATTATCATGTACCCACATATGATTTTTTTATAAATAAGAAAAAATACAAAATCGGATCAATTCAAGATGTAGCAGTTTTAAAAAAACATAGAAAAAAAAATATATTCAAGAGACTTTCTAATTTCGCTATATTCAATTCTTTTAAATATTTAGACTTAATGTACACTTTTCCTAACAAAAAAAGTATTCATACATTTTTAAAATATGGAAAATTTAATTTTCTCGAAACATTACCTTTTTATATTTTCCCTATTAATTCAATAAATCTATTAAAATCAAAGTTTAATTTTTTTGGACTGAGCTTATTAGCATTATTGGTTGATTTTTATTTTAATTTATTTTCAAGTAAACTTTCAAAAAATGAAAAAATTATTATTATTAATAAATTAGACAAAAGTGTAATAAATTTATTTAATGAATTTTCAAAAAAACACAAAATATATTTAAAAAGAGACTCTAAATTTCTAAATTGGAGGTATGATAGATTTGTAAACTCACCGTATAAGATAATTGCTTTGAAAAATGAAAATCAATTAACAGCACTAGCTATTATAAAAATTGATAAAATCTTTGGATGTAATGGTATTATAATTATGGATTTTGCCTATAAACAACTATCTGATTTCAAAAAAATCTTACTAAATATGAAGACTTTAAAAATTCCAAGTCTTAATAATGTTTCTTTTATTTTGCTCAGTGCATTGACTATTGAAATAAAAAAATTCGGCAAGTTAGGCTTTTTAAAAATGCCAAGTTTTTTAGTTCCAAGAAATTTAAATTTATTATTTAAATCAAAATCTAAATACATAGATAATTTTTTAAAGTATAAAAAATCATGGCTAGTTACTCTAAGCGATTGGGATGTATTTTAATAATCTTAACAGAGTGGATTTAATAGAATTTATATTTTTGCAAAACATTTAGTTAATCCGCAAATGGAAATCAAATGGTAATTTTTACTTGAAAAAAAATTAATAAGATCTTTTGATGGAAAATATCCAGAATTATCTTCTACAAGTATTATTTCTGGATCAACTATTTTTAAATCGGAAGACTTTATTACATCAATATCTTTTCCTTCGATATCAATATTTAAAACATTAATTTTACCAACTTTAGTGAAAATATTATTAATGTGGTGATTTTTTATAATTTTTTCCTCATATTCACTTGACATCTTAGAGCTAAAATATTTTGCATGATTTAGAGAAGTAGTGTCTATAAGAGAAAAAGGTGATTTCCTTTTAAATTTATAGACTTTTATATACTCATCATTAAGATTACTTACTGCCCCAACAATTGTCTTTATTCTTTTGCCTCTCGCAAATCTAAACCACCTTAATCTCTCTTCATCTAGGTCCACACAATAACCGGTAAAACCTATTTTGTGCAGTAAATGCGTATTAGAAGCCCATCTTGGATGAAAAGCACCTATATCTAAATACTTACCTTTTTCGATTTTTTTATATTTTAAATATTTGATTAGAATCAAATCTTCACCAGATTGAGAGTATGAAATTTTGAAATGTAAAAATCCAAGTAGATAAGCAATATAATCTAATAAAATCTTTGGTATAAGAAAATAAATTATATTTGTAAAAAATTTTATCATTTTAAATACTATACATTATACATAAGAATTATATTTTGATTATTAATTTATAAGCTGGTTATTAAAAAACTTAACAAGCATTTTAGTTTTTAAAGTAAAAAACCGAATTAATTTACTGAAATATACATAATATATTCTAGCAAACTACGATCTGACTAGGATCTGGCTATTTTAATCTATATAGTTGAATTATGAAAAAACTTTAAAAATATAAATAAGGAGATTTATATGGCAATATTAGTAAAAGGTGAAATTACAATTACTAAAGGATTTAGAACATGGAAAGAGATGGTCTATGCACAGGATGGAAAATTAAAAGAACATGGAATAAAATTTGTTTTTGCAGGCACACAAAAAGATGACCCGACAAAACTTCATACAGTAATGCAATTTCCAAATATGGAATCACTTCAAGCTTTTAAAGATGATAAGGAACTTGCTGAGAAAAGAAAAGAAGCAGGTGCTGTTTTAGAGAGTGCTGTAATGATATCAATTTCAGATGAACATTTAACCAATTATCCAGATGCATATACAAATCATTAAATGAAAAAACTTTTGGGGATCGTGGTTCTAGGTTTTGTTATAGGATAATAAGGGAGAACTTGGACATAACTTGGACATAGAGAGATAAAATAAAAAAATTTTACTTATTAACCTTGTTCAATTATAAATATTAGCATAAATACTCATGAAATTCATTAATGCCCTCGTGGTGAAATTGGTAGACACAAAGGACTTAAAATCCTTGCCGCTTGCGGAGTGCCAGTTCGAGTCTGGCCGAGGGCACCAGTCAAAATGAAAAAAATTCAAATTATTTCTGACTCAAATCAAAGATCATTAAAGATAAAATCTCAACTATTAAGCAAGTTGAACAGAAGTAAAATTGATAGACCCAGTACAGTTATTGTAATTGGTGGTGATGGTTTTATGCTACAGACATTAAAGAAAAATAAGAAGTCAAAAAAGTTTTTCTATGGAATTAATTCAGGAAATTATGGTTTTCTAATGAATAAATTTTCATCAAAAAAAATTATAAAAAATATATCTAAAGCTAAGATGATAACCATATCGCCATTGGAGATGACTGTTAAGAACAATAAAAACCAAATCAAAAAAAATTTGGCAATAAATGAAGTTTCAATTTTACGGCAGAGTAGACAAGCAGCATCGTTATCAATTAATTATGGAGTAAAAAATATAATAAAAAAACTAGTTTCTGATGGTGTACTTGTATCCACACCTGCTGGAAGTACTGCATATAATCTATCAGTGCATGGACCAATTTTAGGTTTAAATTCAAAAAAATTGTCTATCTCACCCATAAGTCCTTTTAGGCCTCGTCGATGGAAAGGAAAAATTGTTAGCGATAAATCAAAAATAATTATTAAAAATTTAAATCCAAAAAAAAGACCAATAAGTGCGGTAGCTGACAATATTGAAGTAAGAAATGCAAAAAATATAATAGTTAAAACAAATAAAAAAATTAAGTTTAATTTATTGTACGATAAAAATAAAAGTCTTCAAAAAAAAATTAAAATAGAACAGCTTAGACGTGAAACTTCAGAAAAATAAATTTTTACTATTTGAGTTTATATAGCCCATAATTCGTTCCAAAGATTACTTCGGAGCCTTTGACATATGATTCTTCAGATAGATCGTATGGTGTGAGGTTATTTGAAAAATAATGTATAATAGATTGTTGATGTCTTAAAAAAATCTTATTTTTATCATATTGAATACGGTTTAATTTAAAATTATTTTTAACATATGATTTAATATTATTCTGCAAGATCGTGCTTGACAGATATGGGGGTTCAGATTCTTCTATTAATACGTAATCAAATTCTTTTTTAATAAAATTAAAAAATTCTTTTAAGTCAGATATTTGAAAAAAAGTGTAATTATGATAAATAATATTTTCTTTAAGTTTTTTATCTATAATTAAAATATTATCTGAGTTCTTTATTGATTGTATTTTATTTTCAATTTTTTCATAAAATTTTTTAGATCTTTGATCTTTATTTATTAAATTATTTTCAAATAAATTTTTGTAGTATAAATTCTGTTTTAAATTTTCCTGAAAATTTAAATCGACCAAGTAGAGTATTTTTGAATGATCAATTTCAATATTTTTATTAAACTTAAAAAAAGAATGATTTTCGTTAAGAACATTAATACTTTTATGAATTTTAATAATGTTATCGCTAATTAAATAAAAATTTAATCCAAAGAAAAGTACAATTAAATATTTAAATTTTGTTTTATGAAGTTCATTAAAAACTATTGCTGATAAAATTAATATTACACTTATTATTCCTGCAAAGTATCTTAATTGAGGATACAATGTACCTGCTATACCAAATAAAATAATAGGTTCAATAAACAAAACTATTATTATTAAGAATTCTTTTTTGAAATTAGTATATTTATTAATGAGAAAAATTGGAGTAACGGCAATTAATAAAAGTATATTTTTATCTGTAAAATAAATAGTTTTTAAAGATATAACCACATCATCTAAAAATGAGTGAACTAAGGTTATACTTTCAATTTTTTCAACTTCATTAGAATAAGCTAAGTGTTCAAAAGGAGACATATTTACAAAAAACAAATTTAAAAATGGACCAAAAATAATAAATATTACTGAGAAAATAATTAAAAAATTAATTTTTGAGAATTTATATTTTCTTAAGTGTAAACATAAAACAGCATACATAGAAATAAATGCTGGCCAATAATTTACACCCCAAGCAATTGCAGCTAATATTCCAAAAATTAAATATGACCTACTATTAAATTTCTCAATTTTTATTGAGTATTTAATTAAAAAATATATTTGAATTAAGTAAAGTAGTAAATTACAGGAATTTTTTCCCATAATAGTCGAAATATTAAACATCACTAATGAGGTAGAGAATGTTAATAAAATTATGAAGTAAATATAAAAATTTATTTTAAGTTTTTTGAATATTAAAAATAGGAAAAAAATCGAAAAAGTTGAAATTATCAAACTAGATAATCTTCCATAGAAAACAAATAATTCAGGGTTAAAATATATTTTTGATTTTATTTGATCTAAACTTAATGAATTAATTAAAAACTCATTTATAAAAATAGATTTTAAAATTAAAATTACATTTATTAGGGGCGCGTATAACGGATTATAACTGAGTATTAATTGATCAGAAACAAAGTAAAGAACTGAAATTAAGCTATTTTGAAATTCAATTTCATCAGGATTCCAGAAATAGGGTAAACCATATGAAATTTTATTAAAATAAAAAAGAAAAAAAGTTACAATTAAAATTAAGACAGATATAGTTTTAAAGTTTTTATAAACTGAATTTATTTCCATATTTAGACTTTCAGTTACATGTTGTATACTTGAAGAATTTGATAATTAAAGAATATTTTTTTACACTATATATACATACGTATATACATATTTTTTTAATAGCTTAATATAGATTTCAAGAATTTTAAGTAATAATGAACTATCTAAAAAAGATATTCTCACCCTCTCTTTTAATAATTTCATTTTTATTATTAATTTATACATATTATAAATCTGAAATTTTTTGGGATGGAAATAAAAAAGATTATTATTTCATCTATTATCTAATATCATTAATATTGGTTTTCTTATCAACAATTACTTTTTTTATTAATCATAAATATAAAGAATACTTAATCATAGCAGTTATTAGTACTGGTATATCATTATATTCGTTCGAGGCTTATTTAATCTTTAAACAACAAATTTCAAAGGAACATCTTTCAACAAAAAATCAAATTAAAGAGCAAATTTTAAAAGAGCAAATTTATGAGAACGAAACAGGTAAAAAATTTGACAAAAGAATGAGATTAGAAATTTTTGAAGACCTAAGAAAAATGAATAACAAAATACAAGTCACTGTTAGTCCGAATAATTATGTAAATAAAAAGAAAGCTTTATTTCCACTTTCAGGTATTTCAAATTCAAAAACAATTTTCTGCAATGACAATGGATATTATACAATTTATCAAAGTGACAGATATGGATTCAATAATCCCGATGATAGTTGGGATTCAAATGAGATAGAATATTTTTTAATTGGTGATTCTTTTACTCATGGTGCTTGTGTTGATGAACCAAATGATATTGGGTCTGTTTTAAGAAATTTATCAAAAAAATCGGTCCTAAATTTAGGCTATAGTGGAAATGGACCTTTAATAGAGTTCGCTACTCTTAGAGAATATTTGAGTAGTAATGTTAAAAAAGTTTTATGGATTTATTATGAAGGCAATGATTTAAGTGGTTTACATATTGAGATGACTAATAAAATTTTAATGAATTATTTCAATGATAAATCTTTTACACAAAATCTTAAATTAAAACAAAAAGAAATAGATTATCTAGGAGTTAATTTTATAAATGAAGAAAAAAATAAAAAAAAACAAAGTAAAAGAGAAAAAATAATTTTTAGTAGTGAATTAATAAATTTTATTAAAATTGCCAATTTAAGAGTTTTAATTCATCCGCCACCACAATTAACAAAAAGTCTAAAAAAAATTCTTAAATTAGCTAAAGAATTAGTCAATGAAAATAATTCAAAATTATATTTTATTTATCTACCTGAATATGCTCGATATAAAAATAACTATGATAATACAAATTACTATCTAATAAAAAAAATTGTTAATCAATTAGATATCCCTTTTATCGATATTCCAATTGAGGTTTTTGAAAAAGAGAAAAATCCATTAATTCTTTTCCCATTCGAAATGTATGGTCATTACACTGTTGAAGGTTATAAAAAAGTTAGTGAAATAATCTATAAGTTTACTAAGGATTAAATTTAATTTGAAATAGTTTTATTAAAGAAAAATGGTGCCCCCGCACGGATTCGAACCGCGGACCTATTGATTACAAATCAATTGCTCTACCAGCTGAGCTACAAGGGCATTTTTTAAATGAACAGTTAAAACAAAAAACCTTAATTTTCAACAAAAAAAATTATGCTCTAATTAAAAGTAATTAATTTTTGAATTAAATTTTAAATCAAAAATAGAGATAGAATAAGTTATGAAGTTGGTTGATATAGATGATATTACTTTAGTATATGATGATAAAAAAAATATGCCCTATATGTGAAACGGACAAAAATAGTCATTTAGTTTATAATGAAAAACTTCCCCAAGAAAAAAATCAAATTAATTTTTCTGGTAGTAAAAATCCAGATGGTTTTCATTATAAAATGGTTAGATGTAAAAATTGTGACTTACTTTATGCAGCAGAAATTTATAATGAAAATTTTTCAAATGAATTATATCAAGAAAGTGATTTTGTTAATTCATTAGAAATAGATGGTTTAAAAAAAACATATGAAAAATGTATTTCATTAGCTTTAAAAAATTTAGAATCAAAATCTAATTTTTTAGAAATTGGATGTGGTAGCGGGTACATGATGGAAGTTGCTTTAAATCTTGGCTTTAAAAACGTTGAGGGAGTTGAGCCATCAAAACTCGCGATTGATGCAGCAAATGAAAATATAAAAAAAAAAATTAAACATGGTGTTTTTAATAAAAATGACTTTAAGGAAAATTCTTATGATTTAATTTTTATTGCAATGATTATTGAACACGTGACAGATATTAATAATTTTTTATCAAATTTGTATAATATTTTAAAACCAGGAGGTTTTATAGTATGCGTATGTCATAATGAAAGACACTTTTTGTCTAAAGTTTTAAAAAGTAAACATCCAATTATTAATGATGAGCATGTATATGTTTTTGGAAAAGATACGTTATCAAAAATATTTTCTAAGAATAATTTTATAGATATTAAAATAGAGAATTTAAAAAATTTTTACACAGCTGATTATTGGTTTAAAATGATTCCACTTCCAAAATTTATCAAAAACCCTTTAAAATTTATTATAAAATTAGTAATCAAAGAAAAACCAATTGGTATTAAAGCAGGTAATTTATATTTAATTGCAAAAAAAGGATAATAATTAATTTCTATTTAATACTATATTCAAAAAAGTTATTTACTATGATATTAAAATAAATATTAATATATTTTATTTTGAAACATCCCATACTAATTACTGGTGCTGCTGGATTTATTGGTTCTAATTTAGCTCGATACTTAGTTAACAAAAAAATTAAAGTAAATATCATAGTTAAAAAATCATCTAGTCTCTGGAGACTAAAAGATATAACTAAATATTTAAAAATCTATTATGCAGATATCAGTGATAAACATAAGATTAAAAATATTATAAAAAAAATTAAACCAAAAACTATTTTCCATTTAGCTACTCATGGAGCATATTCTGAACAAAATAATTTATTTAAAATAAAAAAATCAACTTTAGATGCTACATTCAATTTATTAAATGAATGTAAAAAATACAAATTTAATACTTTTATAAATACTGGATCAAGTTCTGAATATGGTTTTAAAAATAAATCAATGAAAGAAACTGACTTACTTACTCCAAATAGTTATTATTCAGTATTTAAGAGTTCTTCTACATTGTACTGTCAATACGAAAGTTTAAAATCTAATCTTCAAATAGTTACAGTAAGACCTTTTCACATTTATGGACCCTTTGAAAGTTATAAAAGATTAATACCAACTTTAGTTAGAAAAATGATAAACAAAAAAAAAATAAGATTAGTATCTCCTGATATATCTAGAGATTTGATTTATATAGATGATGCAATTAAGTTTTATTTAATGATTGCTAAGAAGAAAGGTTTAAAAGGTGAAATTTTTAATTTAGCAAGTGGAAAAAAAACTACAATTAAGGAAATCTATAATTTAATAAAATCTATAACAAATTATAAGAAAATAAATAAATGGGGATCTATGAAAAATAGATCTTGGGACCAAAAAATTTGGTATGGAGATATGTCTTATGTTAAGAATAAATTAAATTGGAAGCCTAAAGTAAGTTTGAAAAAAGGTTTAGAAAAAACAGTTAATTGGTATAAGAAATTTAATAATGAAAATTAAAGCTAATATTTCAAAGTTAAAAAAAATTTCTATAGAATTAAAAAAAAAAATTATAGAGATATCATATAATAAAAAAACTCATCACATTGGTTCATGCCTTTCATGTATCGACATTTTGACTGTTCTTTATTTCAATTTTATGAAAATTAAAAAAAATAAAAAAAACCAAAATGATAAATTCATAATGAGTAAAGGTCATGCCGCTTTAGCATATTATCTTATATTAATGAAAAAAAAATTTTTCAGTGAAAAATTTTTAATCAAAGAATATTTATCTGATAACGGAAAATTTGGAGGTCATCCTGATACTAATTCTTCAATAGGTATTGATTTTTGTTCAGGTTCACTCGGAAATGGATTGTCGGTCGCTTCTGGTATGGCTTATACATTTAAAAAAGATAATAAAAATAATAAAGTTTTTATTTTAATTGGAGATGGTGAATGTAATGAAGGTATAATTTGGGAATCAGCACTATTTTCTGCTCAACATAAATTAGATAATTTATTTGTTGTATTAGATTACAATAAACTTCAAGGGTTTGGTTCAACAAAAAATATAATTAATCTAGAACCAATTAAATCAAAATTCAAAAGTTTTAACTGGAATGTAATTGATTGCAATGGTCATCACATAAACGATTTAGTTAAATCATTAAATATTTTAAAGAAGAAAAAAAATAAACCAAATTTATTAATCGCTCATACTATAAAAGGTAAATCTGTAAAATTTATGGAAAATAAGTTTGAATCTCACTACCATGTCTTAAATGAAAAAGATTATAAAATTTCACTGAAAGGTTTAAGAGGTTAAATTTAATGAGATTCATTTTTGTTGATGAGCTAATAAAATTTGCAAAAAAAAATAAAGATGTACATCTAGTTACCTCTGATTTAGGTTACCGAGCATTTGAAAAATTTGCTAAATTGTATCCTAACAGATTTTTGAATGTTGGGGTTTCTGAAAGCAATATGATCGGTGTTGCCGCAGGAATGGCTATGAATGGAAAAAAAGTATTCGTTTACTCAATACTCCCATTTGTTTTATTTAGATCTTTAGAACAGATAAGAAATAATATTCTTCATAATAATTTAGATGTAAAAATTATTGGTGCAGGAGGAGGTTTTAGTTATAATGTTCAGGGTATTTCACATAATACATCTGAGGATATATCAATTTCACGCTCCCTACCTAACCTGTCGGTCTATAATCCTGGCAGTAAAATTGAAGCGAAGATAATAGTAAATTTGATTTTTAAAAATAAAGAACCTTGTTTTGTTAGACTTGGAAAAGCACCTGATTTAGATTTTTATAAAAAAAATATAAAGATAAAAAATAATAAAGGTATAATTATATCCTCTGGTAAAGATTTAACTATTTTTTCTACAGGAAATATTATGGAAAACGTTTTTAAAGCTGTTAAAAAGATTCAATCAATCGGATTTAGAATAAAATTAATAAGCTTACCAATATTAAAGCCGGTTAATGAAAATTTTATAATTAAAAATTCCTCTCCAAAAACTATGTCAATTGAAGAGAATATAGACATAGGTGGGTTGGGTTCTTTATTATCAAACTTATATTTTAAACATAAGATTAATAATAAAATTTGTTTTAAATCTATATCTTTAAAGGATAAAGTTCATAATAATATAGGCTCACAATCTTATTTAAGAAAGATTAATGGACTAGATGAGATAAGTATTTTTAAAATTATTAAAAAATTTTTAGATGAAAAATATTAAAGATTTAAAAATATCTTCTGTAATAGCTTGTTACAAAGATGGCGAATCTATACCAGTGATGCACAAGAGACTTACAGATGTCTTTCAAAAAATTGGTTGCAACTATGAAATTATTTTTGTCAATGATGGGAGTCCTGATGAAAGCGAAAAAATATTAGAAGATATTTGTCAAAAAGATGAAAAAACTACTGCTATTTTTCATTCTAGAAATTTTGATTCTCAAAATGCTTTTACATCGGGAATGTTACAGTCTACAGGAGATGCTGTAGTGTTACTTGATGGTGATTTGCAAGATCCACCAGAAATGATTGAGCAGTTTATTAAAAAATGGCTTGAAGGGTATGATGTTGTATATGGCTCTAGAACTAATAGAGATACTTCAAAAATAATGAACTATGCATACAAAACTTTTTATAGAATTTTTAATAAACTTTCATATCTTGAAATACCTTTAGATGCTGGTGATTTTTCATTGATGGATCGTAAAGTTGTAAATGAGATTAACAATACTAAAGAAAGAGATCGATTTATTCGAGGTTTAAGAGCTTGGGTAGGATTTAAACAAATAGGAGTTCCTTATAATAGACCTGAACGATTATTTGGAAGATCAACAAACAATTTTTTTAAAAATATTAAGTGGGCAAAAAAAGGTATATTTTCTTTTTCATTTCTTCCCTTGGAAATAATGTCGTTTTTTTCTTATATTGTAGTTTTTATTTCAGGGCTTGCTTTATTATTTTATATTATTTCATATTTTTTCACTCAAGAGGCTCCAAAAGGAATAACTACATTAATTGTTCTAGTTTTATTTTTAGGTGGAGTTCAATTACTTTCAATTAGTATTTTGTCTGAATATATTGGAAAAATTTTAGAAGAAACCAAAAAAAGACCAAATTTTATTATTAAAAAGATCCTGAATAATAAAAAAAATAAATAGGCCTAACTTTTTCTTAAGAAACTAAGGTGGTGAAAAACAATAGCAGCAGTGTTAGAAATATTTAAACTTTGAATTTTTTTATTAATATCTATCTTCACTAAAAAATCAGCATATTTGGATGTATGTTTATGCATACCAGAACCTTCTGATCCAAATAAAAGGATGTTGTTTCCTTTCCATTCAATTTTTGTAAAATTCTTATCTCCTTTTCCATCAAATCCATAAACCCAAAAATTTTTATTTTTTAAATTTTTTAAAGTAGAATTAATATTTGATACCTCAAAAATATTTATATATTCCATTGCCCCACTTGCAGCTTTATACATTAGCTTACTTTCATTTGGAAAATGCCTTTCTTTTATGATTATACCATCAATATCAAATGAAGCTGCACTTCTTATTAGGGAACCAATATTCCTAGGATCAGTGACCCCATCTAAGCATGCAAAAGTAATATTTTTTTTTTGTTCAATATAATCTTTAAGAACAGGTTTTTCTAGATGCTCTATTTCAGCCACATATCCTTGGTGAAGAATATTTTCTTTAGTTGAATATTTGTCTAATTCTTTTTTTGTTTTGAAAAACACTTTAATATTTTCAAGAAGATTTTTTTTTGGGCTTTTTCTGTGAATATTCTTTTTACTTTCCTCTGTTAAAAATACTCTTAAAACTTTTCTTTTGTGGTTTTTTAGTGCCTCAATAACAGCATGTTGTCCAACGATAAAAAAAGTCGATTTATTCATATATTTTGGTTAATTTTACACAGTTTTTCTTATATTTTCTTAATAATTCTCATATTGCATTTAGGCAAATAAAATATATAAAACCGATGTTGTTTGAAGCTTTATTGAACAAGGGGTCGCTTCCCCGAAAAAGGAGGGGTTCCAGAGCGGTCAAATGGGGCGGGCTGTAAACCCGTTGACTTCGGTCTTCGAAAGTTCGAATCTTTCCCCCTCCACCATTCAATATATCTTTGAGTAATACTGGAGTGATATTCTTGGGGTTGTGCGGGTGTAGTTCAATGGTAGAACGCTAGCCTTCCAAGCTGGATGTAAGGGTTCGATTCCCTTTACCCGCTCCAAGAAAAAATTAATAAGAAATTAAACTGAGGTAATAAAGTAATGTCAAAAGAAAAATTTGTAAGAAATAAACCGCATTGTAATATTGGAACAATTGGTCATGTCGACCATGGTAAAACAACTTTAACTGCAGCTATCACTAAAGTTTTAGCAGAAACTGGTGGTGCACAAGCAGTAGCGTACGATCAAATTGATAAAGCTCCTGAAGAAAAAGAAAGAGGAATTACAATTTCAACTGCGCACGTTGAATATGAAACAGAAAAAAGACACTATGCACATGTGGATTGTCCAGGGCATGCTGACTATGTAAAAAATATGATCACTGGTGCAGCACAAATGGATGGAGCAATTTTAGTTGTTAATGCTGCAGACGGTCCTATGCCTCAAACAAGAGAACACATTCTTTTGGCAAGACAAGTTGGTGTACCCGCAATTTGTGTTTATCTTAATAAAGTTGATCAAGTTGATGATAAAGAGATGATTGACTTAGTAGAAGAGGAAATAAAAGAATTATTAACTTCATATAAATTTCCAGGTGACAAAACTCCAATTGCTAAAGGTTCAGCACTTGCTGCAGTAGAAGGAAGAGATGATGAAATTGGAAAAAATTCAATTTTAGAATTAATGAAAAATGTAGACTCTTTTATTCCACAACCTGATAGGCCAAAGGATAAAGATTTTTTGATGCCAGTTGAGGATGTTTTTTCAATTTCAGGAAGAGGTACTGTTGCAACTGGAAGAGTTGAATCAGGTGTACTAAAAACTGGTGATGAATTAGAAATAGTTGGTATTAGAGAAACTAAAAAATCAGTTTGTACAGGAGTAGAAATGTTTAGAAAACTTTTAGACTCAGGTGAAGCAGGTGATAACGTAGGTGTCTTGTTAAGAGGTGTTGAAAGAACAGATATTGAAAGAGGTCAAGTTCTTTGTAAACCTGGTTCAGTAACTCCACATACTAAATTTGAAGCTCAAGCATATGTGCTTAAAAAAGAAGAAGGTGGAAGACACACTCCTTTTTTTACAAAGTACAGACCTCAGTTTTATTTTAGAACAACAGATGTGACAGGAGAAGTTGAACTACCAGCTGGAACAGAGATGGTTATGCCTGGTGATGATGCTAAATTTACAGTTAAGTTAATTACACCTATTGCAATGTCTGAGAAATTAAATTTTGCAATTAGAGAGGGTGGTAGAACTGTAGGAGCTGGAGTAGTAACTAAAATTATAGAGTAAGCTCTATATAGGAGTGTAGCTCAATTGGTAGAGCGCCGGTCTCCAAAACCGGAGGCTGAGGGTTCGAGTCCCTCCGCTCCTGCCAATAAAGTTAAATGATTATGAAAAACCCTATAAAATTTATTCAAGAGGTAAAGCAAGAGGCATTTAAAGTTTCGTGGCCTACTGGTAAAGAGACTTTGCAAGGAGCATTAATGGTTCTCGCAATGGCCGTAGTTATGTCTTTATTTTTTTTACTCTTAGATCAAGTTTTTAAATTTTTCTTAGAATTATTACTTAAGGTAAGTATATAATGAAAAATTGGTATATTGTTCAATCACACTCAAGCTTTGAAAATAAAGTTGCTGGGTTGATTAAAGAAGAAGCTGAAAAAGCAAAAATTTCTGATAAATTTGAGGAAATAGTAGTTCCTACTCATGATGTTACTGAAGTAAAACGAGGAAAAAGAATTCAGAGAAAAAAGAAATATTTTCCTGGTTATGTTTTAATAAAAAGTGAGATGGACAATAATATTTACCATATGATTAAGAATATTAAGAGAGTGAGTGGGTTTTTGGGTACAAAAGGCATGCCTGTACCAGTTTCGGATAAAGAAATTGAAAAGATTTTAGGCCAAATAAAAGATGGTGTGGCACAGCCAAAATCTGGTATAGAGTACAGCGTTGGTGAAAAAGTTCAAGTTGTTGACGGGCCTTTTGCATCCTTCAGCGGTATGGTTGAAGGAATAGATGAAGAAAAGTCTAGACTTAAGGTTTCTGTTTCTATATTTGGAAGGCCAACACCAGTTGAATTAGAATATAATCAAGTGGAGAAAACAAGTTAATGGCTGCAAAAAAAGAAATTAGTGGTTTTATAAAATTACAGATTAAGGGTGGACAAGCTAATCCCGCTCCACCTGTTGGGCCTGCTTTAGGGCAAAGAGGTGTTAATATAATGGAATTTTGTAAAGCATTTAATGACAAAACTAAATCTTTAGCGGGCAAACCAGTACCTGTTGAAATTACAGTTTACAAAGATAAGAAATTTGATTTTAAAATTAAATCTCCACCAGCTTCTTTTTTTATAAGAGAAGCAGCAAAATTGAAAAGTGGCTCTAAAGAACCAGGCAGAAATATAGTAGCTTCTATAACAAAAAAACAAGCTGAAGAAATTGCAAAACAAAAAATGAATGATCTAAATGCTATAAGTTTAGATCAAGCTGTAAAAATTATAGCTGGTTCTGCTAGATCGATGGGTATAGAGGTAAAAGAGTAATGAAATCAAAAAGATTTAAAAAATTACCCAAAGGTACTTTAGGTTTACAGCCAGAAACTATAGAAAAATTATTAATTAATATTAAGAATAATTGTACAACAAAATTTGATGAGTCAATTGATTTAAGTTTTCAAATTAATAATAAGCAAAAAAAAGGTGAAGTAAATATTAGAACAGTTGTAAATTTACCTGGTGGAACAGGCAAAAAAGTGAAAGTAGCCGTTGTTTGTGAAGATGCTAAATCTGCTGAAGCAAAAAGTGCAGGTGCAGACATTGTTGGTGGAGATGATTTTATTGAAAAAATAAAAAATGGTGAAATGAATTTTGAAAAGTTAATTTGTACACCATCAATGATGATAAAACTATCTAAACTTGGTAAAGTTTTAGGTCCTAAAGGTCTAATGCCAAACCCTAAACTTGGTTCAGTTACCGAAAATTTAAAAAAAGCTGTTAGCGATGCAAAATCTGGTCAAGCTGAAATAAGAAATGATAAAGATGGAAATATTGGAGTAAGTATTGGCAAGAAATCTTTTAGTGATGATCAATTGATAAAAAATTACAACGCTATAGTTGATACACTAGAAAAAGAAAAATCAAACAATACTTTAAAAGGTGATTTGGTTAAAAGTACTTTTATCACTTCTACAATGGGAGTTTCTTATAAACTAAAATTAGGTAAGGCGATTTAATTTTATGATGAACAAAGAGCAAAAAAAATCTTATATTGCCGATATAACTAGTAAGTTTGAAAATAGTAAAGCAGTAATGGTTACTCATTATCAGGGTTTAACTATGCCTCAATTAGACGAATTAAGATCTAAAATGAGAGAACATGGTATAGTATTTAAGATTACAAAAAACAGGATTACAAAATTAGCATTAGAAAAAACTAAGTGTAAAGATTTATCAAATTTATTCTCAGGTCCAACAGCAGTCGCATTTGGAGAAGATGCAATAATGTCTGCGAGAATTTTGTCTAAATTTGCTAAAGAAAATGAAAATCTAAAACTCATTGGTGGGATTATGGATAATGAAGTTTTAGATCAAGCAGGAGTAGAAAAAGTTGCTAATTTACCTACATTAGATGAAGCACGAGCTAATATTATAGGTATATTGAATGCATCAGCGTCAAAAATAATAAGTATTTTACTTGCACACTCTGAAAAAATGAGTAGTTTGGCCCCAGAAAATTCTGAAACACAACCTAAAGAGTAGACAATATGCCTGACCTAAATAAAATTATAGATGATTTATCGAAATTGACTGTTGCGGAAGCAGCAGATCTTTCAAAACAATTAGAGGAAAAATGGGGCGTAACACCCATGGCAGCAGCAGCACCAGCAGCAGCAGCTGGAGGTGAAGCAGCAGCTGATAAAGATGATTTTACCATTATGTTAGTCGCAGCTGGTGATAAAAAAATTAATGTAATTAAAGAAGTAAGAGCAGCAACATCACTTGGTTTGAAAGAAGCTAAAGATTTAGTTGAGGGAGCACCTAAAGAATTAAAAACCGGTGTTCCAAAAAAAGAAGCTGAAGAAATTAAGGCTAAATTAGAAGCAGCTGGCGCAAAAGTAGAATTAAAATAAATATAATAGAAAGAATTCAAGAACTGATTAAATTATTAATCAGTTTTAAACATAGATGCAAATATCTTTTACTGAAAAAAAGAATATTAGAAAAAATTTTGGTAAACTAAAAGAAAGTTTATCAATACCAAATCTTATTGAAGTACAGAAAAACTCATATGATGAGTTAACTCATTTTAATGCAGAAGCAGAAATCACAAAGGGTTTTGACAGAGTTTTTAAAAGTATTTTTCCTATTGAGGATTTAAATGACAAAGCAACTTTAGAATATGTTTCTTATCGTTTAGAAAAACCAAAATTTGATGTCGAAGAATGTATAGCTAGGGGCCTGTCTTATTCGTCTGCATTAAAATGTACTTTAAGATTAGTTGTTTACGATATTAATCAAGAGACTAATACAAAAGATATTTTATCGGCTAAAGAGCAAGAAGTTTATATGGGAGAAGTTCCAATGATGACAAACAGTGGTACTTTTATTACTAATGGTGTTCAAAGAGTTGTGGTAAATCAAATGCACAGAAGCCCAGGTGTATTCTTTGATCATGATAAAGGAAAAACTCATGCAAGTGGAAAACTTTTATTTAATTGCAGAGTTATTCCTAATAGAGGATCTTGGTTAGATTTTGAATATGATGTTAAAGATTTATTATATTTTAAAATAGATAGAAAGAAAAAAATTTTAGCATCTACATTATTATTAGCCTTAGGTTATTCTAAATCAGAAATTGTTAATGAGTTTTATGATAAAGAACAATTTGTATTTGATCCTAAAACAGAAAAATGGAAAACAAAATTTAATCCTGAAAATTATAAAGCGAAAAACTTTTCAGAGGAAGTTATTGATGCAAAAACTGGAAATGTTGTAATAAAATTAGGTGAAAAGATTAATTATTTAAATGCAAAAAAATTATCAAACGATGGTCTAAAAGATATTTTAATTTCTAGAGATGCTTTATACGGAAAATTTTTACATAAAGATATCAAAGTAAGCGAAGATGAAAATGGTACATTTTATATTGGCACGGAGCTGAATGATACCGTCATTCAAAAAATACTTGATGCAAACATCCACTCATTAGAAATTTCAGTCACTAATTCTATTAATAAAGGCCCTTATTTATTAACAACTATTTTAAATGACAAAAATAATACAAAAGATGATGCAATCACGGAAATTTATAAAATGTTAAGACCAGGTGAGCCACCAACAATAGAAATTGCTACCCAAATTTTTTATAATCTATTCTTTAGCTCAGATAGATATGATCTTTCAGATGTTGGAAGAGTAAAAATGAATTCGAGATTAAATCTAGAATGTTCCGACAAAATTACAATTTTAAGAAATGATGACATTATTGCTATTGTTCATAAAATGTTGGATTTGAGAGATGGTAAAGATGATGTTGATGATATTGATCATTTAGGAAATAGAAGAGTCAGATCTGTTGGAGAATTAGTAGAAAATCAAGCAAGAATTGGTGTTTATAGAATGGAAAGAGCCATCAAAGAAAAGATGACCACTCTTGATGTTGAGTCATCAATGCCACAAGATTTGATTAATGCGAAACCACTAACAGTATCATTAAAAGATTTTTTTGCGAGCTCACAATTATCTCAATTCATGGATCAAACAAATCCATTATCAGAAATTACTCACAAAAGAAGAGTGTCGGCACTAGGTCCAGGTGGTTTGACAAGAGAAAGAGCTGGTTTTGAGGTCCGTGATGTTCATCCAACACATTATGGAAGAATTTGTCCTATCGAAACACCAGAAGGACCAAATATTGGACTTATAAATAGTTTATCGACTTATGCAAAAATAAACAAATATGGTTTTATAGAAAGTCCATACAAGAGAGTTAAAGATGGAGTTGTGCAAGATAAAGTAGAGTATTTATCTGCAATGGAAGAAACTAAATTTACTATTGCGCAAGCAAATACAAAAATTGACAAAAATGGAAAAATTATAGAAGAGCTTGTTTCATGCAGACAAAATCTAAATTTTTTATTATCTAAACCTGAAACTATTGATTATATAGATGTATCACCAAAACAACTTGTTTCAGTTGCAGCATCTTTAATTCCATTTTTAGAGAATGATGATGCTAATAGAGCACTTATGGGCTCAAATATGATGAGACAAGCAGTTCCATTATTAAAACCGGAATCTCCCTTGGTTGGCACAGGAATAGAGAGTGATGTTGCACTTGACTCGGGTGTAACAATTGTGGCTAAAAGAGATGGAGTAGTTGATAAGATTGATGGAAAAAGAATTGTTGTAAAAGTAACAGAAGAAACAGATTTTACAAAATCAAGTGTTGATATTTATAATCTACAAAAATTTAAGAGATCAAATCAAAATACATGTATAAACCAAAGACCATTAGTAAGAGTTGGAGATAAAGTTAAAATTGGAGATATAATTGCTGATGGACCTTCAACGAGGTTGGGTGAATTAGCTTTAGGTAAAAACGTAACTGTAGCATTTATGCCTTGGCAAGGATATAATTTTGAGGACTCAATTTTAATTTCAGAAAGATGTGTAACAGATGATGTATTTACCTCTGTTCACATAGTTGAGTATGAAATAATGGCAAGAGATACAAAATTGGGTGAAGAAGAAATTACTCGAGATATACCTAATGTTAATGAAGAAGCTTTAAAAAATTTGGATGAGTCAGGAATAGTCTATATTGGTGCGGAGGTTAATGCTGGAGATATATTAGTTGGAAAAGTAACTCCAAAAGGTGACTCGGCATCTGGTCCAGAAGAAAAATTATTAAGGTCAATATTTGGAGAAAAAGCTATTGATGTTACTGATACTTCTTTAAGAATGTCTAGAGGCAGTAGTGGAACTGTTGTAGACGTTAAAGTTTTTAACAGACATGGTATAGAAAAAGATGAACGATCAATAACTATTGAAAGAGCAGAAATTGATCAAGTTCAACAAGATAAAATTGTTGAAGAAGAAATTTTAGAGAGAAGCATCAAACAAAGAGCTGCACAAATTTTATCTAATTCCTCTTTGTTAAAGAAAGTAAAAGATCTTGCAGTGGGTACTAATCTTAACTTTGATAATATAAATACACTAAGTATTAATGATGTATTTAAAATTAATGTCGGTGATTCAAAAGTTGAAGCAACTTTAGCCCAGCTTAAAGACCAATATAATAAGGCTAAAGAAGATATTACCGAAAGATTTGAGGATAAGGTTTTAAAAATTAGAAGTGGAGATGACCTACTACCTAGCGTGATGAAAATGGTTAAGGTTTTTGTTGCGATTAAAAGAAGATTGAGACCAGGAGATAAAATGTCTGGTAGACATGGAAATAAGGGAGTTGTGAGTAAAATTGTACCTGTTGAAGATATGCCATATAGGGAAGATGGTAGACCAGTAGATATAGTTCTTAATCCACTTGGTGTTCCAAGTCGTATGAACGTAGGTCAAATTTTAGAAACTCATTTGGGTTGGGCATGTAAAGAATTTGGTGAAGAGGTAAAAAAGTTAGTTAATGAAAATAATAAGAAAATTGAAAAAACAGAAAAAATTTCAAAATTTTTAAAATCTGTTTATGGTGAAGAAATTTTTAATGATAAAGTTGATAAATTGAATAAAACTGAATTCAGTGATTTATGTGAAAATCTTCAAAATGGAATTGCTATTTCGACTCCAGTCTTTGATGGGGCTAAAGAAAAAGATGTTACAAAAATGCTTGAGTTAGCAAAACTTCCTGGTTCTGGACAGACATATTTGTGGGATGGAAGAACAGGTGAACAATTTGATAGACCTGTAACTGTTGGAATTATTTATATGCTTAAACTTCATCATTTAGTTGAAGATAAAATTCATGCAAGATCAACTGGACCATATAGTTTGGTTACACAACAACCTTTAGGTGGTAAAGCTCAACTAGGTGGCCAAAGGTTTGGTGAGATGGAAGTTTGGGCACTAGAAGCTTATGGAGCGTCCTATACTTTACAAGAAATATTGACTGTAAAATCTGATGACGTTGCAGGACGTGTAAAGGTTTATGAAACAATAGTTAAAGGAGAGGAAAATTTTGAGTCTGGTATACCTGAGTCATTTAACGTTTTAGTAAAAGAGATTAAATCATTAGCTTTAAACGTGGAGCTTAATTAATTATGAAAAAAGAATTAACAGATCTTTTCAAAAATTCAGAAATTTCAGAAGCCCAAAATTTTAATAGTATTAAAATTTCTTTGGCAAGTCCAGAAAAGATAAAATCATGGACCTATGGTGAAATTAAAAAACCAGAAACTATCAATTATAGAACATTTAGACCTGAGAAAGATGGCTTATTTTGTGCAAGGATATTTGGTCCTATTAAGGATTACGAGTGTTTGTGTGGAAAATATAAACGAATGAAATTTAGAGGAATTATTTGTGAAAAATGTGGAGTTGAGGTTACAAAATCTAATGTAAGAAGAGAAAGAATGGGCCACATTAATCTAGCAACACCAGTTGCTCATATATGGTTTTTAAAATCACTCCCTAGCAGAATAGCACTAGCAGTTGATATGAAATTAAAAGAAATAGAGAGAGTTTTATATTTTGAAAATTTTATTGTTATTGAACCAGGATTAACTGGCTTACAAAAAAATCAGCTTTTAAATGAAGAGGAATTAGCAAAATATCAAGATGAGTTTGGTGAAGAAGCTTTCACAGCTGGAATTGGTGCTGAAGCTGTCTTAGAAATGTTAAAGAGCCTAGATCTTGAACTGGAGAGAAAAAATTTAGTTAACTACATTAAAGAGACAAAATCTAAAGTAAATGAAGAAAGAGCTATTAAAAGATTAAAACTAATAGAGTCATTTATTGATACAGGACAAAAACCAGAATGGATGATAATGACGGTTGTACCTGTTATTCCACCTGAATTAAGACCACTTGTACCATTAGATGGTGGAAGATTTGCCACGTCAGATTTAAATGATCTCTATAGAAGAGTAATTAATAGAAATAATCGTCTTAAGAGATTAATGGATCTTAAAGCTCCAGATATTATTGTAAGAAATGAAAAGAGAATGCTTCAAGAATCTGTTGATGCATTGTTTGATAATGGAAGACGTGGCCGAGTTATCACTGGAACAGGAAAACGACCCCTAAAATCTTTAGCAGAAATGTTAAAAGGTAAACAGGGCAGATTTAGACAAAACTTGTTAGGTAAACGTGTAGATTACTCAGGTAGATCTGTAATTGTAGTTGGACCAGATTTAAAATTACATGAATGTGGCCTTCCAAAGAAGATGGCATTAGAGTTATTCAAACCATTTTTATATGCAAGATTAAATAAATTAGGTTTAGCTTCAACAATTAAACAAGCAAAAAAACTTGTCGAAAAAGAAACTAATGCAGTGTGGGATGCACTAGAACTAATTGTTAGAGAACATCCTGTACTTCTGAATAGAGCACCTACTTTACACAGACTTGGAGTGCAAGCATTTGAACCAAAATTAATTGAAGGTGATGCAATAGAGCTCCACCCCCTAACTTGTGCAGCTTTCAATGCAGATTTTGATGGTGATCAAATGGCAGTTCATGTACCTTTAAGCTTGGAAGCACAATTAGAGGCAAGAATTTTAATGCTTTCAACAAATAATATTTTATCTCCATCGAATGGAAAACCGATAATTGTTCCTAGTCAGGATATGATTTTAGGAATTTATTATTTATCTCAAGAGCCGTTAACCGATAAGCCTGCAGGATATTTTGTAGATGCAGATCAAATTGAATTTGCTTTATCGTCTGGACAGATTAAAGTTCATAGTACAATTATTTCAAGATTTGAGACAGTTGATGAAAAAGGTGATAAAAAATTTGAAAAATACACATCAACAGCTGGAAGATTTTTATTAGCAAATCTACTACCAAAAAATAAAGACATTAAATTTTCTTTAGTTGATAGATTGCTTCCAAAAAAAGTTGTTTCCGAAGTAATTGACATTGTATTTAGGTTTTGTGGACAAAAAACTACTGTTATTTTCTGTGATAAACTAAAAGATTTGGGTTTTAAACATGCATTTAAAGCTGGTATTTCGTTTGGAAAAGATGATCTCGTAATACCCGAAAGCAAAACTCAACTGATAGATGATACAAAAAAATTAATTGCGGATTATGAAACTCAATATGCAGAGGGATTAATCACAAGAGGTGAAAAATATAATAAAGTAGTTGATGCTTGGTCAAAATGTACGGATAAAGTAGCTGGCGAAATGATGAAAGGTATTTCTGCTACAGAAAAAACACCTGAAGGATTAAAAATAAATTCAGTATTTATGATGGCTGACAGTGGAGCAAGGGGTTCAGCAGCACAGATGAAACAACTAGCTGGTATGAGAGGCTTGATTGCAAAACCATCTGGTGAAATTATTGAAAGTCCAATTATATCAAATTTTAAAGAGGGATTAACTGCCTTAGAATATTTTAACTCTACTCATGGTGCTAGAAAAGGTTTGGCTGACACAGCTTTAAAAACTGCAAGTTCAGGTTACTTAACTAGAAGACTTTGTGATGTGGCTCAGGATTTAACAATAACAAAAATTAATTGTGAAAACCCAGGATTTATTGAATTATCAGAAATATTAGAAGGAGGGAATGTTGTAGTAAGCTTATCTGAGAGAGCATTAGGAAGAGTTACAGCTGCAGATGTAAAAAATCCTATTTCTGGAGAAGTAATAATAAAAAAATCTACTATGATTGATGAGTCAGCTTGTGATAAAATTGATGCCGCAGGTATTAAATCAATTAAAGTATTCTCAGTTATGACTTGTAGTTCTAAAGAGGGTGTCTGCGCAACATGTTACGGAAGAGATCTATCAAGAGGTAAAATGGTTCACGTTGGTGAAGCAATTGGAATGATTTCTGCTCAATCAATAGGTGAACCTGGAACACAATTAACAATGAGAACTTTCCACGTCGGAGGTACAGCGTCAGTAAAACAAGATTCTCAAATTGTAACTAAAAATGATGGAATTTTAAAAATCATTAACTCAAATATTTTGGAAGATTCTAAGAAAAACTTAATAGTAATGGGAAGGAATACTCAGCTATCAATTGAAGATGATAATGGAGTTCAAGTTGCAGTTTACAAAGTTGCTTATGGATCAAAATTATTTTTCAAAAATGATGACAAGGTTAAAGCTAATACGAAAATTTGTGAGTGGGACCCGTACACGACACCTGTTATTGCAGAAAAAAGTGGTATAGCGAGTTTCGTTGATCTAATAGATGGAGTTTCAATTCAAGAGACTACAGATGATGCAACAGGTATATCATCAAAATCTGTTATTGATTGGAGATCACAATCAAAAAGTACAGACTTAAAACCAAGAATAACATTGAGAGATGAAAAGGGAAATGTAATTAAAAAAGCAGACGATAATGAAGCTAGATATTATTTAGTACCAGACTCAATTTTGTCTGTGAAAGATGGGCAAAAAGTTTCAGCTGGAGATGTGATAGCCAGACTTCCAAAAGAAACTACAAAAACTAAAGATATTACTGGTGGCCTTCCAAGAGTTGCAGAATTATTTGAGGCAAGAAAAGCAAAGGATAGTGCAATTATAGCTGAAAATGATGGACAAGTTGTTTTTGGAAAAGAAGTAAGAGGCAAACAAAGAGTTTCAATTGTACCAGAGGATGGTACCGAACCATCAAACTACCTAATTCCTAAAGGAAAACATATTAACTTTAATCAAGGTGAGAGAATTAAAAAAGGAGAATACTTACTTGATGGACAACCTTTGCCTCATGATATTCTTAGAATTATGGGTATTAAAGATTTAACTGAATATTTCGTCAACCAAGTTCAAGAAGTATATAGATTACAAGGTGTTATTATTAATGATAAACATATTGAAACCATTTTAAGACAAATGCTTAAAAAAGTAGAGGTTAAAAACTCTGGTGAATCATCTTACTTACCAGGAGAAATTATAGATAGAATTAAATTTGATATTGTAAATGAAAAACTTAAAAAAGAGGGTAAAACGCCAGCAATAGGAGAAAGAGTACTTATGGGTATTACCAAGGCATCCTTACAAACAGAGTCATTTATTTCTGCAGCCTCTTTTCAAGAAACAACAAGAGTATTAACAGATGCAGCAATTAAAGGAAAAGTAGATCCACTTAATGGATTAAAAGAGAATGTTATTGTTGGTAGATTAGTGCCTGCAGGAACAGGCAATATAAAGAATAAATGGAACAAAAAAGCTCTAGAAGATGATAACCAATTTTTGTCAGAGCAGGATAAAATTGAAGCTTCAGAAACCCCTGTAAATCAATAAAAATTAATGTTTCAATTACCAGTTTTAGTTTGACAAAGTCAAATTAATTAGTAATTTGGCGATGTTTTTGGTTGGAATGTAGTGTTATTGATAGACACTAAACGCTGCCAATAATAACCTGTCAGTTATTTCCCTCAAAAACAATTTATTAAATTTAAAAAAATTATGCCAACTATAAACCAGTTGTTAAAAAATAGAAGAGTTAAACAAAGCAAGAGAAATAAGGTTCCAGCTCTTGAAAAACAACCTTTGAAAAGGGGTGTTTGTGTAAAAGTTTACACGACTACACCAAAAAAACCTAACTCAGCACTTAGAAAAGTAGCTAGGGTGAGATTGTCTAATGGTTTTGAAGTTACAGCTTATATTCCTGGTGAAGGACATAATTTACAAGAACACTCAGTTGTTTTAATTCGTGGAGGACGTGTTAAAGATTTACCTGGTGTTCGATATCACATTCTAAGGGGAAATCTAGATACCCAAGGTGTTGCTAATAGAAAAAAGAGAAGATCTCTATACGGTACTAAAAAAGGTAAATAATTTATGTCTAGAAAAAAAACTCAACCAAAAAAAAAAGTAATTCCTGATCCCAAATTCAAATCAACTATTATACCAAAATTAATAAATAATATTATGTATGATGGTAAAAGGGGTGTTGCAGCAAAAATAGTGTATGAAGCTATCGACAAAATAAAATCTAAAACTAAAGAAGAGCCAATTAATATATTTAATGAAGCAATTAATAATATTAAGCCAACTGTTGAAGTAAGATCTAGGAGAGTAGGAGGAGCTACTTATCAAGTGCCTGTAGAGGTTAAAAGTAAAAGAGCCCAAGCTCTTGCTATAAGATGGCTAGTAGACTCTGCTAGAAAAAGAAAAGACAAATATATGTCCGACAAGATTTTTAATGAACTTTATGATGCTTATGAAAAAAAGGGAGCAGCAGTAAAAAAAAGAGAAGATGTTCACAAAATGGCTGAGTCAAATAAGGCTTTTGCTCATTTTAGGTGGTAATTTATTATGGGAAGAACACACACTTTAGATAAGTATAGAAATATTGGTATCATGGCTCACATTGATGCTGGAAAAACTACTACTACTGAAAGAATTTTATATTATACAGGTAAAAGTCATAAAATAGGTGAAGTACATGATGGTGCAGCAACTATGGATTGGATGGAGCAAGAGCAAGAAAGAGGAATAACAATAACTTCAGCTGCAACAACTTGTTTTTGGCAAGATCACAGAATAAATATAATAGATACTCCTGGTCACGTGGATTTTACAATAGAAGTTGAAAGATCATTAAAGGTTTTAGATGGAGCAGTGGCTGTATTTGACGGTGTTGCAGGTGTAGAGCCTCAATCTGAAACAGTATGGAGACAAGCTGATAAATATAAAGTTCCAAGAATTTGTTTCGTAAATAAGCTAGATAGAACTGGAGCTGACTTTTTTAGATGTGTTGATATGATCAAGGACAGGCTAGGTGCTAAACCATTAGTTTTACAAGTTCCAATTGGAATTGAAGCATCATTAACTGGTGTTGTTGATTTAGTAAAAATGAAAGCTCAGGTATGGAAAAATGAAGCTTTAGGTGCTGAATGGGAATATAAAGAAATACCTGATGATTTAAAAGAAATTGCTCAAAAATATAGAACTGAACTTGTTGAGTTGGCTGTAGAGCAAGATGAAAAATTAATGGAAAGCTACTTAAATGGAGATGATATTAAAGAAGAAGATCTTGTTAAATGTATTAGAAAAGGAACTTTAAATTTCAGTTTTGTGCCAGTTTTAACTGGATCGGCCTTCAAAAATAAGGGAGTTCAACCTTTATTGGATGCAGTTATAAATTATTTGCCTAGCCCAGTTGATATTGGGTCTATAAAAGGAACTAAACTAGGAGGTGAAGATGAAATGGAGATGAAATTTGATGATAGTGTCTCTTTTTCAGCATTAGCATTTAAAGTTGCAACTGACCCATTTGTTGGTTCTTTAACATTTATAAGAGTATATTCAGGAACAATCAAAACAGGAACAGCCGTTTTTAATTCATCTAAAGAAAAGGAAGAAAGAGTTGGAAGAATGCTTTTAATGCACGCAAACTCCAGAGAGGATATTAAAGAGGCAAATGCAGGAGATATAGTTGCTTTAGCAGGTTTGAAAAATACTATTACTGGGCATACATTATGTGATAGAGAAAATTCTGTTCTTCTTGAACCTATGGAGTTTCCTGATCCAGTTATTGAAATTGCTGTTGAGCCAAAAACAAAAGCTGACCAAGAGAAGATGGGTGAAGCATTAGGTAGATTAGCAAAAGAAGATCCATCATTTAGAGTTACCTCTGATGAGGAGTCTGGTCAAACAATCATCAAAGGCATGGGTGAACTTCATTTAGACATTATTGTTGATAGAATGAAAAGAGAATTTAAAGTTGAAGCTAATGTTGGCGCTCCTCAAGTGGCGTACAGAGAAACGATAGAATCTTCATCTGAAGTTGAATATACACATAAAAAACAGAGTGGTGGTGCAGGACAATTTGCAAAAGTTAAATTACTTGTAGAGCCTCAAGAACCTGGAAAAGGTAGAGAGGTGGAAAGTAAGATAAAAGGTGGTGCTATTCCAAAAGAATTTATTCCTGGTGTTGAAAAAGGTATAGAAACTGTATCTGATGGTGGAATTTTGGCCGGATTTCCAATGATAGATTACAAGGTAACTATTTTAGATGGATTACATCATGATGTTGACTCAAGTGTTTTAGCTTTTGAGTTAGCAAGTAGAGCTTGTTTTAAAGAAGCTTGTACTAAAGGTGGATTAAAATTATTAGAACCAGTAATGAGAGTTGAGGTTGTAACCCCTGAAGATTATATGGGAGATGTTATTGGTGATTTAAATAGTAGAAGAGGGCAAATAAGTACTCAAGAACAAAGAGGTAATGCAACTGTAATTACAGCAATGGTTCCTCTTGCTAATATGTTTGGGTATATTAACAGTTTAAGATCTATGTCTCAAGGTAGAGCACAATATTCAATGTTTTTTGATCATTATTCAAAAGTTCCTCAGAATGTTCAAGATGAAGTTACTAAAAAGATTGCAGGGTAGTTATGGAAAAACAGAATATCAGAATTAAACTTAAAGCTTATGATAATAAGATCTTAGACGCTTCTACAGAGGAAATTGTAAATACTGTTAAAAGGACTGGAGCAACGATAAAAGGCCCAATTCCTTTGCCTACTAAGATTGAAAGGTACACAGTATTACGTTCACCACATATTGATAAAAAGAGTAGAGAACAATTTGAGTCAAGAACACATAAGAGATTGATTGATATAGTTGAACCAACACCACAAACAGTTGAAGCTTTAATGAAGTTGGATTTAGCCTCAGGAGTTGATGTGGAAATTAAAATATAATTATGACTGAGATTGCTTTAATAGGAAAAAAAATTGGAATGACCAGAGAGTTTTATAAAACTGGTCAATTAGTTCCAGTTACAGTGCTTAAGATGGAAAAAGCAAGAGTTATTCAAATAATAGATAAAGAAAAAAGAGGATACAAAGGTGTCCAGTTAGGTTTTGGAAAAATTAAAAATTCTAAGCTCACAAAGGCAATGAAAGGATTTTTTTCAAAAAAAAATACTGAACCTAAAAAAACTTTAAAAGAATTTAGAGTAGAAAATACGGAAACTTTTAAAGAAGGTAATGAGTTCGGATTAGAGATTTTTAAAGACATTAAATTTGTTGACACAAGATCAAAAACTATTGGTAAAGGTTTTGCAGGTGCTATGAAAAGACATAATTTTGGTGGTTTAAGAGCTTCTCATGGTGTCTCAGTTTCTCATAGATCTCATGGATCTACTGGTCAAAGACAAGATCCTGGAAAGGTATTTAAAGGTAAAAAAATGGCCGGTCATATGGGTGATAAGTTAAGAACTATGCTAAATATTGAAATTATTAAAACAGATATTGAAAACGAACTACTATATTTAAAAGGTTCAATTCCAGGAGCAAAAAATTCGGAAATTTTAGTAAAAAAATCAATAAAAAATACTAATAAATTAACAATTGATGAAAAATTAAAAGCTTTAGAGGAAGCAAAAAAAACACCCGATAAAAAGAAAAAATAATGAAAGTAGATAAATTGAATTTAAATGGCAAGAAGGACTCGATTGAAGTTCTTGATAAAATATTTTCAGCTAAAATAAATAAGAAATTAGTTAACAGTGTTTTATATAAAACAAATGCAAATTACAAAGGAAGACATGCTAAAACGAAACAACAAAATGAAGTTTCTGGACCAACTTCAAAAATATATGCTCAAAAAGGAACTGGTGGAGCAAGACATGCAAGTAGAAAAGCACCAATTTTCGTTGGAGGTGGTATAGCTCATGGACCTAAAGGAGAGTTGGCATATAAAAAAAGAAAATTAAATAAAAGTGAAAAAAAATTAAGCATCGCCTCATTAATAACCGAAAAAAACAAAAATAAAGATTTATTAATTTTTAGTGACTTTAATAGTGAAATTAAAAAGACAAAAGAAATGCATTTAATAATAAAGAAATTTGAAATTACTAATTCTCTTATAATTTTAGATAAAAACTCTAGGCAAAAAATTGAAAAATCAGTCCGAAATATTCCAAACGTAAAAGTTACAGACATAAATCATTTTAGTGCTTTTGATATAGTAAAATTTAAAAAAGTAGTCTTTACAGAAAGCTCAATTAAAGAGTTAGAAAAGAGATATTCATAATGGATAAGTTACATTTATACGATAAAATTTTATCTCCGATAGTTACAGAAAAAACAACTAATTTGTCAGAACAAAATAAAGTTGTTTTCAAAGTTCCGGCTACTGCGAATAAGAAAAACTTAAAAACAAATATTGAAAAGATTTTTAAAGTAAATGTTACTAAAATCAATATTATCAATAAACAAAACAGAACTAAATTAACCAGAGGAAGAAAAGTTAAAGTTTCTGGATTTAAAAAAGCAATTATCACATTAAAAAAAGGTCAAAGTATTGACCTTACAACTGGAGTTTAATTAAATGGCACTAAAAACTTTTAAACCATACACAAAATCAACAAGAGGAACAATTCTTGTCGATAGATCAGGTTTATGGAAAGGTAAACCATTTAAAACTTTAGTTTCACCTAAAAACGCCATGAAAGGCAGAAATAATAATGGTCATATAACATCTATCAATAGGGCAGGTGGACACAAAAAAATGTATAGACACGTTGATTTCTATAGAAAAAAAAATGATATGCCTGCAAAAGTTGAGAGAATTGAATACGATCCAAATAGATCTTGTTATATTATGTTGGTAAAATTTCAGGATAACTCGCATGCTTATTATCTAGCGCCACAAAAAATTAAAGTTGGTGATGTAGTGGAAAATGGAACAAAAAAAGAGATTAAAGTTGGAAATTGTATGCCATTACAAGATATTCCGGTTGGTATAAACATTCACAATGTAGAAATTCAACCAGGCGGCGGTGGTAAAATAGCAAGATCAGCAGGTACTTCAGTGACAATTAGTGGTTTAGATGGAAATTATAGTTTAATCAAACTTGCTTCAGGTGAGGTAAGAAAAATTGATTCTAGATCTCTTGCTACAATTGGCGTTTTAAGCAATCCAGACCAAAAAAATATTAAGATAGGTAAGGCAGGTAGATCAAGATGGCTAGGTAGACGCCCTCACACTAGAGGAGTAGTTAAAAACCCAGTTGATCACCCACACGGAGGTGGAGAAGGTAAGACAGCTGGTGGACGACACCCTGTTTCTCCAACAGGTCAATCTGCAAAAGGATTAAAAACAAGAGATAATAAGAGTACAGATAAATTCATTGTACGTAGAAGAAAGAAGAGGAAGGATTAGATAATGGCTAGAGCAGTTTGGAAGGGACCATTTGTTGAAGATAGCTTAATGAAAAAAGTTGATAAATACAAAGCAGATCCAAAAAAAATTCCAATAAAGACCTGGTCCAGAAAATCTACGATAATTCCTGATTTTGTTGGAGTAAGTTTTTTAATTTATAATGGAAAAAAATTTATACCAATTACAATTTCAGAAGATATGGTTGGTCATAAAATGGGGGAATTTGCACCTACGAGAACTTTTTTTGGTCATACACCTGCTGATAAAAAAGCTAAACCTGAAGAAGCAAAAAAGTAATTTATGAGTAAAAAAAAGAAGATTAATAAAAATAATGAAAAAACAGTTAGATCTATTAATAATAATATAAGATCTAGTGTTAGAAAACTTAATCCAATATTGAAAGGAATTGTTGGAAAAAAAGTTGATCTAGCTATTAGAGATTTACAATTTTCAGAAAAAAGAATTACTAAAGATATAAGAAAAACAATTAGTTCAGCTGTAGCTAACGCGGAAAATAATTTTCAATATGATATTGATAATTTAATTGTAAAAGAAGCATACTGTGGAAAAAAAATAACCATGAAAAGGTTTAGGCCTAGAGCAAAAGGTAGAGCTGCTTCGATTTTAAAACCTTATTCAAGTATAACAATAATATTATCAGAGGCAAAAAAGATGGAGAGTCATGGGACAAAAAGTTAACCCTGTAGGTTTTAGATTAGGTGTCAATAGAGGTTGGGACTCTGTCTGGTATGCTAAGAAAAAAGATTTTGGGAATTATTTAATTGAAGATTTTAAAATTAGAGAATACGTCAAAAAAAATGTTATTAACTCTGGAGTGTCTAAAGTTATGATCGAACGAACATCAAATAAATGTTATGTTACAATTTACACTTCAAGACCAGGCTTTGTTATTGGTAAAAAAGGAAGTGATATTGATAAAATAAAAAATAATTTATCAAAGTTTACTAAAAATGAAGTCACATTAAATATTAAAGAGGTAAAAAAACCAGAGACCAATGCTTATTTAGTAGCTGAAAATATTGCACAACAATTAGTAAAGAGAATTTCATATAGGCGAGCGATGAAGAGAGCAATGCAATCATGTATAAGACTTGGTGCTAAAGGCATCAAGGTTTCTTGTAGTGGTAGACTTGGTGGAAATGAAATTGCAAGGACAGAATGGTTAAGAGATGGTAGCATTCCCTCTCATACACTCAGAGCTGATATTGATTATGCAGAAGCAGAAGCATTAACTACATATGGCATTATTGGAATTAAAGTATGGATCTATAAAGGTGAAGTTTTTGCAAAAGAATTCAGTCAAGAAACAAACAAGGTAACCGCTAAAGAGGCTAAAGAATAAAATGCTACAACCTGTTAGAACTAAATGGAGAAAAGCTCACAAAGGAAGAATTCATGGAAACGCTTCGAGAGCGAATTTTATAAATTATGGAGCATATGCATTAAAAGCCATGACACCAGATAGAGTAACAGGTAAACAAATTGAGGCTGCTAGAGTTGCATTAACAAGACATATGAAAAGACAAGGCAGAGTTTGGACAAGAGTATTTCCAAATATCCCCGTATCAAAAAAACCTATTGAGGTAAGAATGGGTAAGGGCAAGGGCTCACCAGAGTACTATGCTTGTAGAGTAAAACCAGGAAGAATATTATTTGAGGTCGACGGTGTTTCTGAACAAATTGCTAAAGAAGCGTTATATAAAGCATCAGCAAAATTACCAATTAAAACAAAAACTATAAAAAGATTTGCATAATGAAAAAACAAGAAATTAAGAAATTATCAAAAGACGAAATTATAAAGAATATAGATAAACTAAAAAAAGATTTATTTAACTTTAGATTTCAAAAAATAAACTCACAGATAACTAATCCTGCTAAGATTGGTGAGACAAAGAAAACTATAGCGAGATTGAAAACATCTTTAAAGGAAAAAATTAATGCCTAAAAAAATTTTAACAGGAGTAGTTGTAAGCGATAAACCTAATAAGACTATAACTGTAATGGTTGAGAGAAAATTTTCTCACCCAGTTTTAAAAAAAGTTATTAAGGTAAGAAAAAAATATAACGCGCATGATGAGAATAATAAATTTAAGAATGGAGATAAAGTTTCAATTATTGAAAGTAAACCATTTTCGAAAAATAAAAAATTTCAAGTTATGGAGAATATTAAATAATGATACAGGTGCAAACAGAATTACAAGTTGCCGACAATACTGGTGCAAAAAAAATTGAGTGTATTAAGGTCTTAGGTGGTTCAAAAAGACGATATGCTAGCATAGGTGACACTATTGTTATTGCTGTTAAAGAAGCAATACCTAAAGGTAAAGTTAAAAAAGGCTCAGTTCATAAAGCAGTAGTAGTAAGAGTAAAAAAAGGTATTCATAGAGATGATGGATCAAAAGTAAAGTTCGATAATAATGCAGCCGTATTAGTTGATGACAAAGGTGAGCCAGTGGGTACAAGAATATTCGGTCCTGTAACGAGGGAGTTAAGAAACAGAGGTCAAATGAAAATAATTTCATTAGCACCAGAGGTATTATAATGATTAAAAAAGGTCTTAAGGTAATAGTTTTAGCTGGTAAAGATAAAAAAAAAGAAGGTGAAATTATTGAAATAGATAGACCTAATAATAGAGCTAAAGTCAAAGAAATTAATATGGTTAAAAAACATATAAAAACAACTAAAGAAAAAAAAGGTGGAATTGTTTCAAAAGAAAGCTTTATACATATTTCTAATTTAAAGTTAGTTGATAACAAAAAATTAACTAAAAAATCAGAGGCTAAAAAATAATGACACCAAGATTAAAAGAACTTTTCTTTAAAGAAATTCAACCAGCTTTAAAAAATCAATTTGGATTCAAGAATATTTATATGAGCCCTAAAATAGAAAAGATAATTCTAAATATGGGTCTGGGTTTAGACGGGAATGATTCAAAAATATTAAAATCTTGCGAAGAGGATATGGCTAAAATTACAGGTCAAAAACCAGTTATTACAAAATTTAAAAAATCGGTAGCAAATTTTAAAACAAGAAAAGGTTCAAATGCTGGACTGAAAGTAACATTACGACAAAACAAGATGTATGAATTTTTAGATAGATTAGTAAATATAGCTTTACCCAGAATTAAGGACTTTAGAGGGTTATCTGCTAATGGTTTTGATAAATTTGGAAATTACACATTTGGCGTAAAGGAACATATAATTTTTCCAGAAGTCAGCTTTGATAGAGCTGATAAAGTAAGAGGATTAGATATTGTAATTGTTATATCATCTAAAAACAAAGAGCATAGTTTTGCATTATTAGAAAAACTAAACTTCCCATTTATTAAAAAAGGAGAAAATTAAGCATGGCTAAAATGAGTTCAATTAATAAGAATAATAAAAGAATAAAACTTTCAGATAAACTTTATAAAAAGAGAGAGAGATTAAAAAATATAGTGATGGACAAAAAACTTTCACTAGAGGAAAGATTTAAGGCTCAACAAAAATTATCAAAATTACCGAGGAATTCGGCAAAGAATAGAGTCATGAATAGATGTCAAATAACAGGTAGACCACATGGTGTTTATAGAAAATTAAAGATTTCTAGAATTGCATTAAGACAACTTGGATTGCAAGGAAAAATACCAGGTTTAGTTAAATCAAGTTGGTAGAAAGGATTATATGAGTTTAAGTGACCCAATAGGAGATATGATAGCTAGAATTAAAAATGCTCAAGCAAGAAATCATAAAAAAGTAGAGTTACCATCATCAAATTTTAAAACTAAAATTGCTGATATTCTTAAAAATGAGGGATTTATCAAAGATTTTAAAGTAGCAGGGGATGATAAAAAACCAATTTTATCATTAGAGCTTAAATATCATTCTGGAAGTCCAGTGATCAGTAATTTTGAAAGAGTATCAAAACCAGGAAGAAGAATATTTTCTAGTGCGGATAGTTTACCAAAAATCAATAATGGTCTTGGCATAGCGATCGTTTCAACACCAAAAGGTGTAATGACAGATATGGATGCTAGAAAACAAAAAGTGGGTGGTGAAATAATTTGTAAGGTATTTTAATTATGTCTAAAATTGGAAAAATAAATATTGCAATCCCTGACAAAGTGAAAGTTGTTTTGGCTGGTAATATTTTAAACATTGAGGGCCCTCTAGGTAAAAAATCTTTGGATATAGATTTAGACTTATTTAATCTTGAAATTAAAGATGGAAAAGAAATTTCAATAAAGCCAAAAAAAATTGATCAAAATACCAAAAGACTTTGGGGAATGAATAGAAGTCTAATTAATAATGCAGTAATTGGTTCAAGTGCTGGTTATGAAAAAACATTAGAATTAGTTGGAGTTGGTTATAGAGCTGCTCTAAAAGGTAATCAGTTAAATTTACAGTTAGGATATAGCCACGATATAAATTTTGATATTCCGGATGGGATTAAAATTGTCGTAGAAAAACAAACAACCTTAAAAATATCAGGCTCTGACAAACAATTAGTTGGGGTCGTTGTATCAAAAATCAAGACATTTAGAAAAATTGAACCTTATAAAGGCAAGGGAATTAGAGAAAAAGGTCAATATGTTCTCAAAAAAGAGGGAAAGAAAAAATAATGAAGTTAACTACAGGAATAAGAAAAAGATTTAGAGTAAGCAATAAAGTTAAAAAAGTTGCACCTAAAGATAGATTCAGATTATGTATTTCCAGATCTGCAAAAAATATTTCTGCCCAAATTATTGATGATAGAAAGAATATCACTTTATTGTCAGCTTCTTCTATTGAAAAAGATATTAAGTCAGGATCTAAAGTAAATAAAACTGAGCTTTCAAAGATTGTGGCTGAAAAATTAGCAAAAAAGGCTCAAGAAAAAAAGATAACAAAGATATTTTTTGATCGTGGTGTTTATAAATATCATGGTCGTGTAAAAATATTTGCAGAAACTTTACGTAAAAACGGAATGGATTTTTAATTATGGAGAATAACAAAGATAAAAAAACTGACGATATTTTAGAAAAACTAGTTCACATCAATAGGATTACTAAAGTTGTAAAAGGTGGAAGAAGGTTTGGATTTTCAGCATTAGTTGTTGTTGGGAATCAAGCGGGACGAATAGGTATTGCACATGCTAAAGCAAAACAAGTTCCTGATGCAATTAAAAAAGCTAATGAAATGGCTAGAAGAAAACTTATACAAATACCATTAAGAGAAGGAAGAACAATTCATCATGATGTCAAAGCAAAAGATGGCTCAGGTAGAATTATTTTAAGAGCTGCATCTAAAGGAACCGGTATAATTGCTGGCGGTCCTGTGAGAGCTGTTTGTGAGGTATTAGGCGTAAGAGATATTGTAGCTAAATCAATGGGAACTTCTAATGCTCATAACGTTATAAGAGCTACTATTAAAGCTCTAATGAAACAAAGTTCCCCTAAGCAAATTTCAGCAATAAGAAATAAAAAAATATCAGAAATTATTGAAAAAAGAGGATAATGACAACGCAATTAAATAATAGAAAAAAAATTAATAAATCTAAAATTAGAGTGGGTAGAGGTATTGGTTCTGGCAAAGGAAAAACTTCTGGAAGGGGAGTTAAAGGTCAAAAATCAAGATCTGGGGTAGCAATAAAAAGTTTTGAAGGTGGACAAATGCCTTTATACAGACGCTTACCTAAAAGAGGATTTAACTCAATTAATAAAGAAAAAGTAGCAATTTTGAACTTAGAAAATATCCAATCTCACATAGATAAAAAAACAATTAATACAAGTGAGCTTCTCAATGCAGAATTATTAAAAAAATATAGAATAATAAATAAGAATTCAACAAAATTAAAAATTTTAGGTACAGGTGAAATTAAAGATAAAGTTAATATTGAAGCAAACTTAGCTTCAAAATCTGCTGTAGAAAAATTAGAAAAAATTGGTGGATCAATTCAACTAAAAAAATAAATCATTGTATTATGAGTGCATCAACTTCATCAAATGATTTAAGAAATAGAATATTATTTACAATTGGTATATTAGCTGTTTATAGATTTGGAACTTTTGTTCCACTACCTGGCATAGATCCTGAACAACTTAAGATATTAATGGAAGGTAATCAAAAAGGACTACTAGGCATGTTTAACGTTTTTGCAGGTGGTGCTATAAGTCGAATGGCTATTTTTGCTTTAGGTATAATGCCTTATATATCCTCTGCTATTATTGTGCAGCTTTTAACCGGAGTATCTGATTATTTTAAAAATTTAAAATCTCAAGGTGAGACTGGAAGAGCAAAAATTACTCAGATAACTAGATATGGAACTGTTTTACTAGCTACGGTTCAAGGATATGGTTTGTCTGTAGGATTAGAATCATCAGCAAACTTAGTTATCAATCCAGGTATATTTTTCAAAATTTCGACAGTAACAACAATAGTCGCTGGTACTATCTTTTTAATGTGGCTTGGAGAACAAATTACACAAAGAGGTATTGGAAATGGAATATCATTAATAATTTTTGCTGGTATTGTTGCTGAAATTCCAAGAGCATTAGTTACAACTATTGAATTAGGTCGAACTGGAGCTGTTTCGACAATAATGATTTTAGCAATTTTTGTTTTGTTGATTATAACTGTTCTTTTTGTGGTTTTTATGGAAAGAGCTTTAAGAAAAATTTTGATAAACTACCCTAAAAGACAAATGGGGAATAAAATGTATGGTGGCGAGTCTTCACACTTACCTCTAAAGATAAATCAGGCAGGTGTTATACCTGCAATTTTTGCTTCAGCTTTATTATTATTACCAGTTACTTTTTCAAATTTTAATTTTTCAGACAATGAAACATTTTTAAATTTAAGTTCATATTTTACACAAGGACAACCACTTTATATGTTACTTTATGCATCAGGGATAATTTTTTTTACTTTTTTCTACACATCAATTACTTTTAATCCCACTGAAACTGCGGACAATTTAAGAAAATATGGTGGATTTATTCCAGGCATAAGACCTGGTGAAAGCACAGCTATATATATTGAAAATATTTTAACTAGATTAACTACAATCGGAGCTTTATATTTAACACTTGTTTGTTTAATGCCTGAATTTTTAATTGCCAATTATCCTATTCCTTTTTATTTAGGAGGCGCATCAATTTTAATTGTTGTAGTTGTTGCAATTGATACTGTAACACAAATTCAAACTAGACTTATGAGTGCTCAGTATGAACAACTTATAAAAAAAACAAAATTTGGTAGATAATTTTGTGAATATTATTCTATTTGGTCCTCCTGGTGCTGGTAAGGGTACACAAGCTAAATATTTAGTAAAAAAATTAAATGGTTTTCAAATTTCAACAGGAGAAATATTAAGAAACGAAATAAAAGATAATACAGAAATTGGTGCTAAAATCTCAAAAGATATTGATAATGGAAAATTTGTGAGTGATGAAATAGTGAATTATTTGATTAAAGATATAATTTTTGATCCAAATAAAAAAAACAACCTAATTTTTGATGGTTATCCTAGAACTATAAGTCAGGCAAAAAACTTAGACTCATTATTAGAAAATTCAAATCAAAAAATTGATTTTATTTTTTTTCTTAATGTTAATAAAGAAATCATAATAAAAAGAATTGAAAAAAGAAAAATTTTAGAAGATAGAACTGATGATGAGACAAATACAATTTTAAAAAGATATGATACATATATGCAAACAACTAAACCAGTTTTAGAATTCTACTCAAAAAACCCAAACTTTAAGGAAATAGATGGAAGTCAAGAAATTGATCAAATAACAAGGAAAATTGACAATTTTCTGAATGTTTAAGACGTTGACTTTAAAAGATCTTCTTATATAAAAGGCTCAAATTTATCACAAAATATATGGCGCGGATAGCAGGTATCAATATTCCACAAAATAAGCTTGTTCATATAGGCTTAACTTATATTTATGGTATAGGTGATAAGTTTTCTAAACAAATTTGCTCGTCACTGGAAATCCCAAAAAAGAAAAGAGTGAATGAATTAACTGATGATGAAATTTTAAAAATTAGAGAATATATAGATCAAAATTTTAAAGTTGAAGGAGATCTTAGAAGAGATTATTCGCTAAGTATTAAAAGACTTATTGACTTAGCTTGTTATAGGGGATCAAGACATAGAAAAAAATTACCTGTGCGAGGGCAAAGAACTAGATGTAATGCTAGAACAAGAAAAGGTAAAGCTATAGCAATTGCTGGAAAAAAATTAACACCACTAAAAAAATAATAATGGCAAAAACAGAAAAAGTTGAAAACAAAGAGCAAAAAGTTGAAAAGTCTTCAAAAAAAATAAACAAAAGTTCTTATTCAAAGAAAAAGAAAACTAAAAAAAATATATTAAATGGTATTGCTTATGTTCAATCAACATTTAATAATACAATCATTTCAATTGCCGATACAAATGGAAATGTAATTTCATGGGCATCTGCAGGGCAAAAAGGTTTTAAAGGATCTAGAAAATCTACACCTTATGCTGCTCAAATTGCTGCTGATGCAGCAGCATCAAAAGCTTTAGATTATGGAATGAAAACTTTATCTGTAGAAGTCAAAGGTCCTGGTTCTGGAAGAGAAACCGCTTTGAGAGCATTACAAGCTAGAGGTTTTAAAATTTTATCTATAAAGGATACAACACCAATGCCACATAATGGTACAAGACCACCAAAAAAAAGGAGAGTTTAATGGAAACTGAAAATGTTAATGTTAAAAATTGGAAATCGCTAATTAAGCCTGCAAAATTAGATGTTAAAATGAGCGATGATCTTACTCAAGCAAAAATAGTTGTTGAACCATTAGAAAAAGGCTTTGGTTTAACTCTAGGCAATTCTTTGAGAAGAATACTTCTTTCGTCAATACGTGGAGCAGCAGTAACATCTATACAAATAGATGGTGTGTTGCATGAATTTACGTCTATTAAAGGTGTAAGAGAGGATGTTACCGACATTGTACTTAATGTAAAATCTTTAGCACTAAAATGTTCATCTGAGGGTACAAAAAAATTAATTTTAGACGCAAAAGGACCTGGTGAAATTAAAGCTTCAGATATTACTCCAGTAAATGATGTAGAAATACTAAATCCAGATTTAGTAATTTGTAATTTAGATGAAAATACAAATTTTCATATGGAAATGAATCTTAATACCGGAAAAGGTTATGTTCCAGCTGAATTAAATAAACCAGAGGAACCACCATTAGGATTAATTGCTATTGACTCTTTGTACAGTCCAGTGAAAAAAGTGTCATATTCAGTAAGTACAGCTAGAGAAGGTAAAGCTCTTGATTATGATAAATTGACTATGGAAGTTGAAACTAATGGTTCAATTTCAGCCGAAGATGCAGTTGCATATTCTGCAAGAATTTTTCAAGATCAACTTAAAATGTTTATAAATTTTGAAGAACCAGTAGAAGCACCAGTTAAAGAAGTTTCAACTGAACCTGAATTTAATAAAAATTTATTGAGAAAAGTTGATGAATTAGAGTTATCGGTTAGATCAATGAATTGTCTTAAAAATGATAATATTATTTATATAGGAGATCTTGTTCAAAAATCAGAAGGTGAGATGCTAAGAACACCAAATTTTGGAAGAAAATCTCTTAATGAAATAAAAGAAGTTTTAACTGGAATGTCTTTATATTTAGGAATGGAAATTCCTAACTGGCCACCAGATAATATTGCAGAAATGTCTAAAAAATTGGAGGAAGCCATTTAATGAGACATGGAATGGCAAATAAAAAGTTAAATAGATCTTCTGAACACAGAAAAGCATTGCTGAAAAACATGCTTAATTCATTAATTAAGTATGAACAAATAAAAACAACATTACCAAAAGCAAAATTTTTAAAACCACAAGCTGATAAAATAATTACACTGGGAAAAAAAGAAACCCTTCATACAACTAAAATTTTAGTCTCAAAATTACAAGATATCAAATTAGCAAATAAAGTAAAAAAAACTCTCTCTAAGAGATATGAGAAAAGAAATGGTGGGTATACTAGAATAATAAAAGCTGGTTTTAGATACGGTGATAATGCTCCAATGGCAATAATCGAATTTGTAGATAGAGATCTAGAGGCAAAAAGAGTCGATAAAAAGAAAAAAGAGACAACTAAAGAAACACCTAAAGCTGAAGAAAAAAAAGTTAAAACAGTATAATTCTTAAATCATGAAAAAGACTTATATCGTTGATTCAACGTCTAACGATATGCGTATTGACCGATGGATTAGACATTTATTGGGAAAAATTCCTCAAAGCTTAATTGAAAAAAATTTAAGAGCTGGCAAAATTAAATTAAACAAAAAAAAAATTAAAAGTTCACACAAAGTCAAATCAAATGATCAAATTGATTTATTTGATATAAATTTTAAAGAAAAAGTAGTTCAAAAAAAAGTTAAATTTGAACCCTCAAAAGAAATTATAAAATCAAATGAAAATCAAATTATCGATAATAATGATGAATTTATTGTCTTAAATAAAAGCGCTGGTATTTCGGTTCAAGGAGGAACAAAATCAAAAAAAAATCTTGTTGATATTTTTGCTAAAAGTGAAATTTTTAAAGGTACTAAGCCTTATTCTGTTCATAGATTGGATAAAGATACTTCTGGAGTTTTTATTATCGCAAAAAAAAGAGAAAGTGCACAACTTCTTACATCTCTGTTTAGATTGAGAAAAATTCATAAAACATATTTAGCTATATGTCATGGAGAAATTATAAAAAATTCAGGTGAATGGAATGATGATTTAATAAGATATGATGGAGAAAAAAAAATAATTGAACCAGCTAAAACATTATATAGGGTAATCGATAAAAATTCTGAAGCCAGTTTGATTGAGTTGAAACCTATTACCGGAAGAAAACACCAGTTACGTAAACAATTATTCGCTTTAGGACAACCTATATTTGGCGATGTAAAATATAAACTTTCAAATACGAGCAAAGGTATAAATAAAAATTTAATGTTACATTCTTATCAAATTAAATTTATGATCAACAACATAAAGCATACTTACACCGCTTTATTACCAGATTATTTTAAAAAATTATTAAAAACTAAGCGTTTAAATTTTTCAAATTTGAAATAAATTTATCTATCAAAATATCGTCAATTTTATTAAATTTTATTTTTGAAATTTTTCTTAAATTTGTAACTTTCTTGTCTGAAATTCCACATGGTACTATTTTTTTGTATGGTTCTAGATCATTTTTTATATTTAAACAAAAACCATGATAAGCAATCCATTTGCTTACTCTTACACCTATAGCAGCAACCTTTTCAGATTTACCTTTATTTTTAAACCAAATTCCAACATTTTTTCTATCAGCGTGACATTTTATTTTAAATTCTCCAAGAGTTTCGATAATCGAATTTTCAATTATTGATACAAATTTTCTTATATCCTTTTTTTTATTTCTTAAATCAATTACAAAATAAAACATCAATTGACCTGGCCCATGATGGGTGATTTTACCTCCACGATTTGTTTCATAAATTTCTATTGATTTATCAATAATATCATTTTTTGAAAAGCTTGTGCCTGCAGTATAAATAGATTCATGCTCTAATATCCATATAAGCTCCTTATCCTCATTTTTACTAACCATTTTTGATCTAGCTTCAAGAAGAGTTAAAGCATCATAATATTTTACTGGTTTTGTTGATTTTTTGATCTCTATGTCCATAAAAAAATTGTATTCTTCATATTTTGTATTAAAAGATCCGACTTAATAAAAGGTATATTTATGACTTTAATAAAAAAAATCAAAGATAAAAAAGTCAACTTTGAATTTAATAAAGAGTATATCAAAGTAGTCACCGATAAGATTACAAATAATGATGCTTTATTTATTACTAATTCATTTAAAGAAATGCATCCTGCCGATGCTGCCGATATAATAGAGCATTTAGGTGAAAGCGATAGAGAAAAACTAATTAAGTTAAATAATTTTAGAATTGATCCAGAGGTATTTATTGAGCTAAATGAGTCTGTCCAATCAGAAATAATTAAATATCTTTCATCAGATGCTATTGTAAGAATATTAAAAAATCTAGAGTCTGATGATGCTATTTCAATCTTAGAAAATGTTGAGGAAAAAGATAAAAATTCTATTTTAAGTTCGCTTCCTCCGAAGGATCGTTTTGCTTTGTTAGAAGGACTAAGTTATCCTGAAGATAGTGCCGCCAGAATTATGCAGAGAGAATTTACTGCTATTCCAAGTAATTGGTCTGTTGGTCAAACTATAGACTACTTGAGAGAAAACAAGGATTTACCAGAACAATTTTTAGAAATTTATATAGTAGATGAAAATTTTAAACCAATTGGAACTGTTCCATCATCAAAAGTTTTAAGAACTGCTAGAGATACTAAAATGTCATCAATTATGGATGATACCTCTTTTTTAATTCCTGTAGATATGGATAGGGAAGAAGTTGGTAATTTATTTGAGAATTACAATCTTAATTCTGCATGTGTTGTTGATAAAACAAATAAGTTAGTAGGAATGATTACTTCAGATGATGTTCTTACTGTATTAAAAGAGGAAGCAGAAGAAGATGCATTAAGATTGGCTGGAGTAGGTGATGAAGAAATTACTGATGGTGTGATAACAAAAACAAAAAGAAGATTTAATTGGTTATTACTAAATCTATTTACTGCTTTTTTAGCTACATGGTGTATAAGTTTATTTGGAGCAACTATTGAACAAATGGTTGTTTTAGCTTTTCTAATGCCAATTGTTGCATCAATGGGCGGAAACGCTGGAATGCAAACTTTAGCTGTGACAGTGAGAACTTTAGCTACTAATGATTTAACTAAAAATAATTTTAATCAAAATATTTTAAAGGAATTTAATATAGGTATTTTGAATGGTATAATTTTTGCAATTATCAGTTCTATTATTGTACAATTATGGTTCCAAGATATCCAACTTTCATTAATCATATCAATTTCAATGGTACTAACTATGGTGGTTGCAGGTCTATTTGGAATTTTAGTACCCGTCACACTTAAAAAAATGAATATCGATCCTGCAATCGCATCAAGTGTTTTTGTTACAACAATAACTGATGTAATCGGATTTGTATCTTTTTTAGGTGTTGGTGCTTATTTTTTATAAGTCAGAAATTATCAATTAACCTTACTTTATTTATATAATAAGCAACAAATAATTTTGAGTTTTTTATTTTATTTGAAACTTGAAGATTAGATTTATTTCTCAATTCTAAATAATCAAACTTTATATTAAATAAATTTGTTAGTTCTTTTTTCAGTTTGTATACTAGTGTATTGATATTTCTATTTTGAGAAATTTTTTTTTTAAATAAAAAAATTTTTTTTGATATTTTTTCTGCTTTTATTAATTGATTTTTGGTTAAAAGATTATTTCTTGATGAAAGGGCAAGTTTATTAAGATTTCTTATTGTTGGACAAGAAATAATTTTTACATTTAATTTTTTTGGGTTATATTTCTTAATTAAATAAAGTTGTTGAAAATCTTTCTCACCAAAATAAATTTTTTGTGGTTTAATCATCTTTGTTAGCCGATCTATAACATCAATAACTCCCTCAAAATGACCTTTTCTAAATTTCGCACAAAGTATTTTATCTTTTTTTTTGAGTTTAATTGGAGATTTTCTTTTAAAATGGTAGACATCTTTAACACTCGGTAAATACACAAAATTTATCCTTAATTTCTTTAAAATTAATAAATCTTTTTTGATATTTCTTGGATAATTTTTAAAATCTTTTTTGTTATTAAATTGTGTTGGGTTTATAAATATACTAACAATTGTTTTCTTACATTCTTTTATAGATTTCTTAATTAATGAAATATGCCCTTCATGCAAGCTACCCATTGTAGGCACAAATCCTAAGTTTGAGACATTATATAATGCCTCATTTAAATCATTATTACTTAATAAAATTTTCATTTGTATAAAACAATTTAATAAGTAAAACATTTAAATGATTAAACAAGCAATAATTCCATTAGCAGGTTTAGGCACTCGTTTACTGCCTCTAACAAGTGTCTTTGCTAAAGAACTTTTACCCATAAATGGAAAACCTGGAATTGAATATATTTTAGATGAATGTATTGAAGCTGGAATAAAAAATGTAATTTTTATAATTTCAAAAAAAAAAATAATGATTAAAGATTATTTTTTTAATGATATTTTCTACAAAAAAATAATTAAAAAAAAAAAAGATCCTAGAATAATCCAAGAATACAAAAAAATTTTAAAATATAAAAAAATGATTAAGTTTGTTTATCAAAATAAACCTCTTGGTACAGGTGACGCTGTTTTAAAATCTAGAAAATTTATAAAAGATAAATTTTTTTTAATGCTTTTACCTGATGATCTTATTATTAAAAAAAACTGCTCCAAATCTATGATTAAAATCCACAAAAGATTTAATTCTAGTGTTATGGCTAGTATGAACGTAAATAAAAAAACTGTTTCAAGATGGGGTATTTATAAACTTTATAAAAAAATTGATAAAAAAAATTTTCTAATAAAAGATGTTATTGAAAAACCATCTGTAAAAGATGCTCCGTCTAATAAAGCAGTAATTGGAAGATATATCTTACCTAAAACAATTTTTTCTAAATTAATTAAACAAAAACCAGGTAAAGGTGGAGAAATTCATATTACTGATGCGATTCAATCATTAATTAAAGAAAATAATAAATTTATTGCTCATAATTTTTCTGGCAAGTATTTAGATTGTGGAAGTATGCATGGTTATATTAAATCAACTTTAGAAATTGCTAAACTATGAAACTATGTATGATAGGAACGGGTTATGTTGGGCTTGTGAGTGGCGTCTGTTTTTCTGATCTAGGTAATCAAGTTATATGTGTTGATAAAGATGATAAAAAAATTAATGATTTACAAAATGGAATTATTCCTATTTATGAACCTGGTTTAGATGAATTGGTTAAAAAAAACATTAATAATAAAAGATTAAATTTCTCAAATAATTTAAAAGATTCTATAAAAAAATCTGATATTATTTTTATTTGTGTTGGCACCCCTACTAAAAGAGGAGGTAATAATGCAGATTTAAGCCAAATTTATGGTGTAGCTAAGGAATTATCAAAATCTATAAACAAATATAAAATAATTATTACTAAATCTACTGTACCAGTAATGACAGGTGACGGTATTGAGAAAATTTTATTAAAATTTAATTCTAAAAATAAATTTGCTGTTATTTCAAACCCAGAATTTTTAAGAGAGGGAGAAGCAATTAGAGATTTCATATATCCAGATAGAATTGTAGTCGGATCTAATGACAAAAAATCAGCTAGAATTTTAAAAAATTTATATTTGCCGTTAATTACAAAAGGGGCAAAATATATTAATACTTCAAGAAGAGCAGCTGAATTAATAAAATACGCGTCTAATGCTTTTTTAGCTACAAAAATTACATTTATTAATGAACTAGCAAACTTGTGTGAAAAAATAAATATAAATATAGATGATATTTCAATTGGAATGGGTTTAGATCAAAGAATAGGAAGTCGTTTTTTAAGAGCTGGCCCTGCTTATGGAGGCTCATGTTTTCCCAAAGATACTAAGGCAATCACTTCTACAGCAGATAAATTTGCTACCAATTTGTCTGTAATTAAATCTGTAATAAAATCTAATAAAAATAGGTCAACATTATTATTAAAAAGAGTTTATAAAATATTAAATAACAAAGTTAGGAAAAAAAAAATTAGTTTTCTCGGTGTCACTTTTAAAGCGAACACTGATGATATGAGAGACTCGTCAAGTTTGACAATGATACCAACTCTTTCAAAAAAAGGTGCGATTATAAGTTATTTTGATCCTACTGGTTATAAGAAAGAATTTAAAAAAATTAAAAATGTTAATTATGTTAAATCAATATCTAAATGTTTGGATAAAACTGATCTTGTAATTATTCATACAGAATGGAACGATTTTAAATCACTTGATTTTAATAGGTTTATTAAGAATAAAAAGATTAAAGTATTTGATATGAGAAATTTATATTCTCCACATAAAATGATTAATAAAAAAATTAAATACTATAGTGTGGGAAGAGGTTAAAATTTAAATCAACTCAAATATTGCATCAATTTCTACTGCTACACCGAGAGGTAAACTATTTGTACTTACAGCTGCCCTAGTATGCATTCCTGCATCACCAAAAACTTCAGCAATTAAATCAGATGCACCATTTATGACTTTTGGTTGTTCTATAAAATTATCAGTAGAATTAACAAACCCAGTTAACTTTATACAATTCTTAATTTTTGATAAATTACCACCACAAGCTTGTTTTGCTTGAGAAATAATACTTAGAGCACATCGTTTTGCAGCCTGATACGCTTTTTCAGTATTTAAATCTAAACCTACTTTACCTTTTATAAGTTCACCGTTCTCATCAATAGATATTTGACCTGATATATAAAGTAAATTACCAATAATTTTAGTTGCAACATAGTTTCCAACTGGAGCTTTTGCCTCAGGCAGTTCTATTTTTAATTCTTTGATTTTATTATCAAAGCTCATGTTTAATCTTTTTTAATTAATTTATCTTTTTCTTTAGACCATTCTTTTTTTTGATAATCAGCTGTACTTTTTATAGCATTTGCTGTTTTACAAGCATAGAATTTAGGATTAAATTTCTTATATACAGAACAATCTTTTAATTCAGCAGCAAAAGAATTTAAAGTTAAAACATTTAAAAAAAATATTATTATTATAGTTTTTTTCATAGATTATTTTTTTTTATTTTTTTTAATTTTATCGTATTCTTTTCTTTTCTCAATAAGAATTAAAGCCTCTTCCATTGTAAGTTCTGTTGGATCTTTTTCCTCAGGAATAGTTGCATTTAAAGATTTGTACTTAATATAAGGACCATACTGACCTTTCATTACTTTAACAGATTTTTTATCTTCAGGATGCTCGCCTAAGTCTTTTATAATAGAAGAAGATATTCTTCCAGGTTTAGCTTCAGCTATCATAGCGATTGCCCTATTTAAACCTATTGAGAATATTTCATCAATATTTTCAATTCTTGCAGATTTATTTTCACATTTTAGATAAGGTCCAAATCTTCCTGTGTTTAATGAAATTTCTTTTTGATTTTCAGGGTTTATTCCTAAAGATTTAGGCAATGAACATAAGAATTGTGCTTTTTCTAAATTAATATCTTTTAATTCTAAACCCTTGGGTATTGAAACATTTTTTAAAAGTTCGTTGATTTCTGATTTATTTTTTTTACTTTTTTTTCTTTTTTTTGTAGCTTTTTCCTTTTCTATTTCTATTTCGGTAGGTATTTTTTCATACTGTAAATAAGGACCAAATCTTCCATTTTTTAAATATATATCGTTACCATTCTCATGTTTTCCAATAAACTTTGGTTCAGCCAATTGTGCTTGTGCAGCTGCCTTTGCTTTAGATAATGGCCTTGTAAATTTACATTCTGGATAATTTGAACATCCAATAAAAGCACCTCCTCTAAAACTATTTTTTAAACTTAATGTTCCAGAATTACATAATTGACATTTTCTAACTATATTGCCTTGTTTATCTTTATCAAAAATTAAATCTCCTAAGCTATCATTAAGTAAATCTAAAACTTCTCTAGTCCTTTTTTCTTTTACTTCAGATATATTATTATTAAAATCTTTCCAAAAAAGTTCTAAAACTTTAATCCAACTTTCTTTACCAGTTGTAATTTCATCAAGTTGATCTTCCAAACCAGCTGTAAAATTATAATCTACATATTTTGAAAATAGTTTTTCTAAAAAAGCTGAAATTAATTTACCTCTATCAGTTGGAAAAAACCTTTTATTTAAAATTTCTGCATATCCTCTATTAGCAATAGTAGAAATAATACTTGCATAAGTAGATGGTCTTCCTATACCTAATTCTTCAAGTTTTTTTACTAAACTAGCTTCAGAGTATCTTGGGGGAGGTTGTGTATAATGTTGTTCATCTAGCAGTGCTTCAATATTAATTGGTCCTTTGGAAACAGCTGGTAAAATATTTTCATCATCATCTTTACTTTGATTATTATAGATTTTCAAAAATCCATCAAATTTAAGGACAGATCCACTTGCTTTACAAACAGTGTCATTTGTGTCTGAAGTTATAGTAATAGTATTTCTATCAAAATTAGCAGACTCCATTTGAGAAGATAAAGCTTTTCTCCAAATTAGATCATAAAGTTTATATTGATCAGTACTTAAATATTTTTTAACACTTTGAGGTGTTCTGACTATATCAGTAGGTCTGATTGCTTCATGCGCCTCTTGAGCATTTTTAGCTTTCTTTCCAGAATAATTTAAAGCAACTTTAGGTAGATATTCTTTACCTATTTCTTTTTGAATATAATTTCTGAAAGCTATTATTGCATCTTTAGATAAGTTTGTACCGTCAGTTCTCATATAAGTAATCAAACCAATTGTTTCTCCATCGATCTCTACACCTTGATAAATCTTTTGAGCAATTTGCATTGTTCTAGATGCACCAAAACCTAACCTACTTGAGGCAGTTTGTTGTAGAGTAGATGTTGTAAATGGTCCTGATGGATTTCGATTAATAACTTTGCTTGAAATGTCAGCGATATAGAATTTTTTTTTATTTATACTTGATATAGCTTTATTTATCTCATCTTTATTTCTAAATGAAAATTTTTCAATCTTATTATCATTTAATTGACTTATACTTGCAGTAATATTTTGATTTTTATTATCGATAAATTTAATACTTAAAGTCCAATATTCTTCCGGATTGAATGACTCTATCTCATGTTCTCTTTCTGTGATTAACTTTAAAGCTACAGATTGAACTCTACCAGCAGATTTTGAGCCTGGTAATTTTGTCCAAAGTATTGGTGAAATATTAAAACCAACTAAATAATCTAAAGCTCTTCTTGCCATGTATGCGTCAACTAATAATGGTTCAATTTGCCTAGGATTTTCAATTCCTTGGATTACAGCTTTTTTAGTTATCTCATTAAATACTACTCGTTCTATTTCTTTATCTTTTAAAAGTTTTTTTTCGTTTAGATATTCTTTCACATGCCATGCAATAGCTTCACCCTCACGGTCTGGGTCTGTAGCTAATATAATTTTAGAAGAGTTTTTTGCAGCATCAGTAATTTCTTTTAGATATTTTTTTGAAAAACTATCAACTTCCCACTCCATTTTAAAATCTTGATTAGGATCAACAGAGCCATTTTTAGAGGGCAAATCTCTTATGTGACCATAACTTGCTAAAACTTTATAATCATCTCCCAAATATTTATTTATTGTCTTAGCTTTAGCAGGGCTTTCTACGATGACCAAGTTCATAAACTACAAACTAACCAAAAGAGTTAGATAGTCAAATTAATAAATTTTTGTCTTAGTTTCCTCTTTATTTTTCAATCTTTTAATATTTTCTCTATGAGTAAAAAATATCAAGATAAACATAATTGTAAAAAAAATTACTTGATCGTATTGAGTTAAAATTAATAAATAAATTGGTATAGATCCTGCACCAATTAAAGATGAAAGAGAGGAATATTTTGAAATAAAAAATGTTACAAACCAAGTAATAGTAAAAATAATTCCAAAAAATAAATTAATAGCAAATAAAATTCCAACATAAGTAGCAACTCCTTTTCCACCTTTAAACTTAAGCCAGATTGGAAATACATGACCCAAAAAAGCACATAGTGAAGCAATATATAAAAAATCTTGATAAAAAATTTTTACATAAATAATAGGAACCACTGCTTTTAAAATATCTAAGATTAATGTTGAGTAACCAATACTTTTATTTCCAGTTCTAAGAGCATTAGTAGCCCCAATATTACCTGAACCAATTTCCCTTATATCTTTATTTAAAAAAATTTTTGTAAGTATAAAACCAAATGGTATAGAGCCCAAGAGGTATGAAATTATACCAATTAAAAAAATATCCATATTACAGCTTAAATAATTCTCTACCTTTTACAAATGTATTAGTAACTTTTCCTTGCAGTTTCTTATCTTCAATTGAAGTATTTTTTGATTTTGAGACAAGTTTTTCTTTTTTTACAATCCAAGGTTTATCAATATCAACTATACATAGGTCGGCATCACTTCCTATAGATAAATTTCCTTTATCTATTTTTAATATTTTTGCTGGATTAGATGTCAAAGCTCTAATAATAGTCTCAAGTTTAAGAGAACCATTATGATATAATTCTAAACTCAAAGATAATAATGTTTCAATTCCTGAAGCACCTGTAGCAGCTTGTGAAAATGTTAATCTTTTAGACTCTTCATCTTCTGGTTTATGATCAGAAACAATAACATCAATCAATCCATCTTTTAATCCTTGAACCAAAGCTACTCGATCTTCCTCTCTTCTAAGGGGAGGGGATAACTTTAAAAAAGTTCTAAAATCTCCAATATCATTTTCATTTAATGAAAGATTATTAATAGATACACCTGAGGTAAATTTAACGATTTCTTTTCTATACTTTATTGTTTCAATTGATTTTTGTGATGATAGTTGAGATATGTGATACCTACATTTAACTTTTTCTAATAATGTTAAATCTCTTTCAATCAAAATTCTTTCTGCAATTTCAGGTATACCGGATAACCCTAATTTAGATGCAATAATGCCAGAATTTATCATTCCATTTTTTGCCAACTCATAGTCCTCGGCGTGTTGCATAATTAGACATCCTATATCTTTTGCAGAGTTCATTATTCGCGACATTAATCTAGGATTTTGAATTGTTTTTATTCCATCTGTAAAGGCAATTATTCCTTTTTTTTGTAAAAGACCAAATTCAGTCATATTAGTCCCTTCAATATTTTTAGTTAGTGAGGCACATGGAAAAATATTTATTTTTGATTTATCTCTTCCTCTTCTTTTTAAAAAATCTACGATGGATACATTATCTATTATTGGGTCTGTATTTGGCATTGTAACGACAGAGGTAACACCTCCTGATAAAGCTGCGTCACTTAAAGTTCTAAAATTTTCTTTATATTCATATCCAGGTTCACCTACAAAAACTCTCATATCAACTAATCCTGGAAAAATATATTTACCTTTCAAGTCAACTGGCTTTTCTCTACTTGGAAGATTGTTGATATTTACCTTTTTACCTATTGCTTCAATTTTACCATCTTCACTGATAATTAATCCACCAATTTCATTAATTGAATTATGAGGGTCTACAACTTTTGCATTTATAAAATATTGTTTTTTCATTTATGTACAAAAAATTTTTAAACATGCCATTCTTACGGCAACACCTAACTCAACCTGTTCTTTGATGACACTTTTATTAATGTCATCAGCTAGTATTGTGTCTATTTCAATACCTCTATTCATCGGACCAGGATGCATAATTAATGCATCAGATTTTGCATGCTCTAATTTATCAGGAGTCAATCCGTAATATTCATAATATTCTCTATTTGATGAAAGATATGAACTTGTCATTCTTTCATTTTGTAATCTTAACATCATCACAATATCACAATCTTTCAAACCTTTTTTCATATCAGTAAAAATGTTAACACCAAATTTTTCAATTTCTTTAGGCATAAGATTTGTTGGCGCGATTATATTTACCTCTGCACCCAACATATTAAGTAAATATATATTCGACCTAGCAACTCTAGAATGAAGTATGTCACCACATATTGCAATTTTTAAACCTTGAATTTTATTTTTCCGAGTTATTATTGTTAAAGCATCTAATAAAGCTTGAGTAGGGTGTTCTCTTCTACCATCGCCAGCGTTTAAGACAGCACAATTAACTTTTTGAGAGAGCAAATTACATGCACCCGAATCTTGATGTCTGATTACAATAATATCAGGATGCATTGCATTTAATGTCATGGCTGTATCAATTAATGTTTCACCTTTTTTTATTGCTGAGTTACTTATGTTCATAGACATAACATCTGCTCCAAGTCTTTTGCCAGCTAATTCAAATGAACTTTGTGTCCTCGTAGAGGGTTCAAAAAATAAGTTTATCTGAGTTTTTCCTCTTAAAACGTCAATTTTTTTATTTTTACTTTGATTTACTTTTATAAAAGTACTTGCTTCCTCAAGTATTAAATTGACATCATTAATTGATAAATCTTGGATACCTAACAAATGTTTTTGGGAGATTTTAATAGCTTTATTAGTTTTAATTGCCATTAAAACCAACTCTATAACTATAAACCTCTATAATAGCAAGTGTTAATTATTCAAAAAATCCAAAGCTCCTTGTAATATAAAAGTAGCGGCGTTTTCATCTATTTTTTTTTCTCTTTTACTCACATTTATATCTAATTGGCTAGATAGGTTAAAAGCACCAACAGTTGAAAGTCTTTCATCCCACAGACAAATTGGAATATCTAATTTTTTTTCAATATTTTCTGTCGTATCTTTTACTGATTGAGCTGACCTGCCTAAGGATCCATCCATATTAAGAGGATTTCCAACAATGATTCCTTTTATGTTATTTTCATTAATGATTAACTCGAGTTCGTTAACAAGATCCTTAAACGAATTTCTATTTAATGTTTTTAATGGAGTAGCTATTAATTGTTTATCATCACAGATTGACACACCAATTCTTTTAGAACCCAGGTCTAAACCTATCAATCTACACTTATCTAAGTGTTTTTTTTTAAATTCATCTAAAGTGATCATATTGTATATTTTAAACTTAAGTGATACTTTGCGTCTTATTTAAATAGCATATGAGTATAGATCTTAAAACAATAAAACATATATCTAAATTATCAAGAATTTCAGTTGATGAACAAAGAGCTAAAAAATTGGCTGGTGATTTAAATTCTATTTTTGATTTTATTGAAAAACTTAATGAATTAAAAACAGATAATGTAGAACCATTAACCTCTATTGCTGAAACAACTCTAAAATTAAGATCCGACGAAGTAAAAAGCAAAAATATAAGAGAACAGATTATTAAAAATTCCCCTCAAGATAATGAGGATTATTTTGTAGTGCCAAAGGTAATTGAATAATGTCAGAAATAACAAAACAATCCTTAACTGAACTGGTTGAGAATATTAAAAATAAAAAACTTTCCTCAACAGATGTGACTAAAGCTTTTATTGATAGATCTGAAAAATCTGAGGAATTGAACGCTTATATTACAAATGACTTTACCTCTGCTTTAGAAAAAGCAAAAAAATTTGACCAAAAACCTAATTTAGATTCAAAACTTCCTGGTATACCAATTGCTGTTAAGGATTTATTTTGCACTAAAGATATTAAAACAACTGCTGGTAGCAAAATTTTGAATAATTTTGTACCAACCTATGAGTCAACAGTAACTGAAAATATTTGGAATGAAGGTGCAATACTTTTAGGTAAACTAAACTGTGATGAGTTTGCAATGGGTTCATCAAATGAAACAAGTTTTTTTGGCAATGTTCAAAGCCCTATTGATAGGAATTTAGTTCCAGGTGGATCGTCAGGCGGCTCAGCCTCAGCAGTAGCTGGACAATTAACTCCTGTTACAATTGGTACTGATACTGGAGGATCAATTAGACAGCCAGCTTCTTTTACAGGGATTGTTGGATTGAAACCTACATATGGAAGTTGCTCAAGATACGGAATAGTTGCTTTTGCCTCATCATTAGATCAAGCAGGACCGATGGCACAAAACGTTAAGGATTGTGCTTTACTACATGAAGTAATTAGCTCTTATGATCCAAAAGACTCTACTTCAATAGATTTTAATAGAAATCATTACAGTAAAGAACTCACAAATAATATTAAGGGAAAAAAAATTGGAATACCAAAAGAATATAGAGTGGATGGCATGCCGAAAGAAATTGAAGATCTTTGGCAAAAAGGCATTCAATACGTGAAAGATTGTGGTGCTGAAACCATTGATATTTCTCTGCCGAACACAAGTTATGCCTTACCGACTTATTATATAGTAGCTCCTGCAGAGGCATCATCAAACTTAGCAAGATATGATGGTGTCAAATATGGATTTAGAGCTAAAGGTGAAAATTTAATTGATATGTATGAAAAAACTAGATCAGAAGGTTTTGGAGCTGAAGTTCAAAGAAGAATTATGATTGGAACTTATGTTTTATCTTCTGGGTATTACGATGCATATTATCTTAAAGCTCAAAAAGTAAGGAAACTTATTAAAAATGATTTTGACGAGGCTTATAAAAAAGTTGATGCAATTTTAACTCCATCAACACCTAGCTCAGCATTTAAAATAGGTGAAAAAACAAATGATCCAGTTTCAATGTATCTTAATGATATATTTACAGTTCCAGTAAACTTAGCTGGACTTCCAGGTATCTCAATACCTGCAGGGCATGACTCAAAAGGTTATCCTTTAGGTTTACAAATTATTGGTAAAGCTTTTGATGAACAAAATATATTGAATATAGCTTATGCTATGGAAGAAAAGATCAATTTTAAGAATAAAATTACTGATTGGTGGATTAAATGAGTAAAAAAGATTCAGAATATCTGATTAATCGAAAAGACAATCAGTATGAGGTTGTAATTGGTTTAGAAGTTCATGCTCAAGTGCTATCTGAGTCAAAATTATTCTCTACTTCTGCAACTAAATTTGGAGCAGAGCCCAATACACAGGTTAGTTTAGTTGATGCTGCATTTCCAGGAATGCTACCAGTAATAAATGAATTTTGTGTCAAACAAGCAATTAAAACTGGCATCGGCCTTAATGCGAAAATTAATAAACGTTCAGTATTTGATAGAAAAAATTATTTTTATGCTGATTTACCTCAAGGATATCAAATTTCACAATTTAAAGATCCAATAGTAGGTGAGGGCAAAGTTATTTTGGATATGCCTAATGGTCAAAAAGAAGTTGGTATAGAAAGATTACATTTGGAGCAAGATGCTGGAAAAAGCATCCATGATCTTGACCCACAAAACACCTTTGTAGATTTAAACAGATCAGGGGTAGCTTTAATGGAAATTGTAAGCAAACCTGATCTAAGATCCCCAGATGAGGTCAATGCTTATATTAAAAAATTGCGATCTATAATGAGGTATTTGGGAACTTGTGATGGGAATATGCAAGAGGGTTCTTTAAGAGCTGATGTAAACGTTTCCGTAAGACCAAAAGGCTCAAAAGAATTTGGTACACGGTGTGAAATTAAAAACGTTAATTCAATTAAATTCATGCAAATGGCAATAGAATATGAAGCTAATAGACAAGTCGATTTAATAGAAGAAGGTAAAACTATTGATCAAGAAACGAGACTTTTTGATACAAAGAAAAATGAAACAAGGTCAATGAGATCAAAAGAAGACGCTCATGATTATAGATATTTTCCTGATCCTGATTTATTACCTTTGGAGGTTTCAGAAAAATTTATTGAAGAACTCAAAAACGATATTCCAGAACTTCCAGATGATAAAAAGAAAAGATTTATTGAAGAGTTTAAATTGTCTCCTTATGAAGCCAATATTTTAGTGTCTGATATTGATACTGCAAAATTCTTTGAAGAAGTTGTTGCTAAAATGGGTAAGAACAAAGATATTAAATTAGCAGTTAATTGGATTACTGGTGAACTATTTGCTGTTTTAAACAGCAAAGGTCTAGAAATTTCTCAAAGTCCAGTAAGTGCTAAGAATTTCGCTATTTTGATAAATCTTATTAAGAATGGAACTATCTCAGGAAAAATAGCAAAAACTGTTTTTGAATTAATGATTGATGGAGATAAAGATCCACAAAAAATTGTTGAGGAAAAAGGATTAAAGCAGCAAAGTGACCCAAAAGCTCTAGAAGCTTTAATTGACAAAATAATTAATGACAATAGAGAAAAAGCTATTGAATATAAACAAGGTAAAGAAAAATTATTTGGTTTTTTTGTTGGTCAAGCAATGAAGGCATCAGGTGGAAAAGCTAACCCTCAATTAATCAATGAGATCCTAAAGAAAAAATTATAAGGTTATGGGTTCAGACCTTAATATCACAAAACATTTACAAGATTATATATTAAAGAATGGTTTAAAATTACATCCAATTCAAAGAGAAATAATAGATTATAATTTATCACTTGGTGACTCAAAAAGAATGCAAATATCTATCTCACAATGCCAATTTCTACATTTGATAATTAAAGTTTCAAAAATTAAAAAAGTTCTCGAAATAGGAACTTTTACAGGTTTAAGTACACTATCCATGGCCTTAGCTTTGCCAGAAGAAGGTAGAATAATTGCGTTGGATAAAAATGAGGAAACAACCAAAATTGCTCAAAACTTTTTTAAAAAAGCTAATCAAGATCATAAGATTCAAACTATAATTAACCCGGCGTTAGAAACTTTAATGAGTATCAGAAATGAAAAATTTGATTTAGTTTTTATTGATGCAGATAAAATGAATTACAAAAAGTATTATGAAATTTCATTAGATTTATTGAATAAAGAGGGTCTAGTGATAATCGATAATGTATTCTGGCATGGAGAAGTTGTTAACAAAGATATAAATGACAAATTTACAAAAAGTATAAGAGATCTGAATGATTTTATCTCTAAGGATAAAAGAATTGAAAAGGTTATGGTACCTTTTGGTGATGGAATGACTGTTTGTAGGAAGATTTAATGTTCACTATATTTGGTTTTTATAAATTTCAAAAAATAAATAATTTAAAAAAAAATCAAAAAATATTAAGTAATCTCTTAGCTAATAATAATATTAATGGATCACTTATTATATCCAAAGAGGGTCTAAATGGATCTATATGTGGAATAAATAAAGATATTAAGACTACAATTATTAGATTAAAAAAAATTTTGAATATTAAAGAATTTGATAGTTTCAATAATTCAAAAAGTGAATTTAAACCTTTTCATAAACCAAAAGTAAAGATTAAAAATGAAGTTGTTCCAATGGATCTAAAAATATCGAAGAGGATCAAACAAAAGAATACTCATATTGATCCAACAAAATGGAATAAATTAATTAAAAAAAAAGAAACTCTTTTATTAGATGCAAGAAAACCTTTTGAACATAAAGTTGGATCTTTTAAAAAATCTGTTAATCCAAATATAGGTAACTTTAGAGATTTCCCGAAATATTTAAAAAAATTAAAAAAAGATCAGCCAATAGCAATGTTTTGCACAGGTGGAATTAGATGTGAAAAAGCTTCTGTATATCTAGAAAAAAAAGGTTTTAAGAATATTTATCAATTAAAAGGCGGAATTCTAAATTATTTAAAGAAAATCAAACAAAAAAATAGTTTGTGGAAAGGTGAATGTTTTGTATTTGACAACAGAGTAAGTTTAAAACATGGATTAGTTCAAGGAACTTACTCAATTTGCGGTGGATGTAGACAACCAATCTCAGTTAAAGATAAAAAATCTAAAAGATATGAGGAGGGTGTAACTTGTCCTAATTGTTTTGATAAACTCTCAAAAAACCAAAAATCTCGTTTTAGAATGAGACAAAGTCAGATATACAAAGCAAAGCTATCAGGAAAAAAATATAATTTTCAAAAAGAATTTAACTAAGGATTTATTTGTCACAATCTTTCAAATTAACTAAAGATCCAATATGGTTTTTATTGAGAAAAGTTACTATTCCAGCAAGTGTTGGCTCATTATTTCAAACCTTTTACAATTTAGTAGATACTTGGTTTGCAGGAAGAATATCTGCTGAAGCAATAGCGGCGATTGCAAAATCTTTTCCAATTTATTTTACTATTATAGCCATAGGTGTTGGATTAACTGCAGGAACAAATACTTTAATAGGTAATAATTTAGGTGCTAATAATAAGAGAAAGGCATCTTTATTTGTTGCTCAATCAATTATTTTTGCAATCTTTTTATCCATACTAGTTACTTTTTTTGGTTTGAATGTTTCAGATTTTTTACTTTCTCTTATGGGATCAGACCAAGAGGGAATTATATTATCTAGAAAATATCTAGATATAATTTTTTATGGAACCATAATTGTTTTGATACAAATTTCCTTAAATGGAACACTAAATGCACAAGGGGATACAAAAAGTTACAGAAACGTTTTAATCTTTAGTTTCTTTTTAAATATTATACTAAATCCATTATTTATTTTTGGTTATGGTTTTATTCCAGCTTTTGGTATAGCTGGACTTGCGATTGCGACAGTAGTTGCACAGTTTATTGGTCTTTTATATTTGGCATATAAAGTTTATTGTTGTGAATTAAAACAATATCTTAAGCCTGAGTGTTTTATTCCAAAATTTGATCTTCTAGGAGAACTTTTGTATCAGACAATTCCCGTAATGTTTAGCATGTTGTTGATTGGTGTAGGTTTGTTCAATATCCTTTACTTCATTGGTCAATTTGGAGACTTAGCTACTGCTGGTTATGGTGCTGCTTTAAGAATAGAACAAGTTTTTTTACTTCCTGTAATTGGATTAAATACAGCAGTATTATCTATTGGGGGACAAAATTTTGGTGCAAAAAATTATGATCGATTGAGAGAATTATACAGAAAAGCTCTCATGTTTGGATCATCTTTTATGATATGTGCAGGAATAATAATATTTTTAGGTGCAGAGTTTTTAGTATCATTATTTACTGATAACCAAGAGGCAATAAAGCATGGTGCGATATATTTAAAAGTTGCTGCATTAATTGGCCCAATTTATCCTGTTTTTTTTATAACGACTGCAGTATTCCAAGCAGTGAAAAAACCATTGTACAGTCTTTATCTAAGTATTCTTAGATTAACAGCTCTTCCATTTTTAAGTTTATGGTATGTAATTAATATTAAAGGAGGGGATTATGAGGATATTTTTTATACGATTTTAGTAACAAATTGGTTTATGGGAATTGCAGTTCTAATGTTTATTGGGTATTTTTTAAATAATGTTTTCAAACAAAATAAAAGTCTTTTTACTCACTAGTGTCTTTATAATATTTTTCTTCTTCACGTATTTAGAAGTTAAATCTCAAGAGACTAAGACTATCGAAGGAAACGCTTTTGTTGTGGATGGTGACACAATTAAAATTAATGGAGAAAAAATAAGATTTTCAGGAATCGATGCACCAGAAAGTTATTATAAGGGCAAAGAACAAATATGTTTCAAAGAAGATGAAAGAATTTCTTGTGGTAAATTATCAAAAGCTTTTTTGATTAAAGCGATAAATAATCATAAAGTTATTTGTGAAATAGAGGCAAAACCTGACAGATATAAACGAAAATTAGGCGAATGTTTTGTAAAACAAAAAAGCTTGTCACGTATTTTAGTTAGAAATGGATATGCATTTGATTATCCAAGATATTCAAAAAAAAAATATGCAGAGGATCAAGAATTTGCGAAAAATAATAAATTAGGCTTATGGGACATGAAATTTGAATTTCCTTGGGATTTTCGTAAAAAAAATTAGATTTCTCAATAATTTTAGCATCTATCATAGAATATTAAAATCTGTTTAACTTTAACTTTTGAAGTTATGGATATTTGGGAAATGCATCGTGGTGAAAGTGATCAGACAATATGCATGGTTGGTATAATTGTAATATCAGTAAAACTATGTTTAGCAGATGGTCATTTTTCTTCTTTAGAAAAGGATGAAATTTTAAAAGTTCTTCCATGTCATTCAGAATCAGAAAAAAGATCTGTTCTAAAAGTTATGGAACTTGCAGAAGAAGATAAACAGGACGTAATTTATCATGCTGAAAGAGTAAAAAAATACGTAAGAAATCAAGAAAAAGATCTTTTAGAGTTCATTATAGCAGTATTGTATAAACTTGCTCATAGTGATCATGTTTATGATGAACGTGAAGATGTTTTAATCAGAAAAGTTGCAGAAGTATTTAAATTAAAAGAATCAATTTTTAGTAAACTTATGGAAATAAAACCAAAAGCATATGCACAACTTAGAGAGAATTCATAGTAGATTTTTTCCAAAATCTAGAACTGCTCCTTGGGGTAAAAAATTAATATATTTAGCTTGGGGTATTGAAATTTTGGTTGCCTGCGTAAGTTTAGCAATAGCTTATCTTTTTAATTTTACAGATTTATTAGCAGAAAGAGGACCAGATACTTATGTAATAGTGCTTGCACTTGTAGTTGTAGCTGCGATGGAAATTACGAAAATTCCATTAGCAATAGCTTTATATTATTCAACTAGGTGGATCTGGAGAACTTTATTTATTTTATTACTTTTATTTGCAAATTACTCAACTTTTGAAACAATAATTCAAGCTTTTGATTTATCTTATTACAATAGAATTTTAATTGTTGATGAACAAAGAGAAAAAATTGAAAATACAAGAGAAGATTTAAAACTATTAAGTTTTAAACTAGATACCAATAAACTAGATAATGATATTGAAAGATTAAATGGTCAGCTTTCAGATGCATTAAATAATAAAAGTAAAATTGAAACTGATAGATCTAAAGAGTTAACATTGCTTAAAGATGAATACAGTGTTGATAATTCAGTTCTTGCATCAATTAAAGAAAAAAGAGAAAAAAAAGAAAAACAATTAGAGGCAGAAAAAATTTTAAAATCGCAAGCTCAAGATAGAAAAACAAACACCAAGATAACAGGAGTTTTTGGAGGTTTAAATGCTGTGGGAAAATCGCTTGAAAGAGATATAAAAAAATATGACGATAATATTTCTAAATTTGAGAGAGAAATTGAAAAATTAGATCGTGAATATCAAAATGCACTAAGAAAAACATCTGGTAAGGATGAAGGAAAACAAAAAATAATTGATAAAAAATATGATGCTTTATTAGCACCAATCGATCAAAGTATTTCTAAACTTAATGAAAGCATAAAAAGTTTATCAGTGGAAAAAGAAAATGTAAGTAAATCTACTGAATCAATAAATAATCAAATTAAAGCAAAAAAGGAAATTCTTATAGATCAAGAAAAAGAAGCTAAGAAGTTGATGCAAGCTAACCCTATTTACAGGATAACATTAAGAATAAAAAATAGAGCTACATGGCTAGGCGGTGATGATCAAACTTATAAAATTACTGAAGTTAATCAGGAGGATTTAGATTTTGCATTTACTATTTGGTTTGGTGGTTTAGCCTTAGTCATAGCTGTAATAGGAACAGGGGTTGCTTTAGCAGGTCTTCATTTGCAAGATGAAAAAATGCATGAACTAAGAAACAAACCTGTAAAAAGACATTTTGTTAGAGTCCCAATATTGATTAACAAATATATTTGGGAGTCAATTAAAAGACTCTTTAAACCAAAGATAAAAACGGTTGAAGTAGAGGTAGAAAAAATAGTAGAGAAAATAATAGAGAAACCTGTTGTTGAGGAAAAAATTGTTATTCAGAAGGTAGAAGTACCTAAAGAAGTTGAAAAAAAAGTTTTTGTACACGTTCCTTTTCCAACTGATGATCCTGAAGTAATAAAAAAAGGTCCTATGATTTATAACGAAAAAGATAAAGATAAGAAATAAAGTGAGTGAAAAATTATCATCAACAAATGAAAATGACTATTCACCTGTAAATAAATATATTGATGAACAAAGTAAACTAAGAAGAGCAAAAAGTTTTTGGATAAATGCTCGCTCCTGGGCTTTGATATTAATCGCTATAGGGCTATTGGCTGTACTTTTGGCTTGGGCTTATTCATTATTACATAAGCATTATATATTAAAAAGAGTTGCTGTAGTTCAAGAAAGAGTAATTGAAGATAAAATAAACGCTGCAATATCCAATAGTGGTATATCAAAATCTATAGGAAAGCTTCAAATGTTAGGTGATAATCAAATTGCTATAGAAAAATTAGATGAAGCTGAAAAAGCTTTAGAAAATGAAAAAAATAAAAATAAAGAACTTGCTGGAAAAATTGAAAAAACAGCTGAGCAAATAATTGCTCAAAAAGAAGAACTCGAAAAGTCTGTTGGTAAAATTGAATCATATGAATCTGAAGTACTCGCTTCTTTAAATAAACAGCAAGAACTTGAAAATAAGATAAATAAATTAGAACAAGAAAGTAGTGAACGAGCAGAAACAATTAAAAAGCTAGAAGATATTAAGAAAAAAAATGAAAATGCAGTTCAAAACTATTATTTATTTAATGAAGAAGTAGTAAGGGTAAATAATAAAAATTTAAGGGTAATGACAAGATACAAATTCAAAGACTTAAATGCGACAAAACCAATGTCGGTTGATTGTTATGTAGATTTTTACAAAATTGCAAAACTCGATTTAGTAGATCTTAATTTGGGTACTTCTAATTCAAATTTTAATGTTCCAAACAAGTATATAAATAATGGTTTTAACAAGGAACAATTTACCGATTTAAAACAAAATCATTGTAGATTTTTGAAATAAATATGAAAAAAATCTTATGTCTATTATTGACATGTATTTTATTTACTTCATGTTCAGAGGATAATAATAATGTCAGTGAAAAAGACGTTAGTGAAGTCAAAAAATATCTAAATGTTGATATTAGTAATAAGCTTTATGAAATTCAATTTTCAAATAGGCTTAATGAACAAACACCTAGAGATAAAGTAATTGAAATTTTATCTGAACCATCTCTTTCAAGAATGTATTCATTAATAGGTGGATCTATACTTGCTTGTAATGCATTTGGAAATGCCATCAAAGAGTCAAAACCATCTGAAACTACTTTAAAATTTATGGATGAAATGTTAAGTGAAAATAAAAAAAAATGTGAAATTTTTAATGAGCTTCATTTAAAATATGATGAGAAATTTAAAGAAATAACTCAAACAAAAACAATTACTCCATTCTATTATTTTAATTACAAAACTGATGACAGTGAGGATACTTCAACAATTGGATTATTTTTAGAAAAAGATAATTGCATTAATTTTTCATTGATGATTCAAAAAAAATTGAATTATTATTCTAGTGAATGCAAATATTATAAAGGTCTATAATTAATCCTTTTGTAGTTTCTTTTCTAATTTTCTAACCAAATAAGAAACTATTAATATCAAAACTAAATATTCTAGAATTAAAAATGTATATATTTCGAGTGGCCGATAAGTTGTCACAACTAATTCATTAGCTTTTCTAGTCAAATCTCCAATACCAATTATCGATACAAGAGAGGACATTTTAAGCACATACACAAATTGATTACCAATAGCTGGTAAGATATTTTTTATCGCTTGAGGAAGAATAACTAATTTTAATTTTCTAAAAAAACTTAATCCTAAAGAGCTTCCAGCCTCCCATTGTGATTTTTTTATTGAATTAATTCCTGCTCTAAATATTTCTGCTTGAAAGGCACTTTCGCTTATTGATAATGCGATGATACCAGAAACAAATGGACTAAAACTAATACCTGTCATGATTGGTAGACCGTAATAAATCCACAAAATTAAAACTAGCAAAGGTACTGCTCTTACAATTTCAACATATCCAATGTTTAGGTAGGTTAAGAATTTATTTTTAGCTAAAGATGGAATTGCAACTAATAGACCAATAATTATTGAGATAACAATCGAAACTACACTAATGTATATAGTAGTCGTTAAACCACTTAATAAAAACTTTAGATTTGTTAATCCTTCAACATTGTTTGGTGATAAGATTAGCCAGTTTAATTCACTTTTACCGCATGACGTTAATGGAAAAATAAGAATTAATAAAAATAAATTTTTCACTCTTTAACTTATAAAGAATAAAAAATTAATTTCTAATTTTTTATAAACTTTTTAGATTATATTTAGCTAACAACTTAGTGAAGAAGCCTGAGGATTTTTTATCCTTAATCCATTTGTTTACATAATTATTCCACTTAGTATCACCTTTTGGCACCATCATTGCTAAAAAGGCTGGATTTTTTCCACCATCTGGAACAATTGCTAACTGAGGATATTTAATAACCAATTTATTTGCTTCTGTTGAACTCGTGATGTTACCATCAGCTCTACCTGCTAAAACTTCTTGGAAGTCTCTAGCTGGTGCTTCTACTGAATTCAATTTCGATTTAGGAAAAAATTCTTTTGCCTTTTCCTCTTGTGAAGTACCAAGAGTTGTTGCAATTGTTACATTTGAATTATTTAGCGAGTCCCAAGTTGAAAACTTTTTTAAATTCTTTTTAAGAACAAGTGGTACAGTAGCATATTTGTAATATGTATCGGTGAAACCAGCTACTTCAGCTCTTTTTGGTGTCTTTGTAACACTAGTAGAAATATCATATCTCTCTGATGTTATTCCTGAAACGATAGTTTTCCATTCTGCAGGTACAAATTCTATTTTAACACCCATGTCTTTGGCCAATTGATTCATTACATCAATATCAAAACCTTTATATTTATTAGTCGCAGGGTCTTTAACTGTCATTGGATCCCAATCTCCAGTAGTACCAACTTTTAATACTCCAGAAGATAAAATTTTATCTAGATTAGATTCCGCATTAAGTGAAAAGGGCAAAAGAGCAAATACTGCTATTAAAAAAAGTTTTTTCATAAATTTTAATAACTTATTTGGGATATAAATGTGACTATAATCTTGACGCACTATCATTCATCCAAGCAAATAAATGTTCAGAAAATGAGCGTCTTACAAATAAATTCACCTCATTTTTATTTTGATTGTGAATAATTACATCTATTTTTGCTAGAATTGTTTGGGTTACAGAGCCAATTTTACTTCTAAAATCATTGAAATTAAAAGGAGAGCCTGTTTGAAATAAACTATATATCTTATCTCCTTTAAGGCTAATTCTTACAAATTGATCCGTAACGTCCACCACAGCTCCTAAATATAATTTAGATATATTTTCATTTAAAAGTGTTTCGGTGTCATATGAGTTTGTATTTTCTTTAACTATACCATTTGAAAAAATCATCCATTCATCAGGACTTAACCATAAGGCAGTCAATTTTTCACTTTGAGTAGAAGTATTTGCTTTCGTTGGTAAAACCATATTTAAAGATTTACCAATTGCTGACAAAAATTCTCTTTTTTTACCTCTTACTATCAATTTCATAACAGGCCTCATCTCAATCATTTGCAAACCTTGATATGATTTTTCTTCTTTTATAGTATGGTTATAATTTAGCATTTAATCTTTCTCCTTCTTTATCAAAAAAAACAGGATCAGCTACAGTTACATTAATATTTTTATTTTCCATTGGTATGATTAATTTTTGCCCCAACATGTTTTTTCCACCTTTTACAACACCTAATGCGATCGATTTTTTTAAATTTGGGCTGTAATAACTTGAGGTAACATGGCCAAGCATTTCAATAGGTGATTTTTTTATATCAGCAACTATCTGTGCACCTTCCTCCAAAACTTCCTCAGGATTTTCTGTCAATAAACCAACTAATTGTTTTCTATCTTCTCTAATAGTATCAGATCTATATAATGATCTTTTTCCAATAAAATCATATTTCTTTTTACTTACTATCCAATCCATCTGTAAATCAATTGGTGTCAGCGTTGCATCAGTATCTTGACCAACTATTATAAAACCTTTTTCCGCTCTTAATAAGTGCATAGTTTCAGTTCCATAAGGTGTAATATTAAATTCTTTACCAGCTTCCATACATTTTTCCCAAACAGATTTACCAAAATTTGCTTGAATATTAATTTCATAACTATGTTCTCCAGTAAAACTAATCCTCATTACTCTACATTTAATGTTATCTATTTTTGTATTTTTAAATGACATATGCGGAAACTTTTCATCAGAAAGATCTAAATCAGGAATAACTTTCGAGACAATTTTTTTACTATTTGGGCCGCAAACACTTATTGTAGCATAATGATCAGTTACAGAAGATAGATAGACATCCAATTCAGGCCATTCTGTTTGAAGATAATCTTCAAGTTTCCCTAAAACGTTAGCCGCTCCACCAGTAGTAGTAGTCATTATATAATGATTTTCACCCAGTCTTGTAGTTACTCCATCATCATAAACCATTCCATCCTCATTTAACATTAAACCATAACGACATTTACCTACTGCAAGTTTTGACCAAGCATTAGTATAAACACGATTTAAAAATTCTGATGCATCAGTGCCCTGAATATCAATTTTTCCTAATGTAGAAGCATCTAGAATACCTGCTGAATCTCTTGCAGCTTTACTTTCTCTTTGTACTGCTTGATGCATGTTTTCATTATCTTTGGGATAGTACCAAGCTCTTTTCCATTGACCAACGTTTTCAAACTCAGCATTGTTTGCAACATGCCAATCATGTATCGGAGTACGTCTGAATATATCAAAAAATTCTCCTACATTTCTTCCAACAATAGTCCCAAAAGTAAGAGGTGTATAAGGAGGTCTAAAAGTGGTAGTACCATGTTCGCCCATTTTGGTTCCAGCTGTTTCTGAAATAATTCCTAAAGCATGCATATTACCAAGTTTACCTTGATCAGTTCCCATACCAGTAGTGGTGTATCTTTTTACATGTTCTATAGATCTAAATCCCTCTCTTAGAGCTAATTTAATATCTTTTGATGTTGCATCGTTTTGATAATCAACAAAAGATTTAGTTTTTCCTATGGATTTGTCAGATGGTAATAACCAAATATTTCTCTTTGATTGATTTAAACCTGAGATAATTTCAATAGTTTTGTATTCAGAATTATCTATATTAAGAAATTTTTTTAGTGAGGATAAAGTATTCTTTACTATTTCCTCTAAACCAAAGTCTCCATTGCAAGACCCAATACTTATTTGATCTGAGGGATAAACATCAGGAATGAATACTTGGTCTTCTTCTCTAAATTTTAATTTACCTCCCGATTGTGTAAACAAATGCACCGCTGGAGTCCACCCACCAGATAAACCCAAACAATCACAATTTAATTTAGTTTTGTTACCAATTACCGTTTGACCGTCTTTTGAAAGTTTCATAATGGATATTTTATTTATTCTTCTATATCCGTAGGTTTCAACAATAGAGTAACCTTTATAAATCTTAATATTATTTTTCTCAACTTCGTAAGAAATTTTAGAGTCAATCTGCTCTCTATTATCAATTATTGCATTAATCTTAATTCCCCTTTGAATTAAGCTCATGGCAGTTTCGTATGCAGTATCGTTATTTGTAAAAAGAACATTATTTTTCCCACAAGCCACGCCATATAAATCAATATATTTCTTAATTGCTGAAGATAACAGTATCCCCGGGCGATCATTATTATCAAATATTAAAGGTCTTTCTATAGAGCCAGTGGCTGTGATTACTTTTTTGGCTCTAATTTTTAATAACCTTTGTCTTACTTTGTTTTCTCTTTGATTAACTGGTAAATGATCAGTGAGATTTTCACGAGCCAATAAAAAATTGTATCCATGAAATGCTGCAACACTAGTTCTTGTTTTTATTTCTAAATTTTCTAATTTAGATATTTCGTTAATTTCTTTTTCTAACCATGAACTTGTTAAATGATTATTAATCTTTGAAAACTCTGAATTATCATAAATAGATGATCCACCTAAATAAGATTTTTCATCAACTAAAAGAGTTTTAAAACCATTTTTAGCTGCCATTTTGGCCGCTATTATTCCTGATATACCTGCCCCGATTACTAAAACATCACAATGAATATAATTATGTTCATATATGTCTGGATCAGCGACTTTAGGTGATTTACCTAAACCTGCAGATTTTCTAATAAAATATTCATACTTCTCCCAGAAACTTGCAGGCCACATAAAAGTTTTATAATAAAAACCCGCGGGTAAAATAGGGGATAACAGATTATTAATTCCCCCAATATCAAAATTAACACTTGGCCAACAATTTTGACTAGATGCAACTAAACCCTCATAAATTTCAACCTCTGTAGCTCTTACATTAGGCTCGGTTCTTGATGAATTATCATGTAATTGTATAATTGCATTTGGTTCTTCAGAACCAGATGTCATAATTCCACGAGGTCTATGATATTTGAAACTTCTTCCTACAAGATGAACACCATTTGCTAATAAAGCTGATGCTAGTGTATCACCTTTAAAACCAAAGTAAGTTTTATTATTAAACTTAAAAGAAATTCGATAAGTTTCATCAATAAATTTGCTTGTTTTAAATCTTAGATTATTAGACATTTTACTTTACTGGTGGTTTTTCACCCATTTTGTATACAGCTTTTATTTGGTCGTTTGACGTATCTCTAACCATATTGAACCATTTTCTACAACCATGAATATGGTTCCATCTTTCAAATTGAACTCCTTTTATATTTTTTCTCATGAACAAATATTCTGCCCACTCATCATCACTAAGTTCTGTAGGTTGTTTTGGTCTTACAATATGTGCTTCACCACCTGCTTTAAATTCGCTTTGTTCTCTTTCACCACAAAAAGGACAATTAATTAAAAACATTAGTGTGCAACAGCAGCTGCACCATGTTCATCAACTAGATCACCACTTACAAATCTATTTATATTAAAGGCAGCATTTAATTTATGAGGTTCATCATTCGCAATTGTGTGAGCAAATAAATCCCCTGAGCCAGGTGTAGCTTTAAAACCTCCTGTACCCCAACCACAATTAAAGTACAAACCCTTAATTGATGTTTTACTTATGATTGGACTTGCATCAGGACATATATCAACTATTCCACCCCACTGACGAAGCATTCTCATTCTACTAAATATTGGATATAGCTCTAAAATAGCATTTAAAGTGCCTTCCACAATATCATGACTTCCTTTTTGAGAGTAAGACACATAATCATCAGTTCCTGCTCCAATAACCAATTCTCCCTTATCAGATTGGCTTACATATGCATGAACAGCATTTGACATTACAACTGTATCTATTATCGGTTTTACTGGTTCAGACACTAAAGCTTGAAGTGGTTTACTTTCTAAAGGTAATTTCAATCCAGCCATATTCGCTATTACACTGGAGTGACCAGCTGCTACAACTCCAATTTTTTTTGTTTTGATAAATCCTTTTGTTGTTTCAATTCCTTCAACCACATCGCCATTTCTTTTTATTCCTTTTACTTCACAATTTTGAATTATATCAACACCCATTTCATCAGCACCTCTTGCATATCCCCAAGCAACAGCATCATGTCTGGCTGTACCAGCTCTTCTTTGAAGGGTTCCACCTAAAACTGGATAACGAATATCTTGTGAGGTATTTATAATTGGACAAAATTTTTTAACTTCCTCGGTATTTAAATAAACTGCATCAATGCCATTCAATCTATTTGCGTGAGTTCTTCTTTTTAAATCCCTAACATCTTGCAAATTATGTGCAAGATTCATGACTCCTCTTTGACTAAACATAACATTATAATTTAACTCTTGAGATAAACCTTCCCAAATTTTAAGAGCATGGTCATATAGACCTGCACTTGCATCCCATAAATAGTTTGATCTAATAATCGTAGTATTTCTTCCGGTGTTACCTCCACCAATCCATCCCTTTTCTAAAACAGCGATATTTTTCATATTGTGTTTTTTTGCTAAATAATAAG
>CACNRG010000001.1 GCA_902622805.1 uncultured Pelagibacteraceae bacterium | reverse complement strand
AAATTAAAAAATATTTTTTAAAAACTTAGGTAATCCATCTGGATTTGTCCACAATCCACTTTTTCCACCTTCTTTAATTAATAATTTAACATTATCAATTTTAAGATGTGGATTAACTATCTTGCATAAATCATAAATTGTTATTAATGCTGCATTAACACCCATTATAGCTTCCATCTCTACACCTGTCTTAGCTACAGCTGAAACCACACAGAAAACTTCCAGTGAGCTATCTAATTCATTCATGACAATTTTAGTAGCCGTATGGTCAATTGGAAGAGGGTGACATAAAGGAATTAATTCACTAGTTTTTTTAACTCCTAAGACTGCTGATACCTCTGCCAAAGTTATGGGATCACCTTTTGGCATTTTTTTATTTTTTATTAAATCAAAAACTTCTTTACCAACATAAATTTTTCCTGAAGCTAATGCTCTTCTAAATGTTTCTTTCTTAGACGAAACATCTACCATGTTAAAAGAATTTTTTTTAAATATTTCTTTAGCCCAATCCTTTAAATCATCTTGATTAATTATTTTTAAATTTTTCATTTAGCCACCGGTCTTAGATAAATTCTTTGTAAGACCCGTCTCTCCAAGCTCAAGATAATGAGATTCTTTTTTAAATCTCATTTGACCAAGTATTAGATCTTTTAATTCCTCAGTTTGATCATCTCTTTGGAGTAGATGCCTTATACTTATTCCTGTGTTTCCAAATAAACAAAGTCTTAAATCTCCTTTGGATGTAATTCTTAAACGATTACAAGACTTACAAAAATCTTTAGAGTACGGAGCTATAATTCCAAATTTTCCTTTGTAATCTGGATTTATATAATTAAGTGCAGGACCAGCATCTAAGCCTTGTGTTTGATATATCCAATTATTATCATTTAAATAACTTTTAAAAATTTTAGATGAAATATGGTACTTATTAAAGTAATCAAGGTTGTCACCTGTTTGCATTAATTCAATATATCTAAAATTGACTTTGTTTTTTTTTATGAAATCTGACCATGCATTAAAGTCTTTAGATGATGCATTTATCCCATTTAAAAGAACAGCATTTATTTTTATATTTTCGAAACCTAAATCTTGTAAAACTTGAATTCCTCTTAAAATTTCAGGCAACCTGTCATGCTTAGTTACATTTTTAAATGTTTCTCTATCTAGGCTATCAATACTGATATTAATGCCATCTAAACCACTATCAATTAATAACTTTGCTTTTTGGTCTAGATGGTATCCATTTGTTGTAATAACAACTTTTTTTATAGTTGTTTCGTTCTTTAAAATTTTTAAAATTTCAAAAAAATCCTTTCTGACTGTCGGTTCTCCTCCAGTTAGTCTAATTTTTTGTACTCCTAATTCTGAAAATCCTTTTGCCAAACGCCTTATTTCGTCTATATGTAAAAATTTCCTATTATCACTTTTGTCTGCCATATAGCCATTAGGTAAACAATAACCACATTTAAAATTACAAACTTCAGTAATTGACATTCTTATATATGGAAATTTTCTACCGAAGCTATCTTCTAGATGCTGCATGAAATAAACTTATACTAGAATAGTTAATTAATAAATTATAATTAAGTATTGTATGAGATAATTTTTTCAACTCTTAATTGTAAATTATTTTTTATATTTTATGAGGCTTTAGTTTTTGATATAGTCTTATTTGTTGGAGGTGCTCTATGAACAAAAATAAAACTAAACTTAACTTGAACAGAAGAAATTTTTTAACAGGAACGGCTACATTAGCCGGAATTGCGGCAACAGCTTCAGTTGTTCCAATTACAATTGCTAACGCCAATCATTCAGAAGGTAAAAAAGGATTACCAGATTTTATAAGCTGGAAAGATAGAGATGCTTTAATCGTCCATTCTGATAAAGGAATTGAGACTCATAGAAGTGCGATAGGTGAAAGTTTAGTCACTCCAAATAGAAATATTTATATAAGAAATAATATGCCGACTATGACTGACGCACAAATAGGTGATAGAAAAAAATGGAAAGTCTCTATAGAGGGTGTAAAAAATCCTCAAACATTTACATTAGCTCAACTTCAAAAATTAGGCCATGAAACAATGGCAACAATTTTACAGTGTTCAGGAAATGGAAGAGGGTTTTTTGAGCATAAGCCTAGAGGTTCACAATGGAAAACAGGTGCAGCAGCATGTGTTCTTTGGACTGGAGTTCCAATGAAAACAGTTGTTGATGCTTGTGGAGGTATTAGTGGAGGAGCAGTATATATGACTTCAGAAGGAGTTGACCACGTTCCTACAGGTTTAGATCCAAAAAAAGCAATGATAGCTAGATCGGTTCCAAAAAAAGTTTTTAAAGATGCAATGCTAGCATGGGAAATGAATGGAGTTCCATTGCCTAATGCACACGGTGGACCACTAAGAATGGTTACACCAGGATATTTTGGAATAAACAATGTTAAGCATTTAGGAAAAGTAGCTTTCACTGTTGAACAATCATCAGTTAAATATATGAAAAAAAGTTACAGAATTTCTCCAATAGGAAAAAAAGGATCACAATATCCATCTTGTTGGGAGATGCCTGTCAAATCATGGATAACAAGACCTACCGACGAAACTGGAACTGTAAAGGCGGGTAAAGTTCAAATAGTAGGTGTAGCTATGGGTGGAACTAAAAAAGTGAGAAGTGTTAAAGTATCAGTCGATGGTGGTAGCAGTTGGAAGAAAGCAAAATTTATAGGTCCAAATTTAGGAAAATTTGCTTGGAGACAATTTGTTTTAGAGACAACTCTAAGTGCTGGGTCATATAACATTGCTAGTTTGGCTTCTAATGGAGCTGATAAACAGCCAGAGCTAAGAATGGAAAATAGAAGAGGTTATGCTCATAATGGTTGGAAAGACCATAGTGTAAATATTACTGTAGTATAGTAGCTTAGAAAGGCTTAAAATAAATTAATGGAAATTAAAAAATTTTTATTAATTTTAACAACTTCTTTAATATTTAATATTCAAATATCTTTAGCTGATGATGCTAAAATGATAAAAGGTCTAGAAATTTTCAATGAGACTGCCGCATGTGCTGCATGTCATATCTTAAAAGCAGCAGGTTCAGAGGGAAATATTGGTCCAAATTTAGACACTGTCGAAGGTTTGAATTATGACTCTGTAATGGATATTGTAACACACGGTCTTGGTGTCATGCCAGCCTTTGGGGAAGATGAAATTTTATCTAAAGACGAAATAGATATTGTGTCTTTTTACGTTGCCAATTCTGTTGGTAAATAAATACCATCATCATTACCGAAGTTAAATAAAGATTAAAAACCAATATGCAGTTAAGCCAGAGATAATTGTAGCTAGAATGTTATTACTTATTACACCAATAATTATAGCAACTATTGATGCTAAAATTTTAGGATTATCCTCAAAGTGAAAAGATCCTGAATTATCCAAAAAAATTGCAGGGAATATAATTGCTGGAAAAATTGCTGATGGTACATAAGATAAAACTTCTCTTATTCTGTTATTAAACATTTCTTTTTTTAAAATAGCAATCATTGAGAACCTAGTTAGATAAGTTATCACTCCACAATAAATAATTAGTAGCCAATCACTCATAATTTTTTTTTATTTTTGTCAAAATTAATGCTGTTAATAATCCTACAAGTGCAGCAACAATGACATAAGCCTTGTAAGGAATATAATTGTATCCAATCAAAGCAACTAAACCTGAAACTACTATAACAATCACGTTAATCAATTTTCTAAAATCATTTACTAATATAGCTAAAAAAGTTAAAGGTACTGCAAAACTTAACCCAAGTTTTTCAGGTATTGCTGAACCTAAGATAATTCCTAAAAATGTAGTTGATTGCCAGATAATCCAGCAAGTAAAGCCTCCGCCTATTAGATGAAAATATTTATTTTTTTCATTACTTTTTTGAAAATATTTGTTTGAAACAGCAAATGCTTGGTCAATTAAAAAATATGAAATAATAATTTTCCAAATTAATTTTAAATCAGATAAATGTTCAGAAACCACCGCACCGTAAAGTAAATGTCTAGAATTTACTGCACCTACTGAGCTTACAATAACTAGTGTTGATGCTCCCCCTGAAAATAATTGCAAAAGTATTATTTGAGATGCTCCTCCAAAAATAATCAAGGACATTGCCATAGTTGCTAAGGGACTAAAACCGATATCAATTGATAAAATGCCAAATATCAAACCAAATGGAACTACAGGTATCATTAATGGGCTAACATCAATAATTCCTTTCAAAAAAATTTTAAAATTACCACGCATATATTTTTAAAAGCTTTTTATTAGAAGCAAACTATGTGTTCAAGGCGAATAGGTCTTTTTATACCAAATTTATCATTTATTTCATGAATTTCATGATGATGGGTATTTACTAGGACTGGTATCAATTTGTCACTTAAAGTTTTAAGTGTATATATAAAATTTGTACCTCTAAATTTTCTATCAACAACCTCTAATTTAAGATTACTATTGTCATCATGCTCTAAATCTTCTGGCTGAATCAATAACTGAACATCAGATCCTTTTGGATAACTTTTTATAAAATTACCCTCTATTAATCCTAAATCCTCATTTTCCAATGAATTTTCTCCTGTAACTTTAGCTGGAATTAAAATTCCTCTATTTAAAAAATGAACTACCTCTACCGAATTAGGGAAATGATAAACCTTATAAGGATCATCAAATTGTCTTAGTCTTTGATCTAAAATAATTCCACATTTTGATCCTAAATAAAAAGCTTCATAAGAGTCATGTGTAACAATTATTGTAGTAATCTTTAGTTTATTTAATATCTTTTTCAATCTTACTTGAATTTCCTCTTTAAAACTTTGATCGACATTTGATAATGGTTCATCCAACAATAAAAGATCAGGTTGGGCCACTAAGGATCTAGCAAGTGAGGCTCTTTGAGCTTCCCCGGCACTTATTTGATGAGGATATTTATTAAGTATGTGAAAAATATCTAATAGGTCAACTATTTCTTTTAAATTAATTTTTTTTTCTTTCTTTTCATTATTTCTCTCAGTTCCTAATAATATATTTTTTTCAACCGTATAATGTGGAAACAAACTGTTATCTTGGAAAGCTAAAGATATATTTCTGTCTTCTGGTTCTATGTAAGTTTTGTCTGAGGAGAGTATTATTCCATTTAATTCTATAGATCCTTTGTTTATTTTTTCTAACCCAGCAATAGTTCTTAGTATAGTGGTTTTGCCTATTCCTGAGGGACCCAAAAGGCAAATGACATCACCTTCATTTTCAATTGTAAAAGAAACATCTTTTAACTTTGTTTTACCACCAATTCTAAAATCAACGTTTTTTACTTCAAAAAAATTTTTACTCATTTATTTCTCTAAGAATATACTTTGATGTAACCAAAATAAAAGAACTTGCTATTAAAATTAAAAATAAGGCTGGTACTGCTGCAGCTTCTAATAAATCCTCAGATGCTGAAATATAAGCCGTAGTAGCAAATGTTTCAAAATTAAAAGGTCTTAAAATTAATGTTATAGGTAATTCTCTTATAATTTCTAACGAAATCAAAATCACGATGAATAAAAGTGAGTTTCTTAGAAAAGGTACATGTATGTTCATAAAAGTTTTTCTTTTAGAATAACCCAATAAATAAGCACTTTCATCAACTGAAATATTAATTTTTTCATAACCAGATTTAATTCCATTGAATGCTAGAGAATAAAATCTAACAAAATAAACTAAAACTAAACCAAGAATTGACCCTATAAATATTTTTTTTATTGATGTAAAACCTAATAACTTAACGATAGATTCGTCAAACCATGCTATAAATGTAATAAAAGCAATAGCTAAAATCACACCCGGAATAGCATATCCTGAAATAGATAACGTTGACATAAAATTTAAAGTTTTACTTTTTGAAACTCTATTTCCATAATTAGATAATAAAGAGAATAATATTAATACAAAACTTGATAAGCTGACTAAGTACAGAGTATTTTTTAAAAGAATAAAAATATTTAAATCAAATAAATTTTCAGGAAACTTTATTGTCCAGTATAACATTTGAGTTAATGGAAATAAAAAGCTTAAAAAAAATACTAAAAAACAGAATGTAAATGCTAAATAAGATTTATTTCTTGAAAGTTTAATCTTCTCTTTTCGTTTAAAACCACTTCTAACATTCAAGTGATATTTTGCATTTCTTCTAGATAAATTTTCTAATAAAAATAAAGCAAATATGAATAATAAAAGAAAAAAAGATATTCGATTTGCAAAAGCAAGATCATCAAAAGCAATCCATGAGTTGTAAATTCCTGTTGTGAGCGTGTTGATTGAAAAAAAATCAACAGCTCCAAACTCTGCAAGAGTTTCCATAGCTACTAAGGACAAACCAGCAACTATTGCTGGACGTGCCGATGGCAAGATAATTTTATAAAAAGATCTAAATTTTGAAAAACCTAAATTCTTTCCTAATTCAATTAAATTTTGAGATTGATATAAAAAAGAGGCTCTTGTTAATATATATACGTAAGCAAATAGAGAAAAAGAAATAGAAAGAATTGCACCTAACATACCATCAAATTTTGGAATATTTTTATTATAATCTCCATCCCCAAATAAATTTTTTAAAATTGTAAATGCCGTTCCATAATTTTCGAAAAAAGCTGTTAATGAATATGCATAAATATATGGTGGTACTGCAAAAGATAATATAATTGCCCATTTAAAGAAATTACAAAATGGAAATGTATAAAATGATACAACGTAAGCTGTACCTGTGCCAATCAAAAAAGTTATTATCAATACAAATATTAATAATATTAGAGAATTAGTAATATATTCAATTAAAAAAGTATTTTTTAAAAGTTCATAGTAATCTGATGTATTTTCAAAAAAACTTGTAAATACAGTAAAAATTGGAATGATAACAAATATAGAAACTAACAATGAAGATATAAACCAAAGATTAAAAAATCTAAACATTCTTTGTTTAACACACTAATATTTTAATTGAACAAATTACAGGAAATAATTAATATTTTAATCTTTTAAGTAGTGTGTCCACCACAAATCCCCATCTATGGTGGACACGGGAAAGAAAAAAATTAAAAATTAAAAACCTTGAGAAGATGCGGAACTTCCTCAGATTTAATTTCTTCAAGTTTTCTTTTATTTACTCTTTCATTGATTTTTTCGCACTCCAGACGACATGGGGAACATGCACTAGAAGACTTATTCAAATCAATTTCAGACATAAATTTTTTATCTTGTTTCACGTCGTTTACTTCCAACCAGCAGCTGTCATTACCTCTACAGCAGCAGCTTGATTTTTTCCATAAGAAGCAAGTTTAGTTTTCATATCTTGTTTGAAATCTAATCCTAAATTATTTACTACTAATGGACTTGGTGAAACACCATCAATCATCGGAAACTCAAAAGTGTTATTTGTAAAATGCTCTTGAGATTCTGGAGTTAATAAAAACTCGACAAGTTTAATGGCATTTTTCTTGTTAGGCGCACCTTTTACTAAAGCTGCACAGCTAATATTCATATGCGTTCCTCTATCATTTTGATTAGGGAAGAAAGCCTTAACTTTTTTAGCTGCTGCCTGTTGTTCTGCTCCTTTTTTACCAGATAACATTAAAGCCAAGTAATAAGTATTTGCTACAGCAATGTCAGCTTCACCAGCTGCAACTGCCATTATTTGTGCTCTGTCATTACCTGTTGGTGTTCTTGCCATATTAGAAACAACGCCTTTAGCCCATTCTGCTGTAGCTTTTTTTCCATTATTTTTAATTAATGATGCTACAAGAGATTTATTGTAAATGTTGCTTGACTTTCTAATTACTAATCTACCTTTCCATTTTGGATCAGCTAAACTTTCATAAGTTAAACCAGACAACTCAGCTCCACTAACTCTCTCAGGAGAGTAGTAAACTATTCTAGCTCTTTTTGCGATTCCAACCCATTTGTTTGTTCTAAATGTAGAAGGAACGGCTGCTTTAATAGCTTCAGAAGATAAACCACCTTGAAGTGTTCCTTTTGCATCCATAGCTCCACATCTTCCAGCATCAGCTGTGATGTATAAGTCTGCTGAAGAATCTTTACCTTCACTGATGATTCTTTTTTCTAAAGCACCTGATTTACCATTAATCAAATTTACTTTAATTCCAGTTTTATTAGTAAATTTTGAATAAAGCTCAGCGTCAGCCTTATAGTGTCTTGCATTAAATATGTTAACCTCATTTGCATAAGCAAAAGCCGATACAAATAAAGAACCTATCAATGCAAATATCGATATTTTTTTCATTTATTTCCTATAGTTAGTTATAAGTATTATTTTGAGAGTGATAACTATTCGCAATGATAATGATTATCAATCGCAAGTATGTCGCACCCTAAAATGCAATAATTACTGAATTTCTAGACTTTCCAGTCGCCTATTTTACTAAAGAGGAAGTTTCTAAAAGCTTGTACCCGAGCTGTGTTTTTTAATGATTGAGGATAAACAAAATGAGCTTCAGTGATAGGACCCTCAGATTTAGGTAATACTTTAATCACATTATTTGAATTAATAACCAAATATTCTGGAAGTGCCGCAAGACCAACACCAGCCTCTACTGCTAAAAGTAACCCCATTACACTATTTACCTTCATTATAGATTTTCTTTTTTTTCCATCATGCATACCAAGTTTTAAAGCCCAGTCTGGATTGTAAACTGGTGATGGTGCACCTTTTCCAAAAGATATAAACTTATGCTTATTTAAATCAGTTATTGTTTTAGGCATTCCATTTTTTTCCAAATATTTATTTGACCCATATATAAAGTACTTAATATCAACCAGTTTCTTTTGAATATAGTTGAGTTGTTTGGGTCTTCTCATAAAAATACCTATATCTGCTTGTCTTGTGCTCAGATCTAATTCTTTGTCATCAAATACAAGTTCAATTTCAATTTCAGGGTTAAGTCTCATAAATTCTTCAATTCTTGGAGTTAACCAGTGAGTTCCAAAACTTCTTACTGTAGTAATTGTTAATTTACCAGTTGGTTTACTTTTTTGGTCACCTAGTGAGGTTTCTACCTCTTTTAATTTACTAATAACTTCATGAGCTGTTTTAAATACATACTCACCATTTTCCGTTAATGTCAATCCTCTTGCATGTCTTTCAAAAAGTTGAACTTTTAAATCGTGTTCTAAAGATTGGATTTGTCTGCTAATAGCAGATTGGCTTAAATTTAAATTAATTGTTGCATTAGTAAAACTTCCTGCTTCCGCAACAGCATGAAATATTTTTAATTTATCCCAGTCCATTATTTATTTAAATTTATAATATATCTTCCTGACGTTTCTCCTTTAAGCATCCCTGGAAAAATATTGATCACCTCATCTAAATTAATTTCTTTAATTGATTTTTCCAAAATATCAAAATTAAGTAATTTTGCAGCCTCATTCCACAAAAATTGTCTTCTTTTTATTGATGCATTTACAGAATTAATACCCCAAAGTTTTACACCTCTGATTATGAATGGCATTACAGTTGTATTCAATTTTATATCTAAAGCATTTCCACACGCCGCTACGATACCTGCATCTTTAGTTTGTGAGAGAATATTTTCTAATATTTTGCCACCTACAGTATCAACTGCTCCATCCCATAATCCTTTATCTAAAGGTCTTGCATCTTTCATCAATTCATTAGTATTTACAACGTTTTTAGCTCCAATTAATTTTAAATAATCTTTATTATTATCTTTACCTGTAACAGCTGTAACATCACATCCAAGATTATTTAATATCATTACTGCCATGCTTCCTACTCCTCCTGAAGCACCGCTGACAATTACATTTTGAACTTTTTCACCTAACAATAATTCTTCTCTTGTAGTTTTTGTAGTGAATGAACATTGTAAAGCAGTGAAACCTGCTGTACCCATTATCATTGATTCTCTTAGTGATAGATTTTTTGGTTTTTTTACTAAAAAGTCTCCGTTTACTTTTGCGTATTGAGAATAACCTCCATAATAGATTTCACCTACTCTCCAACCAGTTAATATAATTTCGTCGCCAGTTTTAAAGTTTTTATGGTTACTTTCTTCTACAACGCCACTAAAATCGATACCAGGAATATGTGGAAATTCTTTTACTAGTCTCGCTCCATTTTTTAAGATTAAAGCATCTTTATAATTAAGTCCAGAATAATGAACTTTTACTGTTACATCTCCATGTTTTAAAAAATTTTTATCTATAGATTTTACTTCTCTATTAAAACTATCACCATCTTGGTTAAGTATTAAAGCTTTAAATTGATTGGACACTTTAGTCTTTTGTAATACTAATAAATCTTAAATATCTATTTTGATAACTTAAATCTTCTTTAAACTGACCTAAGTAGTAATTGGTAACCGTTGATGCTTGCTCTTTTTTAATTCCTCTCATAGTCATACATTGATGTGTTGAATCAATTGTTACTGCGACACCTTTAGCGTCTAAAGATTCCATTAAGGTATTCGCAATCTGCATAGTCAATCTTTCTTGAGTTTGTAATCTTTTGGAAAATACTTCGACTACTCTAGCTAATTTACTTAAACCAACCACTCTTTCTTTTGGAATATATGCAACATGAGCTTTTCCAATAATCGGCGCCATATGATGCTCACAATGACTTTGAACAGAGATATTTTTTTGAATTACCATATCGTCATAACCCTCAACATCTCCAAAAGTTTTATCTAAAATTTGATTTGGATCCTCTGTGTATCCTTTAAAATATTCTTTAAAAGCTTTTACAACTCTTTTAGGAGTTTCCAATAAACCTTCTCTATTAGGATCTTCTCCCATCCATGATAGAATTGTTTTAAAAGCTTCCTCTGCTTCTTTGTCAGAGACTTTTTTCTTTTCATTTTGTGTGTTTATTTCTTTAACTAATTTCATCGAAAGTTTTATACCTATAAATTAGTAATTTTAAAATATTTAAAATATGCCTATATGTGCTACATAATCACTTATTATGTTCAAAAAAAGAGAAAATGTCCTAGAAATTGAAGAAGGAAAACTTCTATCACCCAAATTTGATAATGATGGGTTAATCCCAGTTATCACTATGTGTTCTAAGACAAAAGATATTCTAATGCATGGCTTTATGAATGTCGAAGCACTAAAAAAAACTATTGAAACAAAAGAAGCTCATTATTTTAGTAGATCAAGAAATGTTATTTGGCATAAAGGAAAAACAAGTGGATTTACCCAAAAAGTAAAAGAAATTAGAATCGATGATGATCAAGACTCTATTTGGTTAACAGTAGATATTGGTGGTGGTGCTAGTTGTCATGTTGGATATCGATCATGTTTTTATAGATCAATTCCTTTAGGACCAATTGAGAACGGAAGAAAAATTGAAATGAAATTTTTAGAAAAAGAGAAAAAATTTGATCCGGAAGAAGTGTATAAGGGCCAACCTAATCCTACAAAAATATAAATGAGTGAAAAACAAAAAAATGTTCTAGGACAAGATCTAGAGCAATGTTCGCTTGATCCATTGACAGGATGGTATCGTGATGGATGTTGTAATACTGATGAAAATGATCAAGGAGTTCATACTGTTTGTGCAAAAGTGACTAATGAATTTTTAGAATGGTGCAAAGAAGCTGGTAATGATTTAATTACACCTCATCCTGAATTTGGTTTTCCGGGTTTAAAAGATGGAGATGGTTGGTGTGTTTGTGCAAGTTGGTATGCAAGAGCAGTGGAAGCAGGGAAAGGCTGTCCTATTTATCTGAAAAGTACACATCATAATACATTGAAAATTTTACCTATTGAAACTTTAAAAAAATTTGCAATTGATCTCTCTTAGCAATTAAGATGAATGATGATGCTCTATCTGTAGTATATTTAATTTTAGTGCTTGCTTTACTTTTACCTGGTTTTATTTATGCCAATAAAAACAAAAAAGAATTTTTCAATAATCTTTTTATTTGGATATTAATTATTGGAATAATTGCAATTATAATTAAATTTTTTAATTAATTACATATTACCATATTTAGGACCACCTCCACCTTCCGGGGTAATCCAGATAATATTTTGTGATGGCTCTTTAATATCACAAGTTTTGCAATGAATACAATTTTGTGAATTTATTACAAATTTATTATAATCATTTTCTTTTTGAATTTCATATACTCCAGCAGGACAATATCTTTGAGCAGGTTCGTCAAATTTTTCTAAAGTATAATTAATTGGAAGATTAGGATTTTTAAGTTTTAAATGGACTGGTTGATTGTCTACATGATTAGTCCCTGTAAGATAAACAGAACTCGTTTTATCAAAAGTAATTATATTATCATATTTTGGATAATCTATTCTAGGCATTTCATTTGCAGGCTTTAATGTTTCATGGTCAGCATGTTTATGTTTAAGAGTAAAAGGCATCCTTCCTCTAAATAAAATTTGATCAATTCCTGTAAATATTATTCCTAAAATTAATCCCCAACTAAAACTAGGCTTTACATTTCTAGCTTCATAAAGTTCTTTATATAACCAGCTATTTTTAAATTTATCTTCATAAATAGATAAATCCTTTTTTTCTTTTAAATGTTCATTAATAGTTTCAGCAGCAATTATTCCACTTTTCATTGCGGTATGAGAACCTTTAATTTTTGGCATGTTTAAAGTTCCAGCATCACAACCTACTAATAAAGCTCCAGGCATAAACATTCTTGGCAAACTTTGAAATCCGCCTTCAATTAAAGCTCTGGCTCCGTAAGATATTCTTTTTCCACCCTCTATAATTTTTTTAATTGCTGGATGTGTTTTGAATCTCTGAAATTCATCATAAGGAGATAAGTGAGGGTTTTTGTAATCTAAACCAATTACATATCCCAGAAAAACTTGTTTATTTTCTGCATGGTACATAAAACTACCACCATAAGTACTGTTGTCTAATGGCCACCCTGCAGTATGCATAACCAAACCTTCTTCATGATTTTTATCATCTATTTCCCAAATTTCTTTAAATCCAATTCCATATTGTTGAGGATCTTTATCTTTATTTAATTCAAATTTTTCAATTAATTGTTTTCCTAAATGACCTCTGCACCCTTCTGCAAAAACAGTTACTTTACCTAAAAGTTCAATACCAGGTTCGAAACTATCTTTTTTATTTCCATCTTTATCTATGCCCATATCTTGAGTAGCTACACCTCTAACAGATCCATTCTCATTATATAAAATTTCGCTAGCTGGAAATCCTGGAAAAATTTCTACTCCTAAGCTCTCAGCTTGTTCTGCAAGCCATCTACATAAATTTGCAAGGCTTATAATATAATTATTATGATTTTTTTGGACAGCAGGTAACAACCATGTGGGCCAACTTAAAGATTTTGTTTTTCCTAAAAATAAAAATTTTTCTTTTGAAACTTTAGTTTTTATTGGAGCATTTAAATCTCTCCAATTTGGGATTAGCTCATCTAGTGCTCTTGTTTCAAATACATTACCACTTAAAATATGTGCACCAATTTCAGATGCTTTTTCCAAAATACAAACATTTAGATCTGAGTTTAATTGTTTTAATTTTATAGCTGTTGATAATCCTGATGGTCCCCCACCAACAATAACAACATCATACTCCATTGACTCTCTGGACATAAGTTAATTTTTTACAGATTATATTATTTTTGTATAGTGTTTAATTTGTTCAGTTCCTCAATAAATTGAGGAAGAGCTTCAAATAAATCGGCTTCTAAACCGTAGTCTGCAACACTAAAGATAGGGGCTTCGCCGTCCTTATTAATTGCAACAATTACTTTACTTTCTTTCATCCCAGCTAAATGCTGAATTGCACCTGAAATCCCAATTGCAATATACAAATCTGGTACAACAACTTTTCCTGTTTGTCCAACTTGGTGATCATTACTTATATATCCAGCATCAACTGCTGCTCTTGATGCTCCGATTGCTGCATTTAACTTATCAGCTACAGATGTAATTAATTTGAAATTATCTCCACTTTGCATTCCTCTTCCTCCAGACACAACTACTCTTGCAGTTCCAAGCTCTGGTCTATCTGACTTAATTTCTTCTCTTTTCACAAATTTGGTGCTGTTAAACTCTTCGCTTGGTTCAGCCTTTTCTATTGGTGCGGATCCACCTGAGCTTTCACATGGGTCAAATGAAGTAGGTCTAATAGTAATACATTTTTTTGGATCTTTACTTTTTACTGTTGCAAACGCATTTCCAGCATAAATAGGTCTTAAAAATGTATCTGCAGAAATTACTTTAATAATATCACTGACTTGAGAAGTGTCTAAAGCGGCTGCAATTCGTGGCATTAAATTTTTACCAAAAGTATTCGCTGAACAAACAACATGTGAGTAGTTTTCTGCCAATTTCACAATTACTGGTGCAAAATTTTCTGCTACAAAATTTTCATAATGAGCTGCTTCAACTTGAATAACTTTTTTTACCAGTGGTAATTCTGAAAGTTTTTTCGCTGCATCTCCGCAATTATTACCAATAATTACTGCATGAAGGTCTGAATCCATTTGAGAAGCTGCAGTTACAGCATTAAGTGTAAAAGATTTTAATTCTTTATTATTATGTTCCGCTATTAATAAAACTGACATTATATTACTTTTGCCTCATTTTTTAATTTTTGTACTAGCTCAGCCACACTTTTAACTTTTATTCCTGCTTTTCTTTTCGGTGGCTCTTCAACTTTAATTTGCTCGATTCTTGGAGAAGTATCTACTCCTAAATCTGACGCATTCAATTGTTCGATAGGTTTTTTCTTTGCTTTCATTATGTTTGGTAATGAAGCATATCTAGGTTCATTTAGTCTTAAATCACAAGTGACTATTGCGGGTATATTAATTTCTATCGTCTCTAAACCCTCATCAATCTCTCTAGTAACCTCAAGTTTTTTATCTTTGATCTCAATCTTAGAAGCAAATGTTGCTTGAGGCCAATTTAGCATAGCACTTAACATTTGACCTGTTTGGTTACAATCATCATCAATGGCCTGTTTCCCCATAAAAACTAAATCTGGTTTTTCTTTTTCAACAATTTTTTGTAACAATTTAGATACAGCCAAAGGTTCTAAAATTCCATCAGCTTTAATAAGAATACCTCTATCAGCTCCTACAGCTAATGCTTTACGAACAGTTTCTTGAGCTTTTTCTTCTCCAACGCTCACCGCGACTACTTCAGTTGCTTTCCCTGACTCTTTAATTTTAACTGCTTCCTCAATAGCATTATCATCTGGCGGATTAGTCGACATTTTAACATTTTCAGTTACCACACCAGTGTTATCTTCTTTTACTCTGATTTGCACATTATAATCAATTACTCTTTTTACTGCGACTAAAATTTTCATTAAGCTCTCAATAATTTATTTTCAGAATCGTATGGACTTTCATCAAGTATTGTAGCCTCGTACATTTTTCCAAGAATATCAACTTTAAGTTTTTCACCCACATTTGCTAAATCAGGTTTTACCATCGCTAAAGCTATAGATTTATCTAATCTAAAACCATATTCTCCACCTGTCGCTCTTCCAACAACTTTGTCATCTTTATAAATCGGGTTGTTTCCTAATACATCTGAATCTGTAGTATTATGAACCTCTAATGTTACTAGCTTATTATCAAAACCCTTTTCTCTCCATTTGTTTAGTGCTTCAAGTCCTATAAAATTTCCTTTATTAGGATGAATAAATCTATCTAGGCCAGACTCATAAGGTGAATATTCAATTGATAGTTCAGTTCCTACAAGTTTATAAGATTTTTCAACTCTTAAACTGTTCATAGCTCTTATTCCAAATGGTTTGAGACCGAGATCCTTACCTGCCTCCATTAATTTATCAAAAATATGGTTTTGATATTCAATTGGGTGATGCAATTCCCAACCAAGTTCACCAACAAAATTTACTCTCATAGCATTAACTGGTGCATAACCAACATTAACATTTTTAGCTGTCAGCCATTTAAAATTTTCATTTGAAAAATCATCTGTTGAAACTTTCTGCATTAATTCTCTAGCTTTTGGGCCAGCAACTACAAGCACACCCGTACTATTTGTTAAATCTTCAAATATTACTGACCCATCCGTTGGCATCCATTTTTGGATCCAATCATGGTCTAATCTTAAATTTGCTCCAGCAGAAACTAGGTAATAACTATTTTCAGCTTCCTTCATAATTGTAAATTCTGAATGAACACCACCTTTAGTATTTAGTGCATGACAAAGATTAATTCTTCCAATTTTTTTTGGAAGTTTGTTAGCTACTAAATAGTCTAAAAATTCCTCTGCCTTTGGACCTTTAATTCTACATTTTGCAAAGGCTGTCATATCTAAAATTCCAACATTCTTTTTAACATTTTCACATTCTTTCTTAATTGCATCAAACCATTTTGATCTTCTAAAAGACCAATCATCTTTTTGTTCCATACCGTCAGTTGCAAAAAAATTTGGTCTTTCCCATCCAAATTTTTGTCCAAAAACAGCTCCAAGATCTTTCATTCTTTCATAACAAGGCGATGTTCTTAAAGGTCTAGCAGCTGGTCTTTCTTCGTCAGGATAATGAACGATAAATACGTGGCTGTAAGCTTCCTCATTTTTTGCTTTAAGATATGACTTTGTTGCATAATTTCCATAACGTCTAGGTTCAACACCAAGCATATCAATGGTTGGTTCACCATCTACAATCCATTCTGCTAATTGCCAGCCTGCTCCACCTGCTGCAGTTATTCCAAAACTATGCCCCTCATTAATCCAAAAATTTTTAAGTCCCCAGGCTGGACCAACAATAGGATTACCATCTGGTGTATAACATATTGCTCCATTATAAACCTTTTTGACACCTACTTCACCAAATGCTGGTACTCTATGTATTGCTCCTTCAATGTGTGGAGCAAGTCTATCTAAATCTTCTTGAAACAATTCATATTCAGAGTCTTTTGAGGGACCTTCAACATAACATGCTGGTGCACCATCTTCATATGGACCTAATATTAGTCCACCAGCTTCTTCCCTCATATACCATCTGCTATCACTATCTCTTAATACACCCATCTCTGGTAGACCTTCTTTTTTTCTTTTTTGTATCTCTGGATGTGGTTCAGTTACGATATACTGATGTTCAACTGGTATCACTGGGATATCTAATCCAACCATTTCTCCAGTTTGTCTTGCAAAATTTCCTGAGCAAGAAATAACATGTTCACATTCTATCGAACCTTTATCTGTTTCAACAATCCATCCATCTTTAGTTTGTCTCATTGATAACACTGTCGTGTTTCTATAAATTTCTGCTCCTCTATTTCTTGCACCTGTAGCAAGGGCTTGAGTTAGATCTGCGGGTTGAATATATCCATCTTCAGGGTGTTGAATTGCTCCAACTAAATCATCAGTATGACAAAGAGGCCAAATTTCTTTTACTTGTTGAGGCGTTAAAAATTTAACATCAACACCGATTGTTTTGGCTACACCAGCATATTGATGATACTCATCCATTCTATCTTTTGTGCTTGCTAGACGGATATTTGAAACAACACTGAAGCCAACATTCTTACCGGTCTCCTCTTCTAATTTTTTATAAAGATTTACTGCGTACTTGTGAAGTTGACCAACAGAATAACTCATATTAAAAAGAGGTAATAATCCCGCTGCATGCCAAGTTGAGCCTGAAGTTAATTCTTTTCTTTCAATTAAAACAACATCAGACCAGCCTTTTTTTGCTAAATGATAAAGAGCACTTACTCCAACTACTCCTCCACCGACTACGACGACTTTAGCTTTAGATTTCATTAAACGATTCCTACTAAATTTTTATTCATAACGAAACAAAATTGTATTATGTATGATCAAATTGAACTTCCTAGTGCAATTGGGCTAGAAACCATAGTGGTCAACCAACAGTCTTTAAGGGGTCCATCTTCAGTATATTTTTCTACTTGCCAGTTGAACTTATGGTAGATCTTGTCTTTATCTAAAATTATAACCTCAAATTGTGCCCATTTGTCACCACCTCCTACCTTTGTAATTGTGTGGCTTAAATGATTAAGAAGCATTTGATAAGAATTTCCTTTAATCATCATCTTAAAATTTGGCAAAGGACCAGTACTTTTTTTATTACTTGGATGAGCGAAATTCCAAGTTTGTACGATCCCACTATCTTTATAATTAATGTCATTTTTTTGGAGACCGTTCAATTGGATCTCAACAACTTTTGAAGGTTTTATATTGCTATTAGGTTTAAGTAATTCAGCTTTTGTTATTGAAATTGAAAAGACAAGAATAATTAAAACTTTAAATATTATTTGCAGTTTTTTTAACATCTTCTAAAAATTTTTTTCTTTTTTTGTCCTCTACAAATGGTACTGCAAAGTATCTTCGATATACCACATCCCTTATGCCGCATATATTAAAAACTCCTCTTCTTAATCTTTTTGTTGGCATATTTAAAAAGAATGTTCTTACAGCAAATTGTGGGGAGCCATAAGTACAAAAAACTACTGCTTTTTTTCCTTTTAAATTTCCAAGCGGATAACCATAATTTCCAAATAATTTCTTAAATCTAAAAGCCCAAGGTGGTGCAAGAACCTTATCAATCCATCCTTCCACAATTGCCGGCATTCTGAAATTCCATATAGGTGCGATTAATACTATTGCATCAGAACTTTCTATTCTTTTTCTATGATCTAAAACAACATTGTCAGGTTCTTCGCCTGAAAATACAGGATCAAATTTTTCCTTGTATAAGTCAACTATATCAACTTGATGACCATTATTTTCTACAGTTTTTCTAAATGTGTCGAGAATCGCAGAATTAAAAGATTTTTCATCATAATGTCCATAAACAATAAAAATTTTTTTCATTAATTAAAATGTTTTTCGAACTCTATTTTTGTACATTTGTTTTCGACGTAAATAATATTTTTTTCTTCAACAATTTTTTTTGCTTCTTTATTTTTTATATCTAATTGTAACCATAAAACTTTTGCTTTTATTTTTATTGCCTCTTTGGCTATTTCCATAACTTCATTTGATGGCCTAAATACATTTATTATCTCTACTGGACTATCAATTTCTGAAATATTTCCAAAAACTTTCTCACCTAATATTTTTTCACCTTTCATGGATGGATTAACAGGATAGACTTTAAAGCCAAAATCTTGCAAAAATTTCATTACAATTGAAGATATCTTTGTTAAATCTTTACTCGCACCCACTAATGCAATATTTTTATATTTATTTAAAATTTCTTTAGTATTTTTCATTTTTTATTTATTACCTATTATTTTATCTTCACAAAATTTTTTAGCTTCTTGAGTGGTCATAGGTTTTTCCAATTTTTGACTGCCTGCAACGCATGCATCTATTGCTCTTTTAAAATTATGGTCTCTAAAAGTAAAAATAAGATAAAGACCTAAAATTATTAAAATAATAGTAATGTAATTTTTAAATTTCACTTATTTTTCCAATGGGGCTTTCTTTTTTCTAAAAAAGCAGAAATCCCCTCCTTTGCGTCCATTGCCATCATATTTATAGTCATCATTCTACTTGTGTAGGAATATGCTTTTCTCAAAGGCATTTCTAACTGCTTGTAGAAAGCTTGTTTTCCAATTTTGATTGTTAAGTTCGATTTAGATGCAATTTTTTTTGCAATTTTGAAAATCTCTTTATTAAGTTTAGATTTTGAAAAATAATCATTTATTAAACCAATCTCTTTTGCATAATTTGCCTTAATGGGTTCACCTGTAAGAAGCATTTTCATCATAGGCTTTCTATTAATTTTTCTACTAACAGCTACCATTGGGGTGCTACAAAATAATCCTATGTTTACTCCAGGAGTTGCAAAAAGTGCATCATTAGTACTATAAGCTAAATCACAACTTGCAACTAATTGACAACCTGCTGCAAATGCTGCTCCATGCACTTTTGCAATAACAGGTTTTCTGCCTTCAACTATTTGAAGCATTAACTTAGAACAAAGGTTAAATAACTTTTTATATCTCTCTTTTTTCTTGAGATCTTTTACTTCTTTTAAATTATGACCGGCACTGAAACCTCTCCCAGCACCCTCTAAGATTATTACTTTTACTTTTTTATCTTTGTCTAGTTTTTTAAAAACATTTATTAAATTTTTTAAATTTTTGTAAGATAAAGAATTATATGTTTTGGGTTCATTAATTATAACTCTTACTATATCTTTATTAAGATTGATGGTTTTAATATTCATCAAAAATTACTTGAGCTTACCCTCTTCTCTCATCTTGGCTCTAATTTTAGTAGCAGAAATTTTTTGAATTTCTTCAGATAGGACAATTTCCTCTATTTTATATCCTACACCTCTTCCATAACAAATGTTTGTAATATTTGGAACTAACATGATTTTAAAACGTCCTTCATATTCTGGATTTAGTTTGTCCTCAATATTTTTTTTTACAGTTTCAAAATCAAATGGGTTATCGTCAACACCCTGAACATCCCTTATCTGTATGCAAACTTGCCCAGTTTTTTTTATTATCTCTTTAAATAAAGTATAATGACCGTCATGAAATGGTTGCCATCTTCCTAACATTTGAGCTGTTGGTTTTTTATTATCCCATTTATAAGACATCAGTCTATTTCCTTAAATATTTTTGGAGCCCAATTTTTAGCATCCAAAGTCGTAACATGATAGTCAAACTTTTCTGGCTTGATGAACATTTTATTAGTATCATCAAATCTTCCTTCTTTAATTGTGTCCATCCATATAATATAATCGGCAGGAAACAATGCACGTGCTGCTGGAGTTGGACATATAAAGTCAGCTACTACATTATTGCCTAAATTTTTGAATTCTTTTGCTTTTTCCCACATCCTTTTCGCTTGTCTAGTTCTTCCCTCAGGTGAGAAATCCCAATCATTTGCCTCTTTTCTAACCTCATCAGCATTTAACCACTTTGCTTTTAATAAAGGCACTAATTCAGAGGCTAAGGTTGTTTTGCCTGACCCTGGTAAACCCATTATTAATATAATCTTCATTATTTAAATAGTTAACAACCCCCAAATTTTAAGCAACATAATTTATTGCGTCATTTAATTAAATTCTTTGACAGCTTTTTTAAAAAAGATAATGATCTGAAAAATGAATTTTTCTTTAGAAATCAGTCCAACAACAGATCTAACTACTGTTCCACCAGTTAGTGATATTTATATTACAATGTTGCCTGGCGGGGATTATAAAGAAACTGCACAACAAGCAGTTGAGCTTGTTAAAAAAGGATTTAATCCGGTTCCACATTTTCCAGCTAGATCTATGCATAATGAAAAAGAGCTTAAAGATTATGTTAATATCTGCAAAGATGGGGGTGTTAAACAAGCTCTGATTATAGGTGGTGGTAGAGAGCCTGTAGGAAAATTTGATAGTTCATTTCAACTTTTGGAGACCGGTTATTTTGAAAAAATGAAGATAGGAATTGCTGGACACCCTGAGGGTAGTCCTGATATATCCGACTCAGAATTAGAAAAAGCTATGATAGATAAAAAGCCTTACGCTGATTATATAGTAACCCAATGGTTATTAGATCCCCAGCCTATTATAGATTTTATTTCTAAACAAAGCGTACCAGTGCATGTGGGAATTACTGGACCTCTAAAAATATCTAGCTTAATTAAATTTGCTAATATTGTTGGAGCAAAAAATTCCCTTAATTTTCTTAAATCTAATTTTACTAAGGCGTTAGATTTATTGAAACCTAAAGACCCTAATGATTTAATTGGGAAAGTTAAATCGCATACTGATTTCTTCCACATTTATACATTCGGCGGCTTGAAGGAAACTAACAAGTGGTTGAAGGAGAATAGTTATGTCTAAAGAATTTGATTATACTAAACTAAAGCATGTTACTTCAGTTGATCAATCTGATCGAGAGGTACCATATAATTTAAGACAGAGTGGTCCAACAAAAGTTGAAATGTTAATTTCAACAAGGGTTAGAAAATCACCTTATTGGCATTTATCAATGCAAGCAGGATGTTGGAGAGCAACTGTATATAATCGTATTTATCATCCAAGAGGATACGTTAAACCAGAGGATGGCGGAGCAATGGTGGAATATGATGCGATTGTTAATCACGTTACTATGTGGAATGTTGCTGTCGAAAGACAAATAAGAGTTAAAGGTCCAGATGCAGAAAAATTCACGGATTACGTAATTACAAGAGATGCAACCAAAATTTCTCCAATGAGAGCTAGATATGTAATTTTATGTAATGCTTATGGTGGAGTTTTAAATGATCCAATACTTTTAAGAATTTCAAAAGATGAGTTTTGGTTTTCTTTATCTGACTCTGATATAGGTATGTATCTTCAAGGTGTTAATGCCGATGGTAGATTTAACTGTACAATTGAAGAAATTGATGCTTGTCCTGTACAAATACAGGGACCCAAATCAAAGGCATTAATGAAAGATCTTTGTGGAGATCAAGTTGATTTTGACAATATGCCTTTTTATGGTTTAGCAGAAGTTAAAGTTGGAGGAAGAAGTTGCGTAATTTCACAATCAGGGTTTTCAGGGGAGGCTGGATATGAAATTTATTTAAGAAACGCCACTTTATATGCTGAAGATATGTGGAATGCAGTTCTTGAAGCTGGAAAAAAACATAATTTAATGGTTATTGCACCAGCACACCATAGAAGAATTCAAGCAGGAATTCTCTCATGGGGTCAAGATATGGATCAACAACATAATCCTTTTCAATGTAATTTAGGTTATCAAGTTTCACTTTCAGGTAAAGGAGAATGGAATAAAAAAGCTGACTATGTTGGTAAAACTGCATTGGAAAAAATGGGCAAAGAACTCAAGGATGGTAAAAAACCATATAAGCTTCAATTAGTTGGAATGGAATTAGGTGGAAAACCTATTGATGATTATGCACCAGATTTTTGGTTAATATCAAATGAAGGTGGTGGAGATCCTGTTGGATTTATAACTTCACCATGGTGGCATCCTGAAAAGAAAACTAATATTGCAATGGGCTATGTGCCTTTTGATGGAACATTAAATCAAAATGGATTTCCAAAAGGTAAAGTTGGAACTAAATATAAGGTCCATTTACCAGAAAAATATTCGGATTCATCAGAAACACCTGTTGATGCAGTAGTAGTGGATATTCCATTTAAAGAATCTTTCAACGCAAATACAAGAGAGGTTGTAAAAGGTTAAATTAATTTAAGGGGGAGTGCAATACTCCCCCTAAAAAATGACTAAAGGTTTTCTAATAGCGGTTTGCATTATAATAACTATTGCTTTAATACTCTTTCCATTAATAGTTTCTTACAAAGAACAAAAAAATAAAAAAAAATAATGTTTGGAGAATTCTTAAGTATAGTCTTTAAATCAATTAAGTTAGACAAGACTCTATATAGCGATAATAAGAATTTTGGTGATGCAGCTATTTATTTTGCTGGCTTAATCATGATTCTTGACGGTATTGCTGGTGCTGTTGCAGCTAATACTATTATTAAAACAGCAATTGCTATGTCAGGCCTCACAGCAATTTTAACGTGGTTAGTTTGGGGTATTTTTATTTATGTAATAGGCGTAAAACTTTTTCCTGACAAACAAACTAAAGTAGATTTTAAAAAAGTTTTAACTGCTGTTGGTTTTGCACATGCACCAGGTTTACTAAGATTTTTTGCAGTAACTCCTGAATTAATGGTGCCTATTATATTTCTTACACAATTTTGGATTTTTGCTGCATTAATAATATCCACAAGACAAGTTTTAAACCTTAAATCAAATTTTAAAGCATTTGGAATTGTTTTTTTAGCTTTTTTAATTATTGCTTTTTTATCTATATCTTTTGTAATGAGTAGAATGGACGCTCTACCGATTAATAATATTTAAATCGGAAATATTGTCTTTGATAGTCTGCAAGATTGACATATTTTAAAACCTGTAAGGATTAAATTGTGGGTGACACTGTCCTCTTTTTTTTTGCACTCATCACAAATATCATCCAAATCTTTAATAATTATATCATCAGTAATGTCTTTTAAATTTTTATTAGTCATTATCAGTTAATCCTGCACCGGCAGCAGACTTTTTTAAACTATCTGTCTCCTCAACAAAAGTATCTTCAGAAAGTTTGTATAAGCTTTTCCATTCTTGTTCTGAAAAATTATCCTCATTTTCTAATATAACAACCTCAGTATTGTCTGCATTGATAGGACAGTTATTATTTAATAAATTAGACGAAATATTAACGTTAAGATTTAATAAAAATTCAACTTCATTGAAGTTAACTCTTATTTTCTTTCCTATTATTTCTGAACATCTACTTAAAAAAGGTAACATCAGTAAAGGAAAAACAACTTTGTTAAATTTAATTTTTTTAAACTTTTCAATACTTTTAATTTGATCAAGAAAATTAATACCTAATGTGATCGGACAATAAGGATTTTTTTTAATTATATTATTTTTATCAATTAAACTTATATTCTCAAATTTTTTTTTAAGTTTTAAGCTGTAATATTGATTTAAAGTCTTAATACCCTGAAGTCCAAAAAATTCCAAAAGTCTAATACCTTTTCCAATCTCTTCGGCTTCTCCCCATGAAAAGCCTATGGCCTTACTTGCTCTCTTTGAGGTAGTATCTATTTCGCTTAAAGATTTCATTTTTAATTTTCAAAGTTGTAAACCCATTGCTGATCTAAATTTTTTAAATCAGTTGGAAGAGGTGCTCCTTGAAACATACATATTCTTAGCCATTTATCTGATCTTGGATCAAATTTTAAAGCTCCAAAAAAAGAAAGCTTCAATCTCAACATATCAATAGGAATTACTTTTTCGCTAATTGTATTGTCTTGTATTTCAGAGTAAGGAAAGTTTTCAATTATGAAAGCTCTTCTTATAACATGTCTTAAATCAGAGTTTTCAACTAAAAATCTATCAATTGTTAAACTATTTTTAGAAACCTTAAGTACATTATACAGTTTTTTTATGTCTCTTGCTATCGCAAGTGGTTGTTCCAACTCTGCTCCATTTTCATCAAATCTATCCGCATACCTGGGTTCTTCTTTATTTTTTGAAATAAACCAAAAATTTTTAAAATTTTTTTTATTTTCGAAATTAATTTTTAATATGTCGGGATAATTTCTTTCAATAATATTTCTTAAATCTTGTACTGTTCGATGAGTCGGTATTGTAAAATACTGGTCCTCTTCTGAACTCATCTTGCTAATTAATGGTTTAACAATTTCATCAAAAGGCTCTAACATCATTGAGACAACATATTCTATACATTCTTCACATGTATTTTGCTCTAACCACAAATATATTTCATTAAAAGGATAATCAATTTCAAAATCAAAGTCTTTTTCAGAGAATTTTAAAAATTTTTTAATATCTGTTAAAAGAGAATTAATTTTTTTTTTTTGATATTCGCTTTCTGTATTCCAGCTTGTTATATTTTTAATTGAATTTATTAAACTTTCTTTAAAAATTTTTATTTCTTTTGAATTAACTTTTTTTATCTCTCGAATTTTTTTTAAAGCAATTTCTCTACTCATAATCCAATTATTTAGTAATGTAGGATGATTAACAATAAATGGTGCCATTCCAAGGCCAGTTGAATTACCAATACCTAATTTTTTACATATTTTTGGATCAAGCTTAACTGCAATATTAGGACTTTTTAATTTAGCTATATGATTAACTTGATCAAAAGTAAATTGTCTTACTAAATAAACCAACATCATTTCTAATCTAAACGGACCATTGATTTCTTGTCTATTTTTTACTCTAAATCTATCTGCGAGCCCAAATTTTCCAGATCCGTATACAGCTGTTGTTCTATAAAGATACCCTACTTTTTCTAAAAGATTTAGATCTGGTTGTTGGCCTTTACTTAAACTTTCAACTACATGATTAAATACTCTAACTGATTTGTTGGCTCTAGATAGTGTTAACTCTTTATAAGATAATCTACCTACTTCTTGTTTTGGAACTTCATTTCTTAATCTTTCAACATCATCTATTGATGGAACACCATCATGTAATGTAAAAGCAGCATCCCATTTATTTGCAATCACTCTATCTGATCTTTCCTCATCTTTAATTTTGTTTGCAAAACATATTAAAGAGTAAACTCTATCTTTTTTTTTAAATGAATAAATTGCAGTACCATAACCATTTTCATCTAAATTGAATAAATCATTTTTATATTCCCAATCTTTAAACTCATCTAAAAAACTTCTTAAAAAGGATAATCTTGATTGGTGGAATGATCCTAATCTAGATAATTTCATTATTGCATTAGGGTTTCTTAATTTAATTTGCATTTAAATATTTTTATAAAAGTTAAACCAATTGTTACCAAGTATACCATTGGTTTCATCCTCAGAAAATCCAATTTTTTTCAATCCATTTTCTAAATTTTGAAACCCTCTAGCATCTTTAAACCAATCGGGTTGTTTTGGAAAACCGGGTCTATTTTTTGAACCTTCACCATAATTTTTACTTTTAGACCAAGTACCATTTCTCATCCATTCAACAACACTGTCTGGCTGTTCTATACAAAGATCTGATCCAATGCCAATATTTTTTAAATTCATAATTTCTGCAGTTCTTGCAATCATCTCACAAAAACTATCTAGGTCACAATTTGTATTATTTTTTAAATGATGAGGATATAAAGAAAGACCCAACATGCCTCCACTATCTCCTAAAGTTTTTAGTAGATCATTTGATTTGTTTCTTTTTGCTGGATGCCAAAATGCTGGATTTGCATGAGTAATCGCTATAGGTTTTTCACTAATTTCAATTGCATCAAAAGTGCTTTTTTCAGCTGAATGTGACATATCAACAACTATTCCTACTTTATTCATCTCTTTAATTGTTTCTCTTCCAAAATTAGTTACGCCGCTATCTACTTTTTCATAACATCCAGTCGCTAACAAAGATTGATTGTTATACGTAAGTTGCATAAATCGACATCCAAGCTCGTGGACTTTTTCAACTAAATTTATATCATCTTCAATAGGTGAACAATTTTGAAAACCAAAAAAAATAGCTGTTTTTTTTTCTAATTGAGCCTTTTCGATATCTTCATGATTACCACCCAAGAAAATTAAATCTGAGTTTTCTTTAAATAATTTATCCCACTTTTTGATTTCAAGAAGTAGTTCGTCAAAATCTTCATGGTAAACTATAGTAACATGAACGGCATCAAGACCAGCTTCTCTGTTAATTTCAAAAATTTTTCGAGACCATTTACAATATTGCAGATTATCTATTCTATAATTCATGAGTTTGTAAATAAACAATATCAACATGTATTTTCAATTTCTATTAATTTTATTGAAATTTTAAGTATATTTTGAAATAAAGTTTTTTCACTAATATGAATAAAAACAAAGCTTTCAAAGTATCAATTGTGATGGGTAGTCAGTCTGACTACAAGATCATGAAATTATGTGAAAAAACTCTAAAAAATTTAAGTATTAAGTTTGAAACGAAAATTATCTCTGCTCACCGAACACCAAAGAGATTGTACGAATATGCCTCAAATGTAAAAAAAAATAATATAGGGGTCATCATTGCAGGTGCAGGTGGATCAGCTCATTTGCCTGGAATGATTGCGGCTTTAACTTCAAGACCAGTTTTAGGTGTTCCTGTCGAAAGTAAAAAATTAAAAGGCTTAGATAGCTTATTGTCAATTTCCCAAATGCCGAGAGGGATACCTGTTGGAACTCTTGCTATTGGCGAAGATGGAGCAATCAATGCTGCTTTGCTTGCTGCATCGATTTTAAGTAATTATAATCAAAAAATTAGAAATAAACTTGAAAGTTGGAGATTATCTCAAACCAAATCAGTAAAAAGATATCCTAAATAATGTCTGAAATAAAACTTGGGATAATTGGTGGTGGACAATTAGGAAGTATGCTTTCTAAAGCTGCAAAAGAATTAAATATCAAAACAGTTATTTACTGTGATGACAAAGATGCTCCAGGACAAAATTTTTGTGATGAGTTTATTTATGCAAAATATTTAGATAAAAACAAAATTGTTGAATTTGCTAAAAAAGTTAATGTAATTACATATGAATTCGAAAATATTCCATTTGAGTCTCTTAATGATCTGAACAAATTAAAGCCTGTTTTACCAAAACCGTCCGTAAACCGTTTGATACAACATAGATTAGCAGAAAAAGACTTTATTAATAAATTAAATATTAGAACAACTAGATATGTGCATGTTGAAAACAAAGAAGATCTTTTAACGTTAAATGATTTTTGTCCAGGAATTTTAAAAACAACAACTATGGGGTATGATGGTAAAGGACAATATCCAATCACAAACTTGAAAGAAATAGACTCTTTAAAAATAAATTTTAATAATGAATATATTTTAGAAAAACTAGTCAAATTAAAAAAAGAGATTTCTGTAATAGTTACTCGCTTTGGTAATAATAGATATGAAATCTACGAGCCAATTGAAAATACTCATGAAGAACAAATTTTAAAACATTCTAAAATTCCAGCAGAAATAAGTAAAAAAATTTTTGAACAATCTAAGGAGTGGGCAATACTCATTGCTGAAGAATTAAAATATATTGGAACTCTTTGTGTAGAATTTTTTATAGATCGAAATGAAAATTTATATGTGAATGAAATTGCTCCAAGAGTTCATAATTCAGGTCATTTGACAATTAACGCTTATAATGTGAGTCAATTCGAGAATCATGTGAGAGCAGTGTGTTCTCTAGAGCAAATTCCTTTAAAAAAAATAGCTAATGCTGAAATGATAAATCTAATTGGAGATCAGATAATTCCATATCGAGAAAATCTTAAAAACAAAGATAATCAATTTTTTTTTGACTATCTTAAAAAAGATATTAAAGAAAAAAGAAAAATGGGCCATTTAACTATTTTAAAATAAATGCTTAAATCAATTGAAGGTAATTTTGAACATCCTGAGGTTAATCAACTATTAAAAAAACATTTTATTGAACTAAGAGCAGCCTCACCTGAAGGAAGTGCTCATGTTTTGGATATACCTGGTCTTAAGATATCCTCAATAAAATTTTGGAGTTTGTGGGAGGAAAATTTTTTAATGGGTTGTGGGGCCTTAAAATTTTTAGATCAAAACCATGGTGAATTTAAATCTATTAGAGTTCATGATGATTTTAAAGGCAAGGGTAATGGTATGAAGATCATCAACCATTTAATCGAAAAAGCAAAAAAACTAAATATTAATAGAATAAGTATTGAAACTGGAACTAGTAATTTTTTTATACCAGCAAGAAAATTATTTAATAATTGTGGTTTTAAACCTTGTCCACCTTTTTCTCATTATAAAGAGGATATTAATTCACTGTATTTAACTAAACTTTTAAACAACAATTAGAATTAAATTGATATTAATTTAATATATTTTGTTGACAAAACCTCATTAATTATAAAGAAAGCTCAGATTACTTAATTATAAGTAATAAATTAATATAACAAAAAGTAAGAAGAAAAATATGAGTCTACAAGGAAAAGTAAAATGGTTCAATCCAACCAAAGGTTTTGGTTTTATTGAAAGAGAAGATAAAGAAAAAGATGTGTTTGTACATGTTTCAGCTGTGAGAGATGCTGGTATGAACGGTTTAGATGAGGGTCAAGCTTTGACTTTCGATGTTGAAGATGGTCCTAAAGGTCCTTCAGCAGTTAACTTAAAAACTGCATAATTTTCATAATATCATTTATTGGCTACTAACTATTTCAGGTCCTCAAAACTAAACTTGTTTTTTTTGTAGCCAATAAACAATTCTTCATTATATTAAAAAAATGATTGGTATTCTTGGAGGGATGGGCACTCAAGCTGGTCTAGACTTCTGTAATAAACTTGCAATTTTAAATAGAGGAAAAATTGATCAAGAATATCCTTTATTTTTACTTTACAACAAGGCAAATATTCCTGGTAGACCTGAATCTATTGGAGTTCACACTGGAAATTTATCAAATAAATTAATCAATAAAAAAAGTAAAAAAAAATATTCTTTAGTTTTAAAAAGTTTATTAAAAGGTTGTCAGTTACTAAAAAAAAGTAAATCTAAGTTTATTGTAATACCCTGCAATACTGCTCACTATTGGTACGATGATTTGAAGAAAAAAATTAAATTACCTATAATCAATATGCCTAAAGAAGTTTTTAACCATACTCTTAAAGAGTGTAAAAAAAATTCATCTATTGGTTTGCTTGCAACGGAGGGAACTTTGAGAACGGGTGTATATAACAAATTTTTTGACAAAAAATATAATCTAATTTATCCAAATTCTTTACTTCAAAAAAAATCAGTTAATAAAGCGATCAAACTTGTAAAAATGGGAAAAGTGAAAGATGCAAATAAAATTATTAAACCGGCAATCGACTCTTTAGTGAAAAAAAAATGTAAAAAAATAATTCTTGGATGTACTGAATTACCTATAGCAATATTTGCATTTAAATCGTTCAAGAAAATAAAAACGTCAAAAATTTTTTTAGACCCAAATTTGATATTGGCACACGCTGCAATGAAAAAATATAAGAAATAATTGATGGCATCTAAAGAAAGACCATACGTGTTATTTGTAGCAGAAATAATTTATTCTGAAATTTCAAAAATAAAAAAAAATAACAATTTTACAAATATAGATGCGATTGATAATTTTATTGGATCAGAAATTTATAAAAAAATAAGTAGTGGTAAATTTCATGATGAATGGTTTGAAAAATTAAAAAAAGATGATTTTATAGATCGAAATACTAAGAAGAAAATACCAAATGAAACTTTAAGATTATTAAAAGTTCAAAAAGATATGATGATTAAACAACTTATTCAATTTCCAGATCTATATTATGCAAAAAGCCACTTTCCATTAGAAATTTCCCAAAGAGCGTTCGATCATATATGGAGAATGTGTGAAAGTTATGAACTGTGGTGTAAAGAATCGAAACAAGAAAATTTGATATTTTTAAGAATTATTGATTAACACTATTAAGATTTAATTTGGCTCTTGTGTCTAGAATTCTTTTTTCAACTAGTTTTCTTAATTTTTTATTAAAATCTGACTCTTGTTTTTTAGATTTAATTTCATCTCCAATAAATATTAAAGTATTCTTTCCCGTTTCTTTCTTTACAGATTGATCAATTAAATATTGAGCACCAGCTTTATAGAAGTTACCAGAAGAAAAAATTGTCATCCCAGGTCCTATTAGAGAAAATATTGAAATAAATCCCGTTAAAAATACAAACGAGATTAAAACAAAAGAAATTTTAACAAATCTATTTATCATCCCTATCGGACATTAAGTGATTTGCTTTTCAGATTCTATAAATAAATAGTTCAAATTGAGTGCAAATTTATATGATTTTACCTAACTTTTTAGTTTATAAAATATCATGACTAAAATGTTTCCTTTTATTTTTATTATTCTTTGGTCATCTGCGTTTATAACAACTAAACCTTTAATTGATAATAGTGATCCTTTTTCAGCTCTTGCTTTTAGATTCTCGATTGTAACTATTGGATTTTTTTTATTCTCTCTTTATTCAAGACAAAAAATTTTAATTAATAAAAAAAATTTAATTGAATCTTTTTTCAGTGGTGTTCTTTTTCATGGATTATATTTAGGGGGAGTTTTTTTTTCAATTTCAAAAGGAATGCCCACTGGTATTGCTGCGCTAATTGTTACACTTCAACCAATTTTAACAAATGCTTTGAGTGGACCAATATTAAATGAAAATGTAACTATTAAACAATGGATCGGCGTTATACTTGGTTTCTCTGGTGCAGCTTTAGTTCTTGGCCTAGATATTGGCTCGAAAATTCCTCTGACTGGTCTAATTGCGACTATAGTAGCCCTAATTGCAATTACATCTTCAACTATCTGGCAAAAGAAACTGAGCAATAATTTACCGTTATCAGTAAGCAATATGTATCAGGCTTTAGGTGGAGTAACGTTTCATATCATAATCATAATTTTTTTTGCAAAACCTTATATAGATTTTACGCAAACATTTATTATTGCAATGAGCCATCAAATTTTTTTAGTATCATTTGGTGCATTTACGATATTAATGTATTTAATCAAAAATAACTCAGCTAGTAAGACAGTTTCAATATTCTTTTTAATTCCAGCTACATCTGCTTTTATGGCTTGGCTTTTTCTAAATGAAAATTTGACTAATTTAGATCTTTTGGGTTTTTTAATTACTACAATCGGTGTTTATATTGCTACTCGTGATTAAAAATATTTATATAGATTTATAACCAAATTCTAAAGATGCATCTGTTATTGAATGATATAAAGACTCACCAAAACTTCTTAAAGCAAATAATCTTACTTTATTAGGATTGTCATTAAGCATATCAACAGTAAATGATATTCCGTTAAAGGTAGAATTAATTGAATTATTTTTTCCTAAATTGTTAAAATTATAAGGGCATCCTTTCTTAAGAACTTCTTTTACATTTCTACCCTCTATTCCAATTACAGCTTTTGAGTGGGATAAGTCAGTTACTGCAAAATCTTTTTCTTCAAAATTTTGTAAAATATTTTCAATTAAATCTATTTTTGTTGATACTAAAAGCCAATTTTTTGGACCGTTCCATAAAATTCTTGTATCATTATTATTTTCTACACTTAATGGTTCATCTTTTAATTTTAAACCATTAATTGCAATACTTTCAACAGGAATTGTTGAATTCTTATACTGAACTATTTGAACTATTAATAAATTTTTTATTTCAGAAATCCTTAAAAGATCATTTTCATTTTTATCTTCATAATCTCCGAATTGGCCTGTTAAATGAACATTTGCTAAGGCTGATATAAAACTCATGATCTGACCCTTTCACCTTTTGGATCAACATAGTGTGAAGAAACTATCTCTACCGGAATAACTTTATTTTTAAGTGGAGACATTACAAATAATTTTTCACCAATCATATTTTTTCCGTTCTTAAGAATAGCTAATGAAAATGGATTATCGTGTTCAACACTCCAACAAGAGGCAGATATATATCCTAATTTTGGATTTGGTAATTGAGCATTTGAATCTTTTACTAAATGTGACCCTTCAGGAATACTTGTTTTTTTATCTAAAGGAACAACTCCAACAACTTTTTGTCTGTCTTCAGCTGTAAATGCTTTTCTAGATAATGATCTTTTACCAATAAAATCTTTCTTTTTACTTACCAAACCTTCAAGAGAATTATCATATGGTATTGTTCTACCATCAAGCTCAGATCCTGCAACATGTCCCATTTCAATTCTTAGAGTTGATAAAGCTTCTGTTCCGTATGGTTGAATTTTAAATTCTTGACCAACTTCTATAATTTTTTCCCACATAAAATTTCCGTTATTAGACTCTACGTTTACTTCATATGCAAGCTCACCAGAAAATGAAATTCTAAAAATTCTAGCCTTAACTCCAAATAAGTCTCCTTCCAAGTAGCCCATAAAAGGTAATCCCTCATTTGATACATCAGATTTTGGAAATAATTTTTGTAATAAGTCCCTTGACTTTGGTCCAGCAATAGCAGCTCCTGCCCACTGTTCAGTTGTTGAAACTACATTTACATTTAATTCTGGCCAAACTAATTGCAAATAATATTCTAAGTGCGAAAGGACGTTAGCTGCTTGAGCTGTAGTCGTTGTCATATGATAGTGATTTTCTGAAATTCTTGTAGTTGTTCCATCATCCATTACAATACCATCTTCTCTCAACATCACCCCATATCTTGCTTTACCAACTGGCAACTTAAGCCATGCATTTGTATAAACTCTGTTAAGAAGCTCAGCTGCATCAGGACCTTTAATATCGATTTTACCTAATGTGGTAACATCACAAACACCAACATTTGTTCTTACATTTTTTGCTTCTCTTTTAGATCCTTCAAATAAATTCTCATCTCCTTGTTTATAATATCTAGGTCTTAACCACACACCTGCATCTACAAAAACGGCATTATTTTTTTCATGCCATGAATGCATTGGAGATTTTCTTGTTGGCTTTGAATGTTTTCCAACTTCTCTTCCAACTATTGCACCAATAGAAATAGGTGTATAAGGAGGTCTAAAAGTTGTGTGACCTACAGCTGGTACAACCTTATTTTCTATTTTAGATACTAATTGTAAACCATTAAGGTTACTTGTTTTACCCTGATCAGTTGCCATACCAAGAGTAGTATATCTTTTTACATGTTCAATTGATCGATAGCCCTCTTTTAAAGCTATTTCAATATCTGAAACTGCAACATCATTTTGAAAATCTAAAAATCTTTTATAATTTTTTCCTTTTGGAAGTGGTACGCACCAAAATTTATCATGAACAGTTGACTTTTTTTCAACAACATTTGGAAAAGAAACCTTATTATCGTTATTCATAATTTGTTTTGATAGTTTATGTCCAGTTTCAAACGAACTTTTTAAAGTCTCATCTAAAGTATAAATTCCATTCGCGGCACCTATAGTCGTTTCTTTTTGTTTCGATACCCCAGGTACGAATGCATCAATTTTTTCATTAAATTTTGTTTTATTTCCTGATTGTGATGCTAAGTGAATAGTAGGTGTCCAAAAACCAGAAACACATATACAGTCACATTTTACATTTTCTATTTTTCCAAGTTGTTCTTTATCATCTGAAATTTTTGCAATATCAGCTGATTTCACTTTTTTATAACCTTTGGCAGCCACTACAACATAAGAAAATTTAATACTTATTCCCAAATTTTTTGCTTCTTGAACTATTTCCGATTTGGGATCTTTTCGTGTATCTAAGATTAATGTATCTATACCATTTTTTTTGAATTCAATTGCAGTTTCATATCCACTATCATTATTTGTAAAAATAAGAGGATTTTTTCCAACTATTACTCCATATACTTTAATGTACTCTTTTGCTGCAGAAGAAAGCATAACCCCTGGCGTATCATTGTTCCCAAAAACTATTGGTCTTTCAATTGATCCTGATGAGATTAAAACTTCTTTTGCTCTAATGTACCAAAGTCTTTGTTTTGGATGAAATTTTTTTGTTTTAGGTAAATGATCACTTATTCTTTCAGTCATTACCAACATATTGTGATCATAATAACCAAATACCTGTGATCTATTTTTAACGACTACATTTGGCATTTCTTTTAGTTCAGAGATAATTCCATCAGCCCATTCCTTACCTGATTTGTTACCAATATTAACTTCACTTGTAAGAAGTGTTCCACCAAATCTTGCTTTATCTTCGGCTAGTATAACTCGAGCTCCATTTTTAGCAGCAGCATAAGCACTTGCTAGACCTGATGGCCCTGAACCTGTAATTAATAAGTCGCAATACTCATATTTATGTTCATATCTTTCATTATCATGTTTTGTTGATACAACTCCAAGACCAGCTGCTTTTCTTATGAATGGTTCGTAAACTTTATACCAAAAGCTTTTTGGCCACATAAAAGTTTTATAATAAAATCCAGCAGGAAGAAATATTTTTAAGAAATTATTAATAGCACCAATATCAAAATTTACACTAGGCCAACAATTTACACTTGTTGCCTCTAAACCCTCAAAAAGTTCTTGCTCTGTGGCTTTTATATTTGGTTCAGTTTCACCATTTCTATATAATTGAACCATCGCATATGGTTCGTCCACCCCAGCACCAAAAAAACCTCTAGGTCTGTGATACTTAAAACTTCTACCAACTAAATGAACACCATTTGCCAACAGTGCTGATGCTAGAGTATCTCCTTCATAACCATAATAAATCTTACCATTAAATTTAAATGAAATTTTTCTATTTCGATCAATCAGTCCAATATTTTCTAATCTAAAGTTTTGAGACATTATGAAATTTCCTGATCAGCTTTAAGTGTTTTAAAAATTTCATGAGTTGCGGTATCTCTTTCAACTTTAATCCATTGCCTGCATCCTGATAAGTGCTGCCATAATTCCCAATGTTTTCCTCTTAAACTTTTTCTGTTATAAACAAAATTATCCCATTCGAGATCTGATACTTCTTTATTTAATTCTGGTCTTTTGACACTAGCATCCCCACCATAAGAAAATTCATTTTGTGATCTCATTCCACAATGTGGACATTTAATGTGAAGCATTTATGAAATCCAAGTTTTTGTCCCAAGTCCTTTTTCATCTAATAAATGACCTGTACTAAATCTATTTAAATTATACCCAGCATTTAATTCATGAACTCTATCTTGCGCAATAGTATGAGCAAATGTCCAGCCAGATGCTGGAGTTGCTTTAAATCCTCCATAACACCAACCACAATTTAAATATAAACCTTCAATGTGAGTTTTATCAATTATTGGTGAGCCATCCATAGACATATCCATGATGCCACCCCAAGTTCTTAGCATTTTTAATTTGCTAAGAAATGGCATCATCGCAATTCCCTCAGTTAAAACATGTTGTAGGGTTGGTAAATTACCTCTTTGAGCATAACTATTATATCCATCTAAATCACCACCCATAACCATTTCTCCTTTGTCTGACTGACTTATATAAAAATGTCCCGCACCGAATGTAACAACCCTATCTAAAATTGGTTTAACAGGTTCTGAAACACAGGCTTGTAACAAATGAGTTTCAATCGGCAGTCTCATATTTAGTTTTTCGGCTAAAATATTTGTGCTGCCAGCAACACATAATCCAATTTTTTTAGTTTTTATCTCTCCACGAGAAGTTCTCACACCTTTTATCTTTCCGCCTGAAACATCAAATCCAGTTACTTCACAATTTTGAATTATATCAACACCCATTGAGTCAGCTTGTCTTGCATAACCCCAAGCAACCGCATCATGTCTTGCTGTACCTGCACTAGGTTGCATGAGCCCACCAAATATTGGAAATCTTACATTTTCAGAAAAGTCTGCCATTGGTATAATTTCTTTAACTTGTTCTCTATTTAAAAGAACTGCATCAATACCATTTAATCGCATTGAGTTTCCTCGTCTTGCATAAACATTCATTTGCGCGTCTGAATGAGCAAGGTTTATAATTCCTCTTGGAGAAAACATAACATTATAATTTAGATCTTGGCTCATCCTTCTCCATAGATTCATTCCAAATTCACTAAACAATGCATTATCATCATGCATATAATTTGATCTGATTATTGTTGTGTTACGACCAACATTTCCTCCACCAATCCATCCTTTTTCTATAATTGCAACGTTTGTAATATTATGTTCTTTTGCAAGATAATATGCAGTGGCTAAACCATGACCTCCACCACCAATAATGACTACATCGTATTCTGTTTTGGGTGTTGGATCTTTCCATGCTAAGTCCCAATTTTCATGATTGGAAAATGCATTCTTGACTAAATTAAATATAGAGTATTTTTGCACAATTGAATTTTATAATAATGAATGAAAATAGTTCATATTTTTTTTATATATAATTTTTAGATATTTCCAAAGCCCTCAAAAAGATATACTAATCATCCAGCTTTTATATTTTAAATAGACCGCAATGAGTGAAGTAAAATCAGATATCCAAATAGCAAGAGAGGCCAAAATGCAGCCAATTAAGGATATATTAGCAAAACTCAATGTTCCCGATGAAAGTTCTGCATTTAGTCCTATTGGTAGACACATAGCTAAAATTAATTTGGAATATCTTAATAAATTAAAAGATAAGCCTGATGGAAAATTGATCTTAGTTACAGCTATTACTCCAACGCCTGCTGGTGAGGGAAAAACTACTACATCAGTTGGATTAAATGATGGTTTAAACAAAATTGGAAAAAAATCTATTGTTTGTCTTAGAGAGCCAAGTTTAGGTCCTTCTTTTGGAATGAAAGGTGGTGCTGCAGGAGGTGGTTATGCTCAAGTTGTGCCTATGGAACAAATTAATTTACATTTTACAGGTGATTTTCACGCAATTACCTCGGCTCATAATCTCTTATCTGCTTTGATTGATAATCATATCTACTGGGGGAATAAATTAAATATAGATGTGAGAAGAATTGTTTGGAAAAGAGTTATGGATATGAATGATCGAGCTCTAAGATCAATAAATATAAATCTAGGTGGAGTAGCAAATGGTTTTCCGAGAGAAGATGGTTTTGACATAACTGTGGCATCTGAAATAATGGCTATATTCTGTTTAGCTAATAATCTTGAGGATCTAGAAAAAAGAATTGGTAATATTACAGTAGCCTACACAAGAGAAAAAAAACCTATTTATGCAAAGGATTTAAAAGCTCAAGGTCCTATTACGGTGTTGCTTAAAGATGCAATTAAACCAAATATTACTCAAACATTAGAAAACAATCCTGCAATAATTCATGGTGGACCATTTGCGAATATTGCTCATGGATGTAATTCAGTAATTGCAACAAAGACTGGTCTTAAACTTGCAGATTATGTGGTGACTGAGGCTGGGTTTGGTGCTGATTTAGGTGCTGAAAAATTTTTAGACATTAAGTGTAGAAAATCAAATCTTAAACCAAGTTGTGTAGTAGTGGTTGCGACTATAAGAGCTTTAAAAATGCACGGAGGTGTATCGAAAGATGATTTAAAAAATGAAAATGTTGAAGCTTTAAAAAAAGGATTAATAAATCTTCAACGACATATTGAAAATGTTAAAAAATTTAATTTGCCAATTACAGTAGCAGTAAATCACTTTGTCAAAGATACAGACAAAGAAGTAAAAGCTTTAATAGATTTTTGTGATGGTCTTGGTGTGAAAGCTTGCCTTTGTACTCACTGGGCTAATGGTGGTGAGGGAACAAAAGATTTAGCATCTCATGTAGCTGAATTATGTGAAAAAAATAAAGAAAAATTTAAATTTTTATACGATAACAAAGCTCCACTTTTTAAAAAAATTGAAACAATCGCAAAAGAAATTTACAGGGCTGATGAAGTTATAGCAGATACTAAAATTAGAGATCAATTAAAAGGTTTTGAGGAAGCAGGTTATGGTGAGTTACCTATTTGTGTTGCAAAAACCCAATATAGTTTCTCTACTGACCCAGTGCTTAAAGGTGCTCCAACAGGACATGTTTTGCCTGTTAGAGAGGTAAGACTTTCATCTGGCGCAGAATTTATTGTTGTTGTATGTGGAGCGATAATGACAATGCCTGGCTTGCCAAAAATTCCAGCAGCAGATGCTATTAAACTTAACAATAAAGGTGAAATAGAAGGTTTGTTTTAAACTTTTATTTTAAGTTTTTTATTATTTATGATTGCTCTTAAAAAATTAATCATAAGAGGTATTTTTTTTTTATCAATTTTTTTAAAAATAAATGGTGCTATTTCTCTTGCGAGCTGTTCACCTTCAACAGTTTCATAAGGCATAAATTTCTTTTTTGCTATCTTAAAAGTAAATCCTTTACCTAAATAACTGCCCATCTTACTATTTCTACCTCCTGCTGCACTAACATATAAATCTCCAACTCCTGCAAGGCCTAAAGTAGTTTCTTCTTTGCCTTTGAAATATTTGGTTAAATACCTCATTTCTATTACTGATTTTTGAAATAAATTAGATGATGAATTTAAACTTTGCCCAGCACCAATAATCATTGAGTATATGTTCTTAATTGCTGAACAAACTTCAATACCAACTACATCTTTTGAATATTCTATCAAATAGTACCTGGTAGATACTAGCTTACCAATAGCTTTAGCAATTTTAATATTTTTATTAGCAATAATTACGCTTGTTTGTTTTTTTCTTACAAGTTCTTTAGCTAAACATGGGCCTTTTAATATTGAAATATTTTTAAGTTTATAATCATTGTTTAATTTTTTTGAGATTGTAAAAATCTTTTTAGCTTTTTTTTGATATTTTAAACCCTTTGTAAGAACTAAAATTGGAGATCTAATTTTACACTTCATCAATTCTTTTCCAATAAAATCAATTCCTGGAAGACTTAAAGCGATAACAATTAGATCAAATTTTTCTTTTAACAATTCACTTGAAAAATTTCTGAATTTTAATTTTTTTGGCAAATTTATTTTTAAAGCTGAATGAAATTTATTCTTTGAAGATAAATTTTTAATAAATCGGATGCTATAAGGCTCTGTAATAGTCACAGAATTACCATTATCTAAGCAAGGAATAGTAAATGCTGACCCCATGGCGCCACCACCAATAACTAAAATTTTTTTCATAATAAAATACTAATCTATTGCAATTCTTATAATTTTGTTAGTAAAATACTATTTTAAATTTAATCTTATGGAGATTTTTTTATGAGTAGAGTAGCAATTATTGGCGCTGGACCATGTGGTTTATCTATGTTGAGATCTTTTTATCAAGCTGAAAAAAAAGGTGAAAAAATTCCTGAAATAGTTTGCTTTGACAAGCAAGAGGACTGGGGAGGATTATGGAATTACAGTTGGCGAACAGGATCTGATCAATATGGTGATCCTGTACCTAATAGTATGTACCGGTATCTTTGGTCGAACGGACCAAAAGAATGTTTAGAATTTGCTGATTACTCTTTTGATGAACATTTCAAAAAACCTATTCCCTCATTTCCACCTAGAGAAGTTCTTCATGACTATATAATTGGTAGAGTAAGCCAAGGTAATATAAAAGGTAAAATTAAGTTTAATACCAGAGTCACCAATACAATTTTTAAAAATAATAGATTTGAAGTTAGCTATCAGGACAAAGCTAACAACAAAATTTTAACAGAAAATTTTGACTATATGGTTGTTGCTTCAGGACATTTTTCAGTTCCTTATATTCCTGAATACAAAGGCATGGATTCTTTTCCTGGAAGAATAATGCATTCACACGATTTTAGGGATGCTGAGGAATTCAGAGGCAAAGATGTTGTTGTTTTAGGAAGTAGTTATTCTGCTGAGGATGTAGCTTTACAATGCAACAAATATGGAGCGAAAAGTGTTACAATTGGGTATAGGCATAACCCTATGGGATTTAAATGGCCAAAAGGAATGAAAGAAGTTCATTATCTAGATAGGCTTGAAGGTAAAAAAGCAATTTTCAAAGACGGTACTAAACAAGATACTGATGTTGTAATTTTGTGTACTGGTTACTTACATCATTTTCCCTTTGTAAATGAGGATTTGAAATTAAAAACTCATAACAGACTTTACCCACCAAAACTTTATAAAGGTGTTGTATGGCAAGATAACCATAAATTATTTTATTTGGGAATGCAGGATCAATTTCATACCTTTAATATGTTTGATTGCCAAGCTTGGTATGCAAGAGATGTGATTATGGAAAAGATTAAGTTACCAAGTGATAAAGAGATAAGTGAGGATATTAATAAATGGGTTGCTATGGAGGAAAAATTAGAAAATCCAGATCAAATGATTGATTTTCAAACAGAATATACCAAAGAACTTCATAATATGTCTGATTATCCTAAAATTGATTTTGAATTGATTAGAAAACATTTTAAAGAATGGGAGCACCATAAAGTTGAAGACATTCTTACATACAGAAATAAATCTTTTTCGTCCCCAGTAACTGGTTCTGTGGCACCAATTCATCATACTTCATGGGATAAAGCAATGGATGACTCCATGAAAACTTTTTTGGAACAACCTACAAAATAGATTGTGAATTAAAATTTACATGATATTTGTAAAAAATCTTAAATCTGTTTCCGATCAAGAATGGTCAACAACAGATAAATATCCTGGTGTTAGATGGAAGTTTTTAATTGACTCAGATTTCACAAATAGTTCCGAACTTTCACTTGGTTTTGCTGAAATTGCTCCAGGTGGTGATTTAATTCTTCATTACCATTCACCTGCTGAAATATATGTAATTACAGAAGGAACTGGTATACTTAATAAATCTGGCGAACTTCAAGAGATTAAAAAAGGGGATGTTGTTTATATAGCTAAAAATGCGAAACATGCTCTAAAAAATAATGGAAAAGAAACCTTAAAATTTTATTGGATTTTTCCAACTAATACTTTTTCTGAAGTTAAGTATTTATATTAATCAATACCCAAATGCTTTTTTCTTTTTTGAACATAAGCTCTAATCAAATTATCAAATATCAGGGCTATAAAGGCTACGCATATACCTAGAGTCAATCCTATTCCTGCACCTTTCTTATCTGATAATGCTTTTAAAATATACTGACCTAAATCTTCTGTACCAATAAATGCTCCAATAATAACCATAAATAATGCAAATACGATTGTTTGATTTATACCAAGCATCATATGTGGAAAGGCTAAAGGAAATTCTATTTTAGTTAATCTTTGAAATTTATTTACACCCGACATAGTTGCTGCATCATGCAAACCAGCCGGAACACTTCTTAGTCCTTCTATTGTGTATCTTGTAGCAGGTATGGTTGCATAAACTATAACTGCAATGAGCACTGATGTATCTGTTATACCAAATAACATCATTACTGGAATTAAATATACAAATGATGGAAATGTTTGAAAAATATCACAAACGCCTAACATAAAATTTGCTGAATGTTTATTTTGAAAACATAAAGTTCCTACTGTAAATCCTATAATACAAGAAACTATTACTCCAAAAGTTGCCATATACGCTGTAACTAATGCTCTATCCCACCACGGGCTAAATGCAATAAATAAAGTTAAAGCACAAACTACTAATGCAGAACGTATACCACCAATTAAATAACCTGCACCAACAACTAAAACTATTGTCGCAATAGCAGGCATTCTTAGATATAAAGCTCTCATTGGTTGAAGTACATCTTGTATTAACCATGTATTGAAAGCTTTAATATAAATAAAGAAAGTATCGAAAATCCAATCTACTCCTTTATTCCAAAAATCAGCAGTAGATATCCCTTTGTTGTGTGGAATTTCAAATAAATAATTAAAAGTATCTTTAAATAAATAAGTTCCAATATAAGCCAGCACTATTCCAATTACAAATATAGCACCAAAAAATAAAAGATTTTTGTTTCTTTGATAAAAAGTAAGATTGCCAAAATAATCTGTTTGTTTATTAGCCCATGCCAAAGACATTTTATCTAAAAGAATTGCAATTAAACTAATGCATAACCCTGCCTCTAAAGCTAATCCAATGTTTAACTGGTTTAGTGCTAATAATAAATTGAATCCTAAACCTTTTGCTCCAATAAAAGCTGAAATAACTGCCATCGAAAAACACACCATGATGACTTGGTTTACCCCAATTAAAATATCTCTTCTAGCAGTAGGAATTAATACTTTAAACATTAATTGAAAATTATTACATCCACTCATTCTCCCTGCTTCAATAACTTCAGAAGGCACCGCTCTTAAACCTAATAAAGTTAATAATATCATAGGCGGTATTGCTACAACCATAGTAATAATTACTGCAGCATGATCACCTACTCCAAAAAGAACCAATGCAGGAACCAGAACAGCGTATTGTGGCATTGTCTGCATTACTAGTAATATTGGATATAAAGCTTTTTCTACACGTTTACTTTTAAAAGCTGCTATCCCTAATCCTAACCCAAATATAAATGATAATGGAGCTGCAACTAATATAAATGAGAGTGTTTGCATAGAAGGTTTCCATTGACCAAATATGGAAATGTAAACCATAGTTAGACCCGCGAATATAGCTAGACCTTTTCCACTGAGCTTATATGAAAGAAGGGCGGCACCTGCTGCAACAATTGTCCAAGGCAATCCCGGTAATTCAGCCCACGGATTTTTATCTATCCAATCCCAACTAGTAAACGCAACTATAGTTTCGAGACCTCCTAATAATATCTCTCTTATTAATTCTATCAAAAAAGTCATGAAAGCAGTCAAATTTCTACTTATTTGTAAAACTATCGGACGACTTTTGAATTCTTGAGTATCTTCATTCCAAACTTCAATTGGCATCCAATCATTCATTAAGAAAAATAATGAGTCATTAATCCAAATAGGTAACCATCCAAGCAATGGAGGTAGTCTCCAGAATACGTCGAAAGCATAATATCTTACCTCTTTTCCTAAAAATACATAACTACTTTGATTTGGATCTTTGACAAATTCTGCCTGCCCCCTAATAAATTTATATGTTTCTGGAACATCAATGGCAAAGCACAAAGCAAAGAATACAATCAATAAAAATAACCACTGAAAAGTTTTTGGATATTTTTTTAAAAGTTCCATAATTTAATTATTGTTTTTCCTACCTCCAAAGACTGTATTGATAATTTTGGTTGGATTAATAGAGCCAATAATTTTATTATCATTATCAACCACTGCAACTGGTTTTTCTTGAGTTAGAATTTTTTCTGCAACATTCTCTATGATTTCATCTTTTGAAACTTTTAAGTCACCTAAATTATCTTTAGATGCTTCCATGACATCCTCTATCAATAAAACTTTTTCTCTTGGTACTTCCTCAGTAAATTTTCTGACATATTCTGTAGCTGGGTTTAAAACAATATTAGCAGGTGTATCTAACTGCTCAATTATTCCATCTTTCATTATTGCAATTCTGTCAGCAAGTTTTAAAGCCTCATCAAAATCATGTGTGATAAACATAATTGTTTTTTGTAACTTTTCTTGAAGTCTTAAAAACTCATCTTGCATCTCTTTTCTAATTAATGGATCTAAAGCTGAAAAAGGTTCATCTAAAAACCAAATATCAGGCTCAACTGCCAAAGATCTTGCAATTCCTACTCTTTGCTGTTGTCCTCCTGAAAGTTCTCTAGGAAAATAGTTTTCTCTACCATCAAGACCAACTAGTTTAACCATATCCATTGCTTTGCTAATACTGTCTTCAGTTTTAACTCCTTTAATCTGAAGTGGAAACGCTATGTTCTCCACAACAGTTTTATGTGGAAGTAAAGCAAAGCTTTGAAAAACCATTCCCATTTTATTTCTTCTAAGATCTATAAGATCTTTATTATTTAGTTGTAAAAGATCCTGACCTTCTATAAAAATTTTTCCACCTGTTGCATCAGTTAATCTGGATATACATCTTAATAAAGTTGATTTTCCCGAACCAGAGAGGCCCATTACAACTAGCATCTCTCCTTTTGAAACTTCAAAAGAGGCATTGTTCACTCCAACAATACAGCCATTTTCTTGAAAGGTTTTAGCATCAACATTGCCATTAGAGTCTTTAAGCATTTTTTGTGCATTTGCTCCAAAAATTTTATATACGTTTTCACATTTGATTACTGGCTCAGACATAAATTTCAATTAAGTTATATGAAATTAGGATAAAATTAAATCCATAATATTGTTACTTTCCCCTTAAAAATTTTTAATATAATAAACCCTTGTATCAATTCCGGTACTTAAAAAACTTAATGCTTCACCACTGACAGTTATTGACTCGTTAACTCCAACATTATTTCCACTCACTGTAAAGCCTGCAAAACACTTATTTTTCTCATCATCCCACTTAACAAATGTCTCATCTATTTTATTCCCATTTATTGTATAAATTTCATGTGCTCTAAAATTTAGAAAATTTGCACCCATAATTGCACGTTGTGGAATTAATTTTGTAGCTTTACATACTTGCTCGTAAACTTCATCTGTTAACCTGTAGTGATCTGTACCATCAAAAGTTACTAATATTCCTGAAGGCAATTTTGAAATTAATTCGCTTAATTTCTTTTCTTTAGCAATCCTCTCCTCTTCTAACTTCATTTTTCTAACAAGTTCATCGCCACCACCAAACTTTATATTTAGAACAAAAAAAGATAACGATATAATCAAAATTATTAATACCAATCCGCCAAACTGCTTTGTAGTCTCAGGTAAATATTTTATTTTACTTAAAAAATTTTCTTTTAACATTTACTCTTGTAACTTTCCATTTTTCCATGTCCCAGTTTTTTGAGTTCCATCGGACCAAGTAAAAGTTCCTTTTCCATTCATAAAACCTTTTGCCCATTCACCTTCATAAGTTGAGCCATCAGGAAAGGTCAAAATACCTACTCCACTCCATTCACTATTTTTGAACTCGCCTTTATAGATGTATCCGTTTGGCCAAGTTTCAACTCCTTGACCATTTTTTTTCGTGCCTACCCACTCACCTTCGTAAGTGGTTTTATCTGTGTAAACCCATTTTCCAAAACCGTTTTCACAATTTCCTTCTTTGCATCCTGTGCTTCGTGCTATTGCAATTGAACTGATAAATAAACTTAAAATTATTACTAATAGGTATTTTTTCATAATAATATTTTACACAAAATTAATTAAAAAAAAATTATACTTTTTTGTCATCTTTGCTACATGAATAAATAGAAATATATTTTTCAGAGTTTTCACTTTTTATATTTTTCGTTATTTCATGAATTAATTCACCTGTTTTTATTGTGATAATACCGGATTCAGAATAATTTTTTTCTTGATCAATTGATTTAAATAAAACTACATCTTTATTGACTACTTTGACATTAAGTTTTGACGAAACTGAGAGAAATGATGATAATCCTTTGATTAAAAGTGTTTCTGGTTTTTTTGATAAAATTTTAAAACTATCTAAACCCTTTTCATTTAAATCTTTTGCTAAAAAAGTTTGATAATTATATTCCGAATTTTTAATTATTTTTTTTTCTAAATCACAGACAAACACGAGATCAATGTTTTCGTTTATACTAACATCTTTTGCTAAAGTTTGATTAAAAAATAATAAACTTATTAATATAGTAAAAAAATATTTGATCATTTAAATTTGTTTAAAAAAAAATCTCCCCCAACATAGTTGGGAGAGATTTAAAGATTTAATTGCTTTTAACCTTATTTAGTAAAAGCTTTCCAAACTTTCTTATTATCCTTCAGCCATTTTTTAGCCGCATCCTCGTGAGTCATTTTGTCAATGTCAACTAAAGCTGCCATTGCTCCAATTTGACTTGTTGAGAAAGAAAGTTTTTTAAACATTGCTGCTGCATCAGGATGAGTTTTTGGAAAATCAGCATTAACTGCTTTTTTCAAATAACCATCTGGTGAACCACATTTTCCATCTCCACCATCTTCAGGTCTACAACCTGCAGTGTATGGAGGAAAGTCGATAAACGTAAAACCAGCACCATCAGTAAAGTTAGGTGTCCAGTTAAAGATGATTGTTCCTCTACCCTCTTTTTCAGCTGCTGCTAACTCTGCCCAAAGTGCATCAGCACTTCCAGCGAATTTAACCCACCAAAGATCTCCTAAACCTAAAGCGTCAACTCTTTGTGGAATTAAATCACCATGCCAAGTTTGTGGTCCTTCCAACATTCTTCCTTTTCCATTTGGAGAGTCAGGTGTTGTAAAGTTTTTTGCACAATCTGGATTTTTCAAAGCAGTCCAGTCTGGTAATCCTGGACATAAACCTTTTTCAGCAACCCAATTTGGATATCCCATATCCTCAAGTGTTCTTGCTTCATGATCACCCCAATCAAGTAATCCACCTTTATCTAATGCTGTCGTAAACGATTTACCAAAAGCAGATTCCCATACCTCATGAGATATAGTTACATCACCAATTCTAATTGACTCGTATACTGCTTGAGAGTCAGCATTAACATATTTTACATTGTTTCCCATGTCTTCCATTATTCCACCAATAACGTAAGCCATTACTATTTGGCTTGACCAGTTATGTGTTGGGATGACAATAGGTTTTTTGCTATCCGCATTTGATAATCCAGTAAAACTAATAGCTGAAATTATCACTGCTGATAATAATGATATTATTTTTCTCATTATTTCCCCTTTCATAAAATTATGAATATGAGTATGAGCCTAAGTAAAATGATAGTCAACAACAAGATATTTATATAATATAAAAGTAGAATTATAAAAATGTCGCAAACTTCTTTAAATATAAAAGAACCAGGCTTAAATTCTTTACCACCTGGAGTTGAAAGATATGTGATTGAGGGTGGAGGATTAACAGGCGTTCAAATTTTACCAGATGATGAAATAGAAATAATCAATAATGAAGGAAATCAAATTTGCGAAATTTCTGTATTTAATAAAGATGGTAAGTCAGAGCCTGGAATTTTAAGTTTAAAAGAAGGTAAAGATAATTCAGAAATAAAAAAAATTCTTTTAAAGAAAGATGAACCATCTTTACAAGCCTTACTACAATTAAAAAAAAGAAACTTAAATATAGAAAAATCAAAATCTTCAATTGTTTTTGACAAAGAAACTAAAGCAGGTGAAAAAATTAAGTTAAAATCTAAAGATAAATGCTACTGCATCTTTGCAGCACCAGGAAATCAAATGATGGTACATGAGCAAAATCCCTCAACAGAACTTACAGTATTTATTACTAGAGCAGAAATTAAAAAAGATAAAGAATTTACTATCATACCAGATCCAATTTATGATCCGCTCGATGAAAGAAATATAGCAAGAACTACTTCAATTGGTTATCAAGTAAAAGAAGGTGACTATATTCAAATAATTACTCCCACTGGAAGACAATGTTCTGATTTTATAGCTTACGATACATCAAAATTAGATAAGGGAAAAGAAAATGGTCTTGATTGGCAAACAACAAGAACTTTTATGGGTCATACTTTTCCAGGACCAGGATTATTTTCAAAATTTTATGATGTAGATCATGAACCATTAGTTGAGGTCGTTAGAGATACAGTTGGTATTCATGATACATTTAATCTTGCCTGTACATCTAAGTATTATGAAGATGCAGGGTATTTTGGTCATGCTAATTGTTCTGATAACTTAAATGAAGCAATGGAAAAATATGGGGTTCAAAAGAAAAAAGGTTGGCATGCAATAAATTTATTTTTTAATACCTCTGCTGGTGGTCAAAATTCAGTTTTATCAGATGAATCTTTTGCTAGACCAGGTGATTATGTAATATTCAGGGCTTTAAAAGATTTAACTTGTGGTACAACAGCTTGTCCTAGTGATATAGATAGCTGTAATGGATGGAATCCAACAGATATTTTTGTTAGAACTTATGATCGAAAAAAAGAATTTACAAAATCATTTGCTTTTAGAATGAAAACAGACTCTGAAAAAAAATTAACAAGAAATACTGGTTTCTACGAAAGAACCTCGAGGCTAACAAGAAACTTTGTAGATGCAAGAGGATTTTGGTTGCCGAATGACTATACAAAACATGGTGTGATCAATGAATACACCGCATGTAGGGAAAAAGCAGTTGTAATCGATTTATCTTCATTGAGAAAATTTGAAATAATAGGTCCTGATGCAGAAGAATTGATGAACTATACATTAACAAGAAATATTAAAAAACTTTCTGTCGGACAAATAGTTTATTCTGCAATGTGTTATGAAAACGGTACAATGTTTGATGATGGAACTTTGTTAAGATTAAGTGACACTGGATTTAGATGGGTCTGTGGGGATGAATATGCTGGTGAATGGCTTAAAGAACAAGCCAAAAAGAAAAATTTTAAGGTAATAATTAAAAATTCAACAGATCAAATTAATAATATTTCTGTACAAGGTCCAAACAGTAGAAAAATTTTAGAAAAGATAATCTTTACTCCTCCAACTCAACCAACAATTTCTGAATTACAATGGTTCAGATTTACAATTTGTAGATTGGAAGAATTAAATGGGATTCCACTCATTGTATCAAGGACTGGATATACTGGAGAACTTGGTTATGAAGTTTGGTGTCATCCAGATCATGCTCCTCAGGTTTGGGATAAAGTTATAGAGGCGGGAAAAGATGACGGATTAATACCTGCAGGATTTGGTGCTTTAGATCTGCTAAGAATAGAGGCTGGTCTAGTTTTATTTGGCAATGAGTTTGATGGACAACAAGATCCTTTTGAAGCTGGTATAGGATTTGCAGTTCCGCTTAAAACAAAAAATGATGATTTTATTGGTAAAGAAAATTTAATAAAAAGAAAAGAAAACCCACAAAAAAAGTTAGTTGGCTTAGAATTGATTGGAAAAGAAAAAGCTAATCACGGAGATTGTGTGCATATTGGAAGAGCCCAAGTTGGTATAGTCACTAGTGCGTGTTTGTCCCCTACATTAGGAAAAAATATTGCATTATGCAGAATTGACGCTGGTCATTCTGAGATTGGCACTGAGGTTGAAGTTGGAAAAATTGATGGCCATCAAAAAAGAATTCCAGCGAAAATAGTTATATTCCCTCATTATGATCCTCAGAAAACAAAAGTTAGATCTTAAATGAAAACTACAAAAGAATTGCTAAATTTTTGGGAAGATCAAATGAAATTATCTCATACATCTAGTAATTATTTTTTTCGTAAATCACCATCACATTACCATATGATGCTTCTTGTGATGAATGCTCATAAATGTGATGAAAATTTAACTGTTGAAGCACTTAAATCAAAACTATTTAAAACTTCAAGACCAAAATCTGCACTTATGATTAATGAAGCATGTGAAAAAGGTTTTTTCTTCCTAGAAAAAATTTCAGATGATCAAAGGAAAAAATCAATCAAACCAACTCAAAGTTTTATAAAAGAGTTTGAAGATTATCTAAAAAGACTTAGAGAAATCTCAATTTAACCAGTGTTTTTCATCGCTGCAGAAATACCTGCTATTGACGTCAAAAGGGCATCATCTAAAAATTTTTTATTGAGATTGTTTTGATTATTTTTTAATTTTTTAATCACTATTGGTTGAATAATATTTAGCACTTCTGAATATATATTTCTTACAATTACTGAAGTTCTAAATTGTTTTCTAGAATTAATTATTTCTTTAGGAGTTATTTTTTTATTTAAATCTTTAATAACTTCAAATTGAAATCTTAATCTTTTTCCAACTCTTTTTAAACTTTCATCAGCTAAATACTCTTCATATATTTTTGAAATTTCAGGATCAGCTTTTGAAATGACCATATCTAACATATCAAGCATAGAATTAAAAAAGGGCCAGTTTCTCTCCATATCATACAAAGTTTTTCTAAATTGCTTAATATAAGAATATCTTAGAGCTTCGGCGCTTCCTAGCCAGGCAGGAAGCATTAATCTTATTTGCGTCCATGCAAAAACCCAAGGAATAGCTCTTAGACTTTTTATATTATCAACATTTTTTCTTTTTGAAGGTCTTGATCCAATTGAGAGTTTTCCTAATGCTCTATGAGGTGTTACAGTTTTAAAATATTTTATAAAATCTGAACTCTGATTAATATTTTTTCTATAAGAGTTTTTTGATATCTCGGACATTTTTTCTATTAATGATCTCCAGTCTTTTTTTGGATGTGGGGGTGGATTTAATGTGGCTGCGGTGACCGCACCTATGTAGCTGCATAGGTTATATTTTGCTAAAGGTTCATAACCATATTTTTGTTGAATAACCTCTCCTTGGTCGGTAATTCTAATTTTTCCATTAACGGAGTTGGGCGGTTGAGATCTCAATGTTGCTTGAATTGGGCCTCCTCCTCTTCCTGCCGATCCACCTCTTCCATGAAAAAAAACTACATTTATATTGTATTTTTTTCCTAATTTTATTATTTCTTCTTGAGCTTTATATTGATGCCAACTAGCACAAATTTTTCCTGCATCTTTACTAGAATCTGAATAACCAATCATTACTTCTTGATTATTCTTAATTAATTTTCTGTACCAAGATTGTGAAAATAAACTTTCCATAATTCCTTTAGCATTGATTAAATCATCCAAAGTTTCAAATAATGGAACGACTCTTAAACTATTTTTAATTTTTGCTTCTTTTTGCAAAAAAGAAACTGACAAGATATCTGATGCCGAAGTTGTCATTGATATAACATATGCTCCTAAACATTCGTGAGGTTCGTCAGCCAATATTTTAAATGTTGACCAAACTTCTTTATTCTCTTTATTTTTAAACTGAAATTTATTTATATAACTTTTTTTTGACCGTATATGTAATTTCAAAAAGTTTATTTTTTCTTTTTCACTCATCTTTAAAAAATTTTTTTTATATTTTTTCTTAAAAAATTCAGAGATTAATTGGCTGTGTCTTGATGACTCTTGTCTAATATCTAGTCTAGCTAGATTTATACCAAAACATTTTGCTCTTCGCATCAAATCTAGCAATTCTCCACTTGCTATATTTTCATTTTGATTTTGTTCAAGAGACTCTCTAACTATTCTTAATGGTTTTAATATTTCCTCACGTGAACTTAGTAATTTTTTTTGATCTAAGGGTTTATTGTTTACTAAGTGTTGTTCAATAGCTCTGTGAGTAATTCTCATTTTATCTCGAAGAGGTCTCAAAAAAACTCTATAGGGCTCATAAGAATTGCCTACTTTATTTTTTATTTTTTTAGAACATTTTTCCATTGAGTAAGATCTGATAATTTTTGTAAGCGACTTTTCATACAATTTAGCAGCTTCCCATCTTGATAATAAAATCACCTTTCTAGTAACATCCGCAGTAACATTTGGGTTGCCATCTCTATCACCACCCATCCACGATCCAAACTCAATAGGATTAAAGTTTTTAGGTAATCCTTTATCCATATTCTGAACAAAAATTGAATTTAATCTTCTATAAACTTTAGGAATAGTATCCCAAAGACTATCTTCAATTATAGCAAGGCCCCATCTTGCTTCATCAAACGGTGATGGTTTAACTCTTTTTAGATCATCTGTATTCCAAATTATTGTCAATTCATCAAAAAGTTTTTTATCCAGTATTTTTACTTTTGATGGAAAATTTTTTAAAAGGTCTCTTTCTTCAAGAATTTCAATTATCTTGTGGTATTTTTGAATTAAAGTTCTTCTTTTTACCTCAGTAGGATGAGCAGTTAAAACTATACCTATATTTAAATTTTTTGCGGTATCATAAATTTTATTTTCTGAAATATCTTTATTATTAAAAAGATCTTCAAATATTTCTTCAATAAATAAATTATTATTAGATAATTTCTTTTTACTATTTTCATACTCATTTAAAATTCTTGATACATCGATCAATTCTGCCAAATTAATAAAATTCATAAAATGTTTAAAAGCTCGAGTTAATTTAAATGTATTTTTTGGACTTAGATTTTTTATAGCCCTTATTACTTTTCGATTTGTTTGATTTGTATTGGGATTTGTTTTATTTGCTTTAGATAATTTTCTTATTTTTTCAACTATTTCAAAAAATTTTTCCCCCTCTTGTTCTTTTACAACTCTTCCTAAAATATTACCTAAATATCTTACATCGTCTCTTAAAGACTTTGTTGGAATTCTCTCATAGTAAAGATCTCTTTTTAACATTCATATTTTCCTTTGGATCTAAGGATATTTATTTTATTAAATTCTTTTACCATTTAAAACTGATTTAACAGTTTCCCCCATCACTGATGGATTTTTGGATATTGTTACTCCACATTCTTTTAAAAGTTCAACTTTTTCTACAGCACTTTCTCCATATGCAGATACAATTGCACCTGCGTGACCCATCACTCTTCCTTTTGGGGCTGTTAGCCCAGCAATGTACCCTATAACTGGTTTTTTCATATTTTCTTTTGCGAATTCCCCTGCCGCAACTTCTTGTGGTCCACCAATTTCACCTATCATTAAGATTGCATCGGTTTCATCATCAGTTTCAAATTTTTCAATAATATCTCTAAACGAACTTCCATTAATTGGATCACCTCCAATTCCAACACTTGTCGATATACCGATTCCTAAATTTTTCATTTGTTCGGCAGCCTCGTAACCCAAAGTTCCTGATCTACTTATTATTCCAACTTTTCCCTCTTTATAAATATGGCCTGGCATAATTCCAAGCATTGATTTTCCTGGACTAATAATTCCAGCACAATTTGGTCCGACTAATGTCATTTTTTCATTTTTAGAATACCTTCTCATATATCTTTTAATTCTAATCATGTCATGAGATGGAATACCGTCAACTATTGCAACGCAAGTTTTTATACCTGCGTCTGCTGCTTCCATTGCTGAGTCAGCTGCAAAGGCTGGTGGTACAAATAATATTGATGCTGTAGCTCCGGTATGTTTTACAGCATCTTTGACAGTGTTAAAAACGGGTCTATCTAAATGTTTTTGACCCCCCTTTCCAGGTGTAACACCACCTACAACATTTGATCCATATTTTATCATTTCCTCTGCATGAAAAGTTCCCATTTTTCCAGTGAATCCCTGAATTAAAATTTTTGTATTTTTATCAATTATTACTGCCATTTTATCTTTTTAATGCTGCTACTGCTTTATTAGCGGCATCCTCTAAAGTGTTTGCCTCAATATAATTTAATTTACTATCCCGAAGAATTTTATTTCCTTTTTCAACATTTGTTCCAGCTAATCTAATTACTAATGGAACCTTAATTTCTATTTTTTCTAAAGCTTGAACTATTCCCTCTGCTACCCAGTCACATCTATTTATTCCAGCAAATATATTAACTAAAATTACTTTTACTTTTTTATCCATAGTGATTAGCTTAAAGGCTTTAACTATTTTTTCAGGTGTTGCTCCTCCACCTACGTCAAGAAAGTTAGCGGGTTCTCCGCCTGCCAATTTGATCATATCCATAGAAGCCATTGCTAATCCTGCACCATTAATAATATTTCCAATATTTCCATCTAAGCTAACATAATTTAAACCTCTATCAGATGCATAAACTTCTTTCTCATCTTCCTGAGTCTTATCTCTTAGCTCAGAAACTTTATCTCGTCTAAACATCGCGTTATTATCGAAGCTCATTTTACAATCTAGTGCCAAAATTTGTTTTTGTTTTGAAATTACTAAAGGGTTCACTTCAACCATTGTAGCATCTAATTCACTAAAAGCTTTAGCACATCCAACAATAGTTTCTGAGACTCTTCTTATTAATTCTGGCTCAATACCTAATCCAAATGCCAATTCTCTTGCTTGAAAACTTTGTATGCCGACTGCTACTTCTATTTTGGATCTAATAATAGACTCTGGTTTTTCTTTAGCGATTTCCTCAACACTCATTCCACCTTCTGTAGAGGCAACAACCATTATACTCTCTGAACTTCTATCGAAAACTAATCCTAAATATAATTCTTTATCAATATCAGTAGCTTCCTCAATATAAATTCTATTAACTATTTTTCCTTCAGGGCCAGTTTGATTTGTAACTAATTTTTTCCCTAAAAGTTTATCAGTTGCTTGAGCGACTTCTAAAGGGGAATTACAAACAATTACTCCACCTGCTTTACCCCTTGCTCCTGAATGTATTTGAGCTTTAACTACCCATTTTGATCCACCAATTTCTCTAGCTTTATTTTCTGCTGTCTCAGGACTATAAACTATTCCTCCTCTAGGAACTGAAACACCAAAGCTTGATAATATTTCTTTTGCTTGATACTCGTGTATATCCATAATTATTTATTATTTATTTATCATTTATTTGTTTATCTATGTTAACAATATTTTCAGCCATTCTTGCTGAAGCAGCATCTATCATTCTTCCATCTAATTGAGCAGCGCCCTTTCCAGCTTTTGCAGCCTTATCAAGCTCCTCCAAAATTCTTTTTGCTTTAGTAACTTCTGATGAAGGTGGTGAAAAAACTTTATTTGCTAGTTCAATTTGTGATGGATGAATTGCCCATTTGCCTTCTATACCAATTGCAGCTCCTCTTTTTGCTGCTTCAATATAAGCATCTGGATCATTAAAATCTCCAAAAGGACCGTCTATCGCTCTTAAACCATACGCCCTACAAGTCATAACAAGTTGAGATAATCCATGATGCCATTGATCCCCAGGGTAATCAGGGTTTAGTCCACCTATCACTACGGTCCTAGCTCTTAAGCTTGCAGCATAATCAGCAACACCAAAGTGCAAGGCTTCTAATCTTTCACTTGATTTAGCGATCTCTTTAATATTTGACATACCTAAAGCTGTTTCGATTAGGCACTCAATTCCAATTTTGTTTTTTAGTTTTTTACTGGTTTCTATTTGTGTCAACAAACAGTCAATCATGTAAACATCGCTAGATGTACCAGCTTTTGGCAGAAGTACTGTATCAAGTTTTTCTCCAACTTCCTCAACTATATCAACTAAATCTCTATACATATAATGAGTGTCTGGGCTGTTAATTCTAACTGAAATAGTTTTTCCTTTTTCTCTCCAATTAATTTCTTTTAATGCTTTAATGACATTCTGACGAGCGGTAACTTTATCCATTGGGGATACAGCGTCTTCAAGGTCTAGAAAAATATAATCAGCTTTCGAGTTTAATGCTTTTTCAAACATTTCAGGTGAAGATCCAGGAACAGCTAACTCGCTTCTTTGTAATCTTGACTTAGCGGGCTTGTAATATTTAAAACTCATTTAATTATTATAATTTTTGTTAGATTTCTTAATACATTAATTAACGTATTATTTATATATATAGTTTATAGTAGTAAAAAATAAACTTTAATAACTTTTTTTGTTTTGTTACAGATTCGTATTATTTAATTATGACTAAATTGCCAACTAAAGCAAAAGTAGTAATAATTGGTGGCGGTATTCATGGCCTTAGCACAGCTTGGAAATTATCCGAAACTTATAAAAATCCAGGTGATATTGTTGTTTTAGAAAAAAAAGATACTGCAGCAGGTGCTAGTGGTATTGCTTGTGGTGTAATTAGAAATAATTATTTTCAGCCAGCAATGAGAGAGCTAATGGCTCATTCGGTTTCAGTTTGGGAAAGTGACCCGAAAGCATTTAAATACAATGCTGTTGGCTATCTACAAATATCTCCTGAAGTAATGCACGATGATGTTGCAACAATTTACGAGCAACAAAAAGCAATTGGATATGACTCGGAATTTATTGAAGGTGAAAAAGATTGTATGAATTATATGAGAAGCATGTTTGATGATTGGCAAGCTCAGGGTATCACATCAGTTCTTCATGAAAAAAAAGGTGGTTATGCTTTTAATAAAGACTCTATTAAAGCTTTAGAGAGTAAATCTACATCCAATGGTGTTCAAGTTATTAAAGGTGTGAAAGTAAATGGATTTAAAAGAGGTAGTAATAGTAAAGCTGTTACAGGTGTAGAGACAAATCAAGGTACAATTGACTGTGAGCAAGTGGTAATTGGAGCAGGTCCTTGGGCTAGAGATTTTTGGAATATGCTTGAGCTTCCAAAAACTGCAAACATTAAAGGTAAAGACGGTAAAATGCATACAACTGATATGTGGACATACTGGATGTTACAAGAAGGTGTCATTGGTGTAGAGCCAGATTTTTTAAAAATGAACAATGGAAAAGCACCCCCTGTAATCCATGTTGATTCAACAGCGCCATTATATTCTGATAAAACAAAAAAATTAATAACTGATAAAATTTGGGGTATTTATTATAAACCAGACATTGATGGATTAGGTGTTCAAGGTGGTACCTCTCCATATATTGTAGAAAAACATTTTGATGAAGTGAATGTTGATCCATATGGAGTTGAGTCTCCAGAATATCAAACAACTGAGGCATTCAATGATATGTGGTGTTCTGCTTTAGCTCATTGCCAAAAAAGATTTGAAGGTAAATCAGATTTATATAGAAAAGGACCTTCAGGTGGACTTGGGTGTATGACACCAGACTCATTTCCAATTTTTGATAGATTTTTAGAAAATGTATACATGATTGCTGATGCTAACCATGGTTATAAAATGATAGGTGTTGGTGAGTTAGTAGCAAAAGAAATTTTAGGACAAGAAAGTGACTTGTTGAAACCATTTAGATTCAACCGATACGAGAAGGGTGAACTTCACCCTACTTCGAACAGTCCGTTTCCTTGGAGTTAACTTATCTAAGTAGACAGACGTTTTATTTTCAGTTACCTTTTTGAACTAAAAATTCGTAACAGAGGGAACTATGACAGATCTAGAAAAACACGTTAATCAACCAGGAAGAGCAAAATTAGTTAAAAAAGTACGAGATAAAATTAATGAATTAGGAATAACTTATATTTATTTTCAGTTTATCTCAGTTACTGGAAGAGTAGTTGGTAAGGGTATTCCCGCAGATCATTGGGAGAGAACTGCTGAAAAAGGATTTCAACTAGTTTATGGAGCAACTGCAAACTTATTCCTAGATCGTCACAATAATTACATTGGTTATGGACCTGAAGCTAAAGAATTAGTTGGTATACCAGATCCAGAAACATTTGTTCAATTACCATGGGATAAAAGAGTTGGCAGAGTTTATTGCACATGTTTTAGAAATAGAGAAGAAAGAGATAATCCAGGTGGTCACTTAACTTCTGATTGTAGAGGAAATTTAAGAATTATTGCTGAGGAATTTAAAAAGAAGCATGGTTACCAAATGAGAGTTGGTACTGAACCAGAAATGATGTGGTTAACAAAAAATGAAGATGGCACACCAACAGGAAAAGGATTTTCAAAACCTTTCTGTTATCACATTGATCAATTTGAATCTTTAAGGCCTGTTTTTATGAAAGTTATTGAATATGCAAACGCGATGGGTCTTGATATGATTCAAGGTGATCATGAGGATGCACCAGGTCAGCTAGAGTTAAACTGGATGTTCGATGATGTACTAAGAAATGCTGATAGACTCTCCACATATAGACAAATCTGTGCTCAAGTAGCTAGAGAACATGGTTTGATAGCTTGTTTTATGACAAAACCTTTTATGGGTGTTTCTGCCAGTGGTTGCCATACCAATCTTTCGCTTTGGAAAGGTGGAAAAGATGTAGTTAATAAATTAGGACACAAATCATTGCCCGGTGTTGAAGAGGTCTTCACTTATGTTGAGGGTGGAACAAATACTTTTATGCCTGATACAAAAGATATGCAGCTACCAGGCAAAGTAGGATTAATGTCAATCGGTGGTATCATGAAACACTTACCAGCATTAACAGCCATTGGATCTTCTACAGTTAATTCTTACAGAAGACTCTGGGATCAAGGATTTTGGGCGCCCGTTTATGCTGATTGGGGATATCAAAATAGAACATGTGGATTAAGGGTTTCTGCTCCAGGTAGATTTGAATATAGATCTGTTGATTCTATGCATAATCCTTATTTAATGGGAGCAGCTTTACTCAAAACAATGGATGATGGTCTGACAAATAAAATTGATCCTGGCAAGCCAGAGTCTAGAAATATATATGAAGCTCAAAAAGCTGGAAAAGATGTTAAAAAATTACCTTTAAGTTTAGGTGAAGCACTTGAAAGACTTTCAGAAGATAAAATAGTTCAATCTGCAATGCCAGATGAAATGTATAAAATTTTTCATTGGTACAAAAATGATGAGTGGGAGAAATTTTTAGGTGCAACAACTCAATGGGATTTGGATACTTATTTAGATTGTTTACCATAGACTTTAAAAATTTAGGATATATATATAAAGGAATATATGTGCGGAATAGCTGGATTAATACATAGAGGTAAATCATCTAATGTTGGAAGTGAGCTTCAGGGAATGCTCCAAGCCTTAAAACATAGAGGTGAAGATTCGACTGGTTATGCATTATACGGTGACACAGATGGAAAAAATTTCATTATGCGCTTTAAGGTTGGTGAAAATGTTGGTGAAGGAAGTTCATCAATTGTAGAAGATATATCTGTTTATGATGAAAGAAAAAAAATTGTTGATCAAACTTTATCAGAGCTGGGTGCAAAAATAGTTAAAGAGGAGAGAACTCTTCCATATTCTTTAAGGTATGAAATTGCTTACGAAAAAAAGGATTTATTAGAATTTTCTCAAAAAATTGAGAGTATTCCAGGCGTCGAAATCTTATCTATGGGTAAATCTTTAGAGGTGATAAAAGACCTTGGAAATGCAAAAGCAGTTTGCGATAGATATTCGCTAGATAAACTTATTGGAACTCATGCAATTGGTCACGCAAGAATGGCAACTGAGTCAGGTGTGGATATTAAATCAGCTCACCCATTTTGGGGTTATCCATTTAGTGATGTTTCTGTAGTTCATAATGGCCAATTAACAAATTATTGGAATAATAGAAGAGCTTTAGAAAACAAAGGTATGAGGTTTATGTCTGAGTGTGACTCAGAATTAATAGCAGTTTATATCGCACAAAAAATGAGAGAAGGAGCAAGTTTAGAAGAGGGTATGAAAGACTCTTTAATTGGTCTTGATGGAGTTTTTACATATTTTGTTGCAACTAAAAATTCTTTAGGAATGGCAAAAGATACTATGGCTGCAAAACCTCTAGTTTTATATGAATCAGATGAATTAGTTGCTATGGGGTCAGAGGAAATAGCAATTAGATCTGTTTTACCACAAGAAATTAACACCTACGATCCATTTGATGGAGAGGTAAAAGTATGGCAAATATAAAAACTTCTGAGAAAAAAACCAAATCCCAAGCTATGGGTATGCACACCGAAGTTTTAACAGGAAGAACTCAACAAAAATTTTTTAATCCTGATGAGGCTGAAAATTTTTATTATTTTGGGACATATGATGTAGATTTTAATAAGAGAACTGATCTTGATGTAAAAGATATGACCGCAGCAGAAGCCAATAAAAAAATAGATGGTCTAATGAGTGAAGGTTACGGAACAATAGTGATAAAAAACCCACAAGGAAAACATAGTTTAGGTGTAGGTATTTTAAATAAATTAAATTTAATTTTTGAGGGGAGTTTAGGTTACTTTGGAATAGGATCTTGTGATGGTCCGATAGTAAGAATAAATGGGAGAGTTGGATGGTCTTGTGCTGAAAATTTAATGGCAGGTAAAGTTGTTATTGAAAAAAATGCGGGTTCATGTTTTGGAGCTGCAATCAGAGGTGGAGACTTGATTTGTAAAGGTAGTGTTGGTGCCAGAACAGGGATTGATATGAAGGGCGGAACTATCATAATTGGTGGTGATGCAGGAGCTTTTACAGGATTTATGATGCAGAGAGGAAGAATTATTATACTCGGCGACGTAGGAATAAACCTTGGTGACTCAATGTATGATGGGACAATTTTCGTAGGTGGAGAAATAGGATCATATGGTAGTGATGCAGTAGACGCAGAATTAACATCGAGCGATCAAGATTGGCTTAGAAGAAAATTAAAGGTTGCAGAAATCGGTGCAAATTTTGATTTGAGTAAAATGAAAAAAATTGTAGCGGGTAAAAAACTTTGGAATTATGATAACTTAGAACCTACAGAGAAGAAGGGAGCAATTTAATGCCTAAAAAAAAATTAAAAAAAGTGAAAAAAAAAATAAAAGGTGTTGGTGGGAAAGCGGATGTTCACTCTCACGAAGAGGGTAAAAGAAATAAAAGTTTACTCGGACATAACGCAATTTTCACACCAGAAGTTATAGATGATATTCATATTAAATCTCAATTAGGTAGATACAGAATGCGTGGAATGGCATTAATGAAAAAGATTCCTACTTTTGATGATCTAGTTTTTTTACCAGGTACTCTTACAAGATTCGTTATTGAGGGCTATAGAGAAAAATGTGAGACAAAGACAGTAATTGGTCCGAGATGTGAAAACCCTATTGAGTTAGATATTCCTGTTTATATTACTGGGATGAGCTTTGGTGCGCTTTCATATGAAGCTAAAACAGCTTTAGCAAGAGGTGCTACGATGGCTGGTAGTGCAACATGTTCAGGCGAAGGAGGAATGATACCTGATGAAAGAAGATATTCTGAAAAATGGTATTATCAATGTATTCAATCCAGATATGGTTTTAATCCACATCATGCGCAACTAGCTGATGGAATTGAAGTTTTTATTGGTCAAGGCCAAAAAGTTGGAATGGGTGGACACTTAATGGGTCAAAAAGTAACTGATCAAGTTGCTGAAATGAGATCATTACCATCAGGTATTGACCAAAGATCACCAGCAAGACATCCTGACTGGTTAGGACCAGATGACTTAGCTTTAAAAGTTGAGGAGTTAAGACAATTGACTAAAAACAAAGTACCAATTCAATTAAAACTTGGAGCTTCAAAAGTTTATGATGATGTTCGAATGGCCGCTAAGTGTGATCCTGACTCTATTTATCTTGATGGTATGGAAGGATCCACCGGTGCAGGTCCACACATAGCAGCTGCAAATACTGGAATTCCAGGTATTGCTGCTATTAGAGAAGCTAGAAGAGCAATTGATGATGTTGGCAAAACTGGAAAAGTTACTTTAATCTATGCTGGAGGTGTTAGAGATGGTGCTGATATGGCAAAAGCTCTAGCATTGGGTGCTGATGCTATAGCAATTGGTACTGGCTCAATGATAGCTTTAAATTGTAACAAGGATATTCCTGAAGCAAATTTTGAAAAAGAGATGGGTGTAAAAGCAGGAGAATGTTATCATTGTCATACTGGAAGATGTCCAGTAGGTGTTGCAACTCAAGATCCTAAACTAAGAGCTAGATTAAATCCTGACGATGCTGCTGTAAGAGTTTATAATTACTTACACTCAATGACACTTGAGGCACAACTTTTAGCAAGAGCATGTGGAAAAACAAATATTCATTCACTTGAGCCTGAAGATTTAGCTGCTCTAACTTCAGAGGCATCTGCACTAGCTAAGGTTCCTTTAGCGGGAACTAATTACACAGTTGGAGTTGATAACTATCACAAAATTTAAGAGTATTTATGGCAAAAAAAAAAGTGAAAAAATTAGCTAAAGTAAAAGAAATTAAAGGTCAATTAGGAAAAAAAAAAGAAACAGCTAGAGAAAAAATGATCGGTCAATCAATAGGATACCGATATGATGTAAACCTTTTGCCAGATTATTCTAAAATCACTCCATTCTTAAAAAAATATATTGAAGCAATGGGGTGGGATGATTTAAATTGGCTTGAGGATGTTCATATGGGATATGAAGAAGATAGACCTGCAGTTTTTTGCAGAAATGCGAATGGTTGGGTGACGATACCTAGTTCAATAAAATTACCTAACAATCAGCAAGATAGAGATATGATAGCAAGAGAACTTCTTGTAAAATTTCAAATGTCTCCAAAACACCCTCTTGTTGATTTGAAAAAAGCTTATTTAAAATTCTAATTGCACAATCAAAAGTTGATTTTATTTTAGAAATTGTTGTCAATTGTGGGTTTTGAGCGTTTGTTTTATTTGTCACCTCTCAATAAATTTTATAGGGTTTTTAAAAACTAAATAAGGAGAGAGAGAATATGACTGATCAGTTAGCTGCTCTTACAACCATATTTACAGAATTTTACTACTGGGTAACGGTAGTACTAATGTTTTTAATTCACGTTGGTTTCTGTATGTATGAAGTCGGAGCTTCTCGATACAAACATCACCAACATACTCTTATGAAAAACACGATGCTGATACCTTTAGTAACAGTAACCTGGTTTTTGTTTGGTTGGTGGATTTATTGGGCTTTCCCAACAGGACCGGGAATTGCACCTTCAATAATGAATGAAAGTTCTGCATTAATTACAGATGATTCTGCTTTTAGTGCAACGTGGTATACAGCAACAAGTGATTTAATGGCTGTCAACCTAGGAGACCATATATCTGGTGTATTCTGGGCGGCATTCTTATTATTCTCATGGACTGCTGCTTCCATTGTCTCTGGGGCAATCATCGAAAGAATAACTACTTTTGCATTTGGTATTTTAGCAATTGCAATTGGATCTGTTTTTTGGGTAATTGATGCTGCATGGGGATGGCACTTTGATGGATGGATGCTTAAAATTTTAGGATACCATGATGCTTATGCATCAGGAGTAATTCACGCAATAGCTGGTGGATTTGCTTTAGGTGTTTTATTTGTTTTAGGACCAAGAATTGGTAAGTTTTCATCTAGCGGTGAACCAAGAAACATTGGACCAAGAAATCCTTGGTTAGTCACAATTGGATTATTTTTAATCTATACTGGTTTCTGGGGTTTTTACGCAGCTTGTAATATACCAATCTTTGATCTTGGGCCTGAGTACGGTATGGAGGGCATAAGTTATTGGACAGCAACAAACATATATGTAACCCCTACTACACTTAGTGGTATTACCTTTAACTTCTTGATGTCATTGTCAGGAGGATTATTGGCTGGTTATTGGATTGCTAAAGGTGATCCTTTCTGGACATACTCAAGTGGACTAGCAGGTATCATATGTGCTTCAGCTGGAAATGATTTATATCATCCAATTCAAGCAATGATCATCGGTATGATCGGTGTTGTTATTTCATACAAACTACATTACTGGGTTGAACGTAAGTTCAAAATTGATGATGCAGTTGGTGCAGTAGCAGTACATGGATATGCTGGATTTATTGGTCTAGTAATTTGTGGTTTTGTCTTAAATGGTTATCCTGCATCTGGTTACAGTGTTGGTGCTATGTGGGATGGAACAACATATGCATCAATTAATCCGTTAGGACAGTTCTTAGGAGCATTAATAATGTTCGTAGTTCTTGGACTAATACCAGGTTATGTTATAGCTAAAGTTCTTCATGGAATGGGTAAATTAAGAATACCTCGTGAAGCAGAGATAGCTGGACTTGACTATGAAATAATGGAAGCTGCTAAAGATGATGAAAAAGCAGTGGCATCCGCAACCAGGTAAAGGAGAATAATATATGGCGACAGTTACAAATTGGATTGATCACCTAAACAAACCAGCTGAAGAAGTTGCTGGTGCAGTTTATCCTGGTGCTGGATCCACAGAAGGATTGCTTGTAATCTTAGCAATTATCTTATGGGTTGGTTGGCATGTTTTAACTGGAAGATCTGAGAGCCAAGAGCTTGAGAGACTATCTAGAAAAAGACATAGTGCTAACGACTATAAAAGTAATATTACCGACTGGTAATTAAAATCAAATTTGGGCGCTGCAGAAATGTGGCGCCCTTTTTTTTTATTCTATGTCAGAAGAAAAGAAAAACAACGAGGAATTAAGACCAAGTAAAATGAGAGGTGTGGCATTTCCAAAAGCAAAGTACGGTGTCTTTGCCGCAATTATCATTATTGTTTTGGTTAATGCTATTTACTATAAAGACTTCTTATTATCTTTAATTAAATAAAAAAATCATGTGTGGAATAGTTGGAATTTATCTAAAAAATGAGAAATTAAAAGACTCGCTTGGTTCCCTTTTGTCAAAAATGTTAATTAATATGGGGTCACGCGGACCAGATAGTGCGGGTTTTGCGATATATAAAAAAGAAGAAAAAGAAAAATTTAAATATTCAATATGTATTAATAAATTGAGCTTTAAAGATTTCGAAGAAAGGATCAATAAACATTTAGACGCTGAATTAATAAAAAATTCTGATCATGTCATTTTAAAAACATCTGTTAAGCCTGAACCTATGTTAACTATCCTTAAAAATCATTTTCAAGATGTTGCTTTGGTGGGATATGGTAAATCAATTGAGATATTTAAACAAGTTGGAGATCCTAGTGAAGTTGTCAAGAAATTTAAACTTGATGACTACTCTGGTTCTCATGCCATTGGACATACAAGAATGGCGACTGAAAGTGCAATTACAACTGATGGTTCGCACCCCTATTCTACTGGAGAAGACGAATGCTTAGTTCATAATGGTTCTTTGTCAAATCATAATAATCTAAGAAGAAAGTTAAAAAAAGATGGAGTAAATTTTGACTCAGAAAATGATACTGAAGTAGCGGCTGGATATATTTCAAATAATCTTTCAAATAAAAAAAATTTAAAGGAAACTCTTAAAGATAGTCTGAAAGACTTAGACGGTTTTTATACTTTTATCACCGGTACAAAAGACGGTTTTGCAGTTTTACGGGATGAAATAGCATGTAAACCAGCAGTGATTGCTGAAACAGATGATTATGTGGCTATAGCATCTGAATTTCAAGCCATGGCACATCTTCCTAAAGTAAATAATGCCAAAATTTTTGAACCAGAGCCTGGTGTGGTTTATTCTTGGGGAAATTAATGGAACTAGACTTAAAAAAATTAGAATTGAGAAATGTTAACGAAAAATTACAAAATCTTGATAGAAAAACTAATGAAAGAGATTTCACGATTACTAATCCTGAGGGAAATCATGCAATTTGTGCAGGGTTAGATAAAGAAATGAATATTACAATTAAAGGTCATGTTGGTTATTATTGTGCGGGTATGAACAAGAAAGCAAATATTACAATTGAGGGAAACGTTGGAACAGGTGTGGCTGAAAATATGATGTCTGGAAAAGTTCATGTTAAAGGAAATGCTTCTCAATCTGCTGGGGCAACAGCACATGGAGGTCTTTTAATAATTGATGGAGATGCTAGTTCAAGATGTGGAATATCAATGAAGGGTGTAGATATTATTGTAAAAGGCTCTGTTGGACATATGTCAGGATTCATGTCTCAATCTGGGAATCTAATAGTTTGTGGAGATGCTGGTGAGGCATTAGGAGACAGTTTATATGAAACAAATATCTATATTAAAGGAAATGTTAAATCCTTAGGTGCAGATTGTGTTGAAAAAAAAATGGATAAAAAACATATCAATAAGTTAAAAAAATTTTTAAAAAATGCTGAAATAAAAAACCATAAAGCAGAAGACTTCAAAAGGTATGGATCAGCAAGACAATTGTATAATTTTAAAATCGATAATAATTATTAATTATGAAAAAGAATAATAAAACTCACCCAAGACAATCTTGGACTTTCGATGAATATACAAATTCTGAAATTAGAAGAGCAGCGGCCACGGGTATATACGATATTAGGGGTGGAGGATCAAAAAGAAAACTGCCTCATTTTGATGATTTATTATTCCTTGGTGCCTCAATGTCAAGATATCCTCTAGAGGGTTATAGAGAGAAGTGTACTACAAATATTACATTGGGAACTAGGTATGCAAAAAAACCTTTGGAACTTGATATACCAATTACTATTGCTGGCATGAGTTTTGGAGCTTTATCTGGTGCAGCTAAGGAAGCCTTAGGAAGAGGAGCAAGTGCAGCTGGTACATCAACAACCACTGGCGATGGTGGTATGACACCAGAAGAGAGAGGACAATCGAAATATTTAGTTTATCAGTTACTTCCATCAAGATATGGAATGAATCCTGATGATTTAAGAAAAGCAGATGCAATAGAAGTAGTAATAGGACAAGGCGCAAAACCTGGAGGTGGAGGAATGTTATTAGGTCAAAAAATTAATGACCGTGTTGCAAAAATGAGAACTCTACCGAAAGGAGTTGATCAAAGATCAGCGTGTAGACATCCTGACTGGACTGGTCCAGACGATCTTAAAATAAAAATTTTAGAATTAAGAGAGATAACTAAATGGCAAGTTCCTATCTTTATTAAAATTGCAGGTGCGAGACCATATTATGATACAGCTTTGGCTGTTAAAGCTGGTGCTGATGTAGTTGTTCTTGACGGAATGCAAGGTGGAACTGCAGCTACTCAAGAAGTATTTATCGAGAATGTGGGACAGCCTACCTTGGCATGTATAAGACCAGCAGTTGACGCTCTTCAAGAGCTAGATGTTCATAGAAAAGTACAATTAGTAATTTCGGGTGGAATAAGAAATGGGGCCGATGTTGCAAAAGCCCTTGCATTAGGAGCAGATGCAGTTTCAATTGGTAGCGCTGCTATGATAGCTATAGGAGATAATGATCCTAAATGGGAAAATGATTATAAAAAACTTGGTACTACTGCTGGAGCATACGATGATTGGCATGAAGGTAATGATCCTGCGGGAATTTCTACGCAAAATCAAAAATTGATGAAAAGATTAGACCCTAAAAAGGCAGGAAAAAAACTCACTAATTATTTAAAAGTTATGACTTTAGAAGCTCAAACGCTCGCTAGAGCATGTGGTAAAAATAGTTTACATAACTTAGAGCCTGAAGATTTATGTGCTTTGACTGTAGAGGCTGCAGCTATGGCTAGAGTTCCGCTTGCTGGAAGCAATTGGATACCAGGGATAAAAGAAAAAAAATGATTGCTAGGCATCTTTTTAATAATTAAGATTAAATATGCCAAAAAATTTATCTCAAATAGCAAAAAGAAAAAAAATAAAATATTTCTTAATAAGTTTTGTTGATCTATTTGGGGTACTAAGATCTAAATTAGTTCCAGCTCAAGCAATTGGGGAAATGCAAAAAGATGGTGCTGGCTTTGCTGGATTTGCTACATGGTTAGATATGACACCAGCTGATAGTGATATGTTTGGTGTTCCGGATCCTGATAGTTTAATTCAGTTACCTTGGAATAAAGAAATTGGTTGGTTAGCATCAGACTTATACATGGATGGAAAACCTGTAAAAGCTTCTCCAAGAATTATGCTTAAAGAGCAAATTAAAAAATTATCACAAAAAAAACTACAAATGAAATCAGGTGTTGAGTGTGAATATTTTTTAATTTCTGAGGATGGACATTCTTTAGCAGACAAAAGAGATATTCAATCTAAACCCTGTTATGACCAATCAGCTTTGATGAGAAGGTATGAATTAATAAAAGAAATTTGTGACTGTATGTTAGAAATGGGATGGAAACCCTACCAAAATGATCATGAAGATGCTAATGGTCAATTTGAAATGAACTGGGACTACTCAGACTCTCTTATCACTGCAGACAGACATGTATTTTTTAAATTTATGGTTAAGAGCTTGGCTGAAAAGCATGGTTTAAGAGCAACTTTTATGCCAAAACCATTTAGTAATTTAACTGGTAATGGATGTCATGCTCACGTATCAGTATGGAGTGGAAAGATAAACAAATTTTTAGATAACAAAGACAAATTAGGATTAAGTAAGTTGGCTTATAATTTCTTAGGTGGAATTATGAGTAATACTCAAGCGCTGTCAGCTTTTTTTAATCCAACTATAAATAGTTATCGTAGAATTAATGCCCCGCCCACAAAATCTGGCGCAACTTGGTCTCCTAGCAGTATTTCTTACACAGGTAATAATAGAACTCACATGATCAGAATTCCTGATAAGGGTAGGTTTGAGCTAAGGTTAATGGATGGATCAGCAAATCCATATTTACTGCAAGCAGGTATAATAGCTGCAGGTCTAGAAGGAATTAATAAAAAATTAAATCCAGGTAAACCCCTTCATTGTAATATGTATGAGGATTATAAAAAGTATCCAAAACTAAAAAAACTACCTAATGACATTAATCAAGCTATAAATATGCTTAACAATAGTAAGTCTCTTTCAAATGCTTTTGGTTCAGATGTTATTAAAAGCTATATTAAATTAAAAAATTCAGAAATTAAAAATTTTAAAGCTAAAAATAGATTTAATAAAAGAAAACCTGTATCTCAATGGGAAAAAAATAATACTTTAGATTGCTAATCTATGACAATATTATCCAATGGTCACCAATGGAAATATTCTGAATTTACTGATAACAAAAATTATTCTTTTGATAAAAATCATATACTAGAATCTTTGTCATCAAAAGAAATTGACAATGCTTATAGTAGTATTTCAAAATGGAAAGGTTACTTGCCTACTCCTCTTCTCTCATTAGATAAACTATCTAAAGAATTAAATTTAAATAATATTTTTTACAAAGATGAAAGTAAAAGATTTGATTTGAAATCGTTTAAGGCTTTAGGTGGAGCTTATGCAGTAGAACAGGTCACTAAAGGAAATAAAGATATTGTAGTTGCAACAGCTACTGCTGGTAATCATGGAAGATCTGTTGCCTGGGGAGCTAAAAGATTGGGATTAAGTTGTAAAATATTTATTAGTGAATTTGTAAGCGATGCAAGAGAAAAAGCTATGTCTAACCTTGGAGCAGAGGTTATAAAAGTAAAAGGCAATTATGAAAAATCCTTGATTGAATGTATAAGGCAGTCTACTGAAAATAGTTGGCAAATAGTTCAGGATGTTGCTTGGAAAGATTATATAACTGTGCCTAAGTACACAATGGCAGGTTACACTGTTATGATGAAAGAAATAACTGATCAAATTAAAGAAAATAAAATTACTCACATCATTTTACAGGCTGGTGTTGGTGGAATGGCTGCTGCAATGGTTGCGGGTATTGCGAGATATTTAGATTATGTTCCAGTAATTATAGTTGTTGAACCTGATAGTGCAGCATGTGTAATGGAAAGTATTAAAACAGGAAAAATAGAAAAAATAGATATTAAAAGAGAGAGTTTAATGGGTGGTATGTCATGTGGCGAAGTATCATTAGTCCCATGGGAAATACTCAAAAATTCAGTTAAACATTGTATAAGTTTACCAGACGATGATATTGCAAAAACTATGAAATTACTTGGAAATTCAAGCTTTAGTGATGATAAAATAATTGCAGGAGAAAATTCAGCGCCTGGAGTAATTAGCTTGATTACAAGTTGTGAAGATCAAGCAATTAAAGAAAAATTAGAACTAAATGAAAAATCTAACGTTTTAGTTTTTGGTTGTGAGGGAGATACTGACCAAGAAATGTATCAAAAATTAATTAATCAAAATTAAACTAATGAATAGCACAGGTATTTTTTGGATAAGAGAAGATTTTAGAGTTGAAAATAATCCTGCGCTGTATTTCGCGACACAAAATCATGAAAGTGTTATTGCATTATATATTTATAATAATAATGATTTTGATGACAAAAAAGAAGCTCAAAAATGGTGGGTGTTCAAGTCCTTAGTAACTTTAAAAAAAGATTTATCAAATTATAAAATTAATCTTGAAATAGTGAAAGGTGATGAATTAGAGATTTTTTCTAAATTAAATAAGAAAGATAAAGTTTCAATATATTGGAATAAAATTTATGAACCAGATGTTATTGCTAAAGGAAAAAAAATTCGTGATTTATTGATTAAAAATGAAATCAATTACAAATATTTCAAAGGAAATATTCTAAATGAATTCCAAGATGTAACAAAAAATGATGGAACTCCATTTAAAGTATTTACACCTTTTTGGAAAAATGCTGAACAAGTGTATTTAAATCAACCACCAAGTAAAAATTATATAATTAAAAAGAAAATAAAAAAGGTTTCATTTTTTAAGAAATGTATTGAACCAAAAGATATTTTACCAAAAAAAAGTTGGTATGAGAAATTTGATAAATATTGGGAAGTTTCGGAAAATGATTCAAAAAAAATACTTAAAAACTTAATTGAAAATAAGATTAAAGATTATGGAAGTGCTAGAGATATACCCTCTATAGAAGGAACATCTAAATTATCTCCATATATCAAACATGGTCAAATTCATGTTGGAAGTATTTGGAAAAAATGTTCTGAAATTAAATCAAAAGGAATAGGTTATAGAAAATATATAAATGAACTTGGTTGGCGTGAATTTTCTCATAGTTTAATTAATTATTTCCCAGAATTTTTAAAGGGAAATTTTAGAAAAGAATTTGATAAATTTCCTTGGGTTAAAAATGAAAAATTTTTAAAAGCTTGGAAAGAAGGTATGACTGGTTATCCTATCGTTGACGCAGGTATGAGAGAATTGTACGAAACTGGATGGATGCATAATAGGATAAGAATGGTTGTTGGTTCTTTTCTTGTTAAACATTTAAGAATTAATTGGATTGAAGGAGAAAAACATTTTAGAAATTGCTTATTAGATTTTAACAAAGCGAACAATGTTGCTCAGTGGCAATGGGTTGCTGGGTGTGGTGCAGATGCAGCGCCATATTTTAGAATATTTAATCCAATACTCCAGGGCGAAAAGTTTGATAAAGAGGGCGCTTATGTAAAAAAATGGGTTCCTGAACTTAAAAATGTTCCAAATAAATTTATACATAAGCCTTGGGAAATGGAATTAAAGTACCAAGAAGCGATAAAAACAATTATTGGTAAAGATTATCCAAATCCCATTGTAATACATGAAAAAGCCAGGGCTGCAGCTCTTGAGGCATTTCAGTCTTTAAAGAAAAAATAAATTGAATTTTTATTCACCTAAAAAATGATGAACTATAGTTCTTTTTTGAATTTCTAATCTATGCTCAAATAAATATACGCCTTGCCACGTTCCAAGCAATAATTCACCATCTTTTATACTTAGAGAAATTTGATTATTTGTTAATGTAGATTTAATGTGTGCGGGCATATCATCTTTTCCTTCTGCAGTATGGATATATAATTTATTGTCCATAGGAACTAATCTATCAAAATAATTTTTTAAATCTGTTAAAACATCAGGGTCTGCATTTTCTTGAACAATTAATGAAGCACTAGTATGTTGAATACTTAAATTAAGCATTCCATTTTTAAAATTATTTTTTTGGATCCAATTAATAGTTTGATCTGTAAATTCATAAAGTTTCTGTCCATCAGTATTGATAGATAAATTAAAAAATTTTTGCTTCATAATTTAATTGAAATTTATCGAGGTTAACTCATATAAACGACTAATAGTTCTTTTAAATGGCTCACTCAAACTTTTTGATGAATTTATCTTATCTAGACTCACATTAGAAGTAATCATTAAAGGTATTTTTTTTTCATAAATAATATCAATAAGTGTTATGAATCTTTGTTGTTGATTTGAATTATCTTCATTGAAATCAGGTAAATTTTTTATAAAAAGAAATTCACAATTATTTGTGATACTAATGTAATCTTCGGATCCTAAATTTCTGTCACATAATTCGTTAAAATCAAACTTTATAATATTATCATAAAAATTATCTATCTCTAATTTTCTTCCTTTGATATCTAAAATTTTTTTAGATTTATTTTTATTTTTAGTAAGTTTTCTAAAAAACTTATTAAATTTGAAATTTGTAGATTGACTAATTGGAAATAAAAATCTTTCAAAATTTTTATTATTTCTAGAACGATAATCATCATCTATTAATAGCTCTTTTTCATAAGAGTTATTTTCTATAACTTTTAAAAAGGGAATAAATTGATCTCTTTGTAATCCATCTTTGTATAAATCTTTGATTCTTGTGTTAGATGAAAATATAAATTTAATTTTTGCATCAAATATTTTTTTGAATAATTTACCAAGTATCATCGCATCAACGATGTTTGTTACCTGAAATTCATCGAAGTAAATTATTTGAGCTTTTTTTTTAAGATCCTTTACAAAATAATCAATTCTATTTTCTTTATCATTATTTTTAAATATAAAATTATGAAAATTAATCATAAATTCATTAAAGTGAAGTCTTAATTTTTTTTCATTTAATTCATTAAAAAAAAAATTCAGAATCATAGTTTTTCCAACCCCTACATCTCCAACTAAATAATATCCAGCTTTAGATTTTTTTTTATTGAAGATTTTTGACAAAAAATTTTGTTCGAAATTTTCCACATAGAATTTTTTAAGATCTTCTATAATATCTAATTGACGATCGTTAATTTCAAATTCATTAGTTTTACAAAAATTCAAAAAATTTTTTTTTAAATTCATCTTTTTTTTTTAAAATCAATCCCATATTCTGATCTTGGACCTTTTCTTAAACCAAACGGTCCTGAAATGAAAATTGTTAAAGGTTTAGTTCCTGGTTTAAGGTCAACTCTGTGCAGATTGTTTGCTGACCTAAAACCTATGTACCCTGGTGGTCTCCAATATTTACCACTGCTTAATGTTTCCCAATAACCATCCCTTAATACAATAGTTATATAGGGAAATGTATGGTTATGAACACCTTCACCGTGATCATCATCTAACATTTCATGTATTAAAATATTGAATGGAAACCATTTAGGACGATGTCTCATAAGGAGATAATATCTATTCATCCAAGGCTTAGCTTCATGATATTTTGGATGTGATGGACCTCTGTCTAAAACTACTTTTTTTCGACCTATTTTTTCCAAAAATTTAAGAAACATTAATCTAATTTGATAATAGCATTATCTTTTACAACATATAGTTTCTTATCCAATACAAATGGTCTAGAAATTTTGTCATTATCTATTTTTAAAATTGAATTAATTTTTCCTGTTTTTATATTAATAATCATTAATCTTCCATTATCTGTTGTTAAATAAATTTTGTTTTTTCCAATCACGAAACCTACTGGTTTAATTTTTTCTCTTTTCTTTTTTTTAAAACCACTAAAAATATCAGTCACTCTTAAAATATTTCCATTATTTTTTTCAATTATCACTAAATATCCTTCAATAGAAACCGTAAAAATATAATTTCCAACCAAGCTCGGTCTAAGGTTTGAATTGACTTTATTTTCCCAATTAAAACTTCCTGTCTCAAGGTCAACTGAAAAAAATTGATTTTTATTATTTGAAAAAAATAATGTGTTTCCATCCGTTACTAAATCGGAAGTTTCTAATGAAAAAGCAGCTTCATAAATTACACTGCTTTGTGTAGGCAACTGCCATAATAATTCGCCTTTATTAATATTTACTGCACTAATATCACCTATAGAATTATTAAAATATAATGAGTCGTCAATAATAACCATTGAAAGTTTTTTTTGTGACCTTATTAATGAACTTTCTGTTTTAACATTCCATAATTCTTTTCCATCTATTAATGAAAAACATCTTAAAGTATTAGAAAAATCAACTATAAAAAACTTATTCTTATAAATTTTAATTTGAGAATTAAATGGTGCTAAATTATTTTTTGACCATAACTTTTCACCAGTATTAAGATTTAATGCATAAGATTTAGCAATATTATCTGCCACTACTAGTGTAGAACCATCATTAGCAAGTTGTAGTATTGGTTTTAATTTTTTTTCAGATTTAGAATAATAATTTTTTTTCCATATTAGTTTTGATTTTTCATCGAACTTTAAAATTGAGCCTTTATTATCAAAAAATACAATATTTTTACCTGCAAATGAAATCTTAGGTTCAAATTGATAGAAATTTTTTATCTTAGAAAATTTATATCTTGAGGATTTTTTAAGAACAGCATTGAAATTCAATCTACCATCATTATTAAAATAATTTCTAATTTTAGAATTATTATTGAATAAATTTCCCAAATTAATTAAGACGTTGGCATTCAATTCTTTTTTTAAAGCCTCTTCTTTAATAAATATTTCTTTATAATCTAATTTTTTTTCCTCAGTAATATTTTGTGAAGCAGTCCAAAATTTTGAATTTTTATTAAATGAACAACCATAAATAAATAGTAAACAAATAAAAAAAATTATAGTATTATTCACTTAAATCTCTACTTAACCTTTTTTGAGCCTCTATTTTAAGATCTTGATTGGCATTTTCTAGTAAAATTATTTGGTTAAAAAATTCTTTTGATTTTTGTTTTTCATTTTTTGAGTAAAAATATTCTGCAATTAGGTATAATGCTTGTGACTTCCAAACACTATCTGAATTTAATATTGGTTTTAGTATATCTAATAGTTCATTTTCTTGACTACTGTCTGCGTTGTAAAGGGCTTTTTTATAAATTACTAAATTTCTAATTTCTTTATCCAATGAGGTTTCTTTAATTATGTGATCAAAATAAATATTAATTTTTGATTTTTCAACAATCAATTTATTATCAATTATAAAGTATAAAGAAAGTGGTGAATAAGTTGAATCATTTTTATAAATTAAATCTATAAGTAATTTTTTAGTGTCATCTTTGTTTTCATTCGAGTGATTAGTTGTAACAGAATTATATTGGTCTGAGATTTTTAATCTCTGATTATCTCTATATTCTGCATATGCAAAATATCCAATCAAAATAGCAATAATAAGAAGAAAAATTGATAATAATGATCTTTTATTATTTACAAAAAAATTTCTGATTTTTTCATTCCGATTGTTTTTATTAATGATCGCTGTTTCCTCATCCATAACTAAATCATGTTTCGTAAAACGTATTGAAGAATTCCACCATTTTTGTAATACTCTAGCTCATTTTTTGTATCTATTCTACATAGAGTGTCGATAGTTTTTATTTCTCCTGATATATACTTAATTTCGAGTTTAATAGTATCTGAAGGTTTTATACCTTTTTCAATATCTACAACGCTTATTAATTCTGATCCTTTTAATTCAAGATTATTTCTGTTCACATTGTCTTTAAACTGCAATGGTAGTATCCCCATTCCTATTAAATTAGATCTATGAATTCTTTCAAAACTTTCTGCAATTACTGCTTTTACACCAAGTAGCTTTGTGCCTTTCGCCGCCCAATCCCTAGATGAGCCTGTTCCATACTCCTTTCCTCCTATTACTACAAGATCGGTTCCTCTTTTTTTATATTCAACAACAGCATCATAAACTGGCATAACTTTTTCCTCTGGATATAATTTTGTATAACCTCCTTCAGTTCCAGGAGCCATTTCATTTCTTATTCTAATATTTGCAAAAGTTCCTCTCATCATAACTTCATGATTTCCTCTTCTTGAACCATATGAATTGTAATCTTTTGGCAAAATTTGATGTTTCATAAAATATTCTCCAGTTGGGCTCTCTTTTTGGATATTACCAGCTGGTGAAATATGGTCGGTTGTAACCATATCACCTAAAATTAATAATGGTCTTGCGTCTTTAATCTTTTTAAAACCTTCAGGTTCATCTGGTAGATTATCAAAAAATGGTGGCTTCTTTACATATGTTGAATTATCTTCCCAATTGTAAATACTAGTTTTTTCAGTTTTTATTTTCTGCCATTGCTTTGGTCCCTCAGAAACATTGGAATATCTTTTAATAAACATTTCTGCAGTTAAAGATGATTTTAAAGTTTCTTCTATTTCTTTGTTTGATGGCCAAATATCTTTCATAAAAATATCTTTGCCGTTTTTGTCTTTTCCAAAAGAGTCTTTATATAAATTAAAGTTCATATGGCCAGCCAAAGCATAGGCCACGACTAATGGTGGTGATGCTAAATAATTTGCTTTAATATGAGGTGAAATTCTTCCCTCAAAATTTCTGTTGCCAGATAAAACTGAAACTGCATAAATATTTTCTTTTTTTATTGCCTCAACAATATTTTCTGCCAATGGTCCAGAATTACCTATACATGTTGTACAACCATATCCAACAAGATTGAATCCAAGTTTATCTAAATAAGTATCTAATCCTGCTTTTTCTAGATAATCAGTAACTACTTGGGATCCTGGTGCTAGTGAGGTTTTAACCCAAGGTTTAACGTCAAGACCTAATTTAACAGCTTTTTTTGCAAGCAAACCTGCTCCTATAAGAACATTTGGGTTAGAAGTATTAGTACAAGAAGTTATTGCAGCAATTAAAATTGAGCCATCTTTGATTTCAAATTCAGAATTAGATACTTTAGAGATAGAGAAATCTTTTTTTTTTGTAATTTCTTTAAAACTTTTATCGAAACTTTTCGCAGCATCAGTTAACAAAACTTTATCTTGAGGTCTTTTTGGTCCAGAAATTGTAGGGACAACTGTTGACATGTCTAAAGTTAAAGTGTCAGTAAACTCAATTTCATTACTAGCCCATAAACCCTGAGTTTTAGCATATTCTTCAACTATTTTAATTGTGCTCTTATCTCTCCCTGAAAATTTAAGATATTTTAAAGTTTCATCATCTATTGGAAAAAAACCACAAGTCGCACCATATTCTGGAGCCATATTAGCTATTGTTGCTCGATCAGCTAATGTAAGATTTTTTAATCCTTCTCCATAGAATTCTACAAATTTTCCTACTACGCCTTTATCTCTTAACATCTTTACAACTGTTAAAACTAAGTCAGTAGCAGTTGTACCCTCGGGCATCTTATTTTTTACTTCAAAACCAATTACTTCAGGAATTAACATGGAAATTGGTTGGCCCAACATACCAGCTTCAGCCTCAATGCCTCCTACACCCCAACCCAATACCGACAAACCATTCACCATAGTAGTATGACTATCTGTGCCTACGAGTGTATCTGGGAATAAGTAATTATCTTCTTTATATTTTGCCGACCAAACTACTTTGGAAAGATACTCCAAATTTACTTGATGACATATTCCTGTACCAGGTGGAACAATTCTAAAATTATTAAATGCTTGTTGTCCCCATTTTAAAAAAGAATATCTTTCACCATTTCTGTTAAATTCAATTTCTACATTTTTTTCAAAAGAATCTGATTTTGCTGATTGATCTACTTGCACAGAGTGATCTATCACAAGATCGACTGCTGAAAGTGGGTTAATAGTATTTGGATCTTTATTTTTTTCCTTAACAGCTTCTCGCATAGCTGCTAAATCTGCAACTGCTGGTATACCAGTATAATCTTGAAGCAAAACTCTAGCTGGTCTGTATGCTATTTCTGTTTTTGATTTTTTTTCTATCAGCCAATTTTTAATTGCTTCAATTTGACTTTTATTAACTGATAAATCATCTTCATATCTTAAAAGATTTTCTAAAAGAACTTTAAGTGATTTTGGTAATTTTGAAATACCATTTAAGCCGTTATCTTCAGCTTTAGATAAAGAAAAAATTTTGTAATTTTTATCATTAATCTTGATATCAGATAATGAATTATACGAATTTTTTGTCCCTGGTTTCATAATCTTATATATAAAATGTAATTATGCTCAAAAGAAGAAGCCCTGACATAGCATAGTTAAACAATTTAATAAATTTATCATTTGTCGCGAATTTCCTTAAAAATTTACCTATAAATGTCCATAACGTAATACTTGTTGATGAAAATAAGAAAGCAAGTAGAACTACTTGAGTTGCATAACTAATATAATTCTCTCCTAATTCAACATAAGTAGAAACAACTATAATTGCTACCATAACCCCTTTTGGATTAAGGTATTGAAAAATAAAAGTTTCAACAAATTTAACCGGGTTCTCTTTTTTTGTTTCATCTGAGTTCGTAGATGAAGCAATTTTGTAAGCTAAGTAAATTAAAAACAAAGTTCCTAAATATTTAATTATAACTTGTATAATCGGAAATAACTTAAATACGTTTATTAAACCAATTGTTAAAAAAATTACTAAAGAGGTGAATCCTAATGTTACCCCAAGAATGTGGGGAATAGTTTTAGTTATTCCAAAATTAAAACCTGAATAAGAAGCAACAACGTTATTTGGTCCCGGTGTATATGCTGTAACAAACCAAAACAAAGCTATCGATAAAATTTCAGGATGCATATTTAAGCTATTGGCAATCCATTTTCAGATTTTTGAGATGGATGTACTAAAATTACCTTACCATCTTTATCAATCGAGCCTAAAATCAAAACTTGAGAAATTACACCGGCAATATTCTTTTCTGCAAAATTACAAACGCCTATTACCTGTTTCCCTTTTAAATTCTCTTCATTATAATAATGAGTAATCTGTGCTGAGGATTGTTTAATTCCAATTTTTTCACCAAAATCAACCTGAACGACTAAAGAAGGTTTTCTAGCTTTTTCATTTTTCTTTACAGAAATTACAGTACCAACTCTAATGTCAACTTTGTCAAAAATATCATATGTTATTTGTTCTTTCATAACTGCAGTATTTATATTATTTAATAGCTATGAGTACAGAAATTAATTTAGATAAATTGTATAATGATTCAGTTAAAATTTTAACTGATCTAATAAGTTTTAGAACAATTTCTGGAGAAGATAATAGTGCTTTAATTAACTACTGTGAAGATTATCTTCATAAACTTGGGGCAACTTCCTTTAAAACGTATGATAAAGAGAAAAAAAGAGTAAATCTCTTCGCTACAATTAAGTCAAAAAAAACAAATGGTATTAAACCGATAATTTTGTCTGGACATACTGACACTGTACCGGTTTCAAAAAGTTGGAGCACTGATCCTTTTAAGGCAACTATTAAAGGTGATAAACTTTATGGAAGAGGTGCCTGCGATATGAAAGGCTTTATAGCTTGTACATTAGCTTATGCTCCAATTTATTCAAAAACAAATTTAAATAGGGATATACATTTTTCATTTACCTTTGATGAAGAAACTGCTTGCATAGGTGCGCCGATTTTAATTGAGGAGCTTAAAAAAAAAAATATTAAAGATGGTATTTGTATTATTGGAGAACCTACAAAAATGAAAATCATAGATGCACATAAAGGCTGTTATGAATATACCACTTATTTTGAAGGTTTGGCAGGACATAGTTCTGCTCCTCACAAAGGTGTTAGTGCTGTTGAATTTGCAGCACGATATGCTTCTAAGTTAATTGAATTAAGAGACGAACTTAAAAAAAGAGCTCCAAAGGATTCTATATTTGACCCTCCTTTTTCCACTTTACAAGTGGGTGGAATATTTGGAGGTATAGCTCATAATGTTATAGCTGATAAATGTCATATTAATTGGGAAACAAGACCAGTTGTTAAAGATGATGGTATTTTCTTGAATAAAAAAATTGATGAATATGCAAATGAAATTCTTTTACCAGAAATGAAAAAAGTATTCTCTAAATCAATAATTAAAAAAGAAATTATAGGTGAAGTGAGAGGTTTCGATCGAATTGAAAAATCTGAAGCATGTGAATTAGTTTCAAGTTTAACTGGTGATAATTCAAGAGAGGTCGTGTCTTTTGGAACAGAAGCTGGCCTTTTTCAAGAAATTGGAATTAGCACGGTTGTATGTGGTCCAGGCTCAATCGAACAAGCCCATAAAGTTGATGAATTTATTGAGCTAAATGAATTAAAAAAGTGTTTGAAGTTTCTTGATGGTTTGAAGAAACAATCTACAGTTAATTAATGATTATATTTAAGCTATAGATAATTGAAATTAAATTTAATTCTATATGTTATTTAACTCCAACCACTGACTGCTTTAACTTCAAGATATTCTTCTAACCCAAGTTTCCCAGCTTCACGACCAATACCAGAGTGTTTGTAACCACCAAAAGGTGCGTCCGGTGCCAAACCGGCACCATTAATGTCAACCATTCCTGATCTAAGTTTTCTAGCTACTCTATTTGCTTTTTCTTGATCTTGAGTTTGGATAAAATTTAAAAGTCCATAAGGAGTGTCATTTGCAATTTCAATCGCTTCTTCCTCTGTTTCAAATGGAATAATTGATAAAACTGGTCCAAATATTTCAGTTCTGGCAATTTGCATCTGGTTATTTACATCAGCAAAAGCTGTAGGTTTTACAAAATATCCTTTACTTAAACCCTCCGGTTTTCCAGGTCCTCCTGCTATTAATTTTGCACCTTCATCAATTCCAACTTGAATTAAAGATTGGATTTTATCAAACTGAGTTTTTGATACTACCGGTCCAATATGATCACCTTCTTTAGTAGCAACATCTACTTTCATTGAATTTGCAAAATTTTTTACTTTTTCAACAGTTTCATCATAAATTGATTTTTCTACCAACATTCTTGTAGGTGCATTACAGGATTGTCCCGTATTTCTAAAACATCTTAAGGCTCCTCTTTCTACAGCTTCAGCATCTGCATCTTTAAAAATTATATTTGCACCTTTTCCTCCAAGTTCTAAACTTACCCTTTTAAAATCACTTGCTGCATTTTGTGAAATTAAAGCTCCTGCTCTTGTTGATCCTGTAAAAGATATCATGTTTACATCTGGATGACTTGTTAAAGCATTCCCAGTTATCACACCGTCGCCGTTTATTAAGTTAAAAACACCTTTTGGAAGTTTAATTTCATCTATCATTTCTGCTAAAATCATTGATGATAATGGAGCAATCTCTGAAGGCTTAAGAACCATTGTACAACCAGTAGCGATAGCAGGAATTACTTTAAGACAAACCTGGTTCATCGGCCAATTCCATGGAGTAATCAAAGCGCAAACTCCTTTAGGCTCATGTAATATTTTATTGTTAGGAGCATGATCTCCGAGAATTTCCTCAAAACTATATTCTTTTAAAACTTTTATATAAGATTTGATATGACTTGCCCCAGTTCCGGCCTGTAGTTGAGTAGAAAAATCTATAGGTGCACCCATTTCTAATGAAATAGCTTTAGCCATATCTGCCCACCTTTTTTTATAAAGAATGTATAAATTTTCTAAATATTTTAGTCTCTCCTCTTTTGGTGAAAATGCCCAACTTTCAAAGGCTTTTTTTGCAGCGTTTACTGCATGATTTACATCTTCTACTCCACCCAAAGAAATAACTGCACAATCTTCTTCTGTGGAGGGATCTATTACTTTAAAGTCATTTGCTTTTTTTGGAGATACCCATTGTCCGTTGATATAAAATTTTTTTTTATCTAACATGGTGAGAAATTATCCATTCTTTATGATTTTGCAAATAAATTTGTCAACTCATAAACAATTGTTGCTGCAGCTAAAGAGGTAACCTCTGCATGGTCATAAGCTGGTGAAACCTCAACAACATCTGCTGAAATTAGATTTAAACCTGATAGTCCTCTAAGAACATTTACCATCTCTCTTGTAGTCATTCCAGCAATTTCTGGCGTACCTGTCCCTGGGGCAAAAGCAGGATCTAGTACATCTATGTCTATTGATAAATACAAAGGATTATTCCCTACTCTTTTTCGAATTCTTTCTACTATTTTATCTATGCCTTCTATTTGAAATTCATCACAATGAATTATCTTGAAACCAAAACTTTCGTCATTTTTAATATCATCTCTACTGTAAAGTGGGCCTCTAATACCAACATGCATTGAGGCATCATCTAAAAATAAATTTTCTTCTCTTGCTCTTCTAAATGGAGTTCCATGTGTATAAGGTGCACCAAAATATGTATCCCAAGTGTCTAGATGAGCATCAAAATGAACTAAAGCTACTGGACCATTGTTAATTTTATTTACTGCTTTTAATAAAGGGAATGCAATAGTATGATCACCACCTAAGCTTATAATTCCTCCAGTTTTTTTTAATAATTCAGTTGCACCAACTTCAATTTGTTTAATGGCCTCATTAATATTAAAAGGATTGCAGGTAATATCTCCAGCATCAGCAACTTGTTGAACTTTGAAGGGCTCAACATCATAACTTGGATGATAATTTGTTCTCAAATGTCTTGATGCTTGTCTAATACTTTGCGGACCAAATCTTGCTCCTGGCCTATAGCTTGTACCTGCATCAAAGGGTATTCCCACAATAGCTACATCGCAGTATTCAACATCTCTTAATTCAGGTAATCTCGCAAAAGTCGATGGTCCTGCAAACCTAGGTACCTTAGTTCCACTTACTGGTTGGATGGGTTCTTTACTACTTTTTTTTTTCATTATAAAAAGTCTATCACATTCTAACAATTTGGAATATCTTCAATAATACTAATTATGAAATTATTTAAGTTAATTTTATTGTGTTTATTTTTATTTTCAAAAGTTCATGCAAACACAATTTATGAATTAATAAAAATACCTAATCTTGAAATTTATAATATAAAAACTGAAAATAAGTTGAGATATTTATATGCCAAACAACCATTCACTATCGGAGTAGATAATAATATTAATTGTGTCAATTCGTCAAAGCAGGATTTAAAAAGAAAATATACAATCATAGAAAAAAATCTAAACAGGTACACAAAAGATTTTCTTAAAAAAATAAATTTAAAATATATTGTTCTATGTGAAGATTTATCAATTTCGGGAATTAAAACAGCAGGTATTCCAGATAATATAATGAAAACCCTAATTGTAGATATTAAATTTAATGAAAAATATTTTGAGCGTGTGTTACACCATGAGGTATTTCATATTATAAATGATACATACAAAGAAATATTTAACTATAAAATTTGGTCTTCTTATAATCCCAAAGAATTTAATTATGCAGAATGCTCTACATGTACAAAAAAAATAGGTTTAGATACATATTTAGAGCCTAATGGTTTTATTACAGAGTATTCTCAATCTACAGCATCTGAAGATATGGCTGAAGTATTTTCTCATTTGATGTATGGAAATTTACCTAAAGTGCCCGATCCTATTCTTAAAAAAAAGATTGAATTCATCAAAAAAGGACTTTTAAAAATTGATGAAAATTTCATTTTATGATTAAAAAGATAAAAGCATCAACCTCTGAAAAAATAATATTTATATTTGTTGTCACTTTAGGTTTATTTTCAATTTCCTCTTTTATTTTATTAAAAAATAAATGTTTATTTGTTAAGAATTATGATCCAAAAAAAATTAATTTTGAAAATCCAAGCAATATAGCAATTCTTAATGTTGAATGTGGAAATGTAATTATAGAATTATATCCAGATATATCTCCCAACGCTGTTGAAAGATTTAAAACTTTGGTTAAATCGAATGCTTATGATGATGTAGCATTTCATAGAGTCATTAAAGATAAACTAGTACAAGCTGGTGATTTAGAATTTGGAAAAAAGGGAAATATTGACTATGGGAAAATTGGAACTGGAAAATCAGGTTTAGGCACAATCAAATCTGAAGTTGATAAAGATTTTAATTATACTAAAGGAAGTGTTGGGTTAGCTCGATCTTTAGAATATGATACTGAAGACAGTCAATTTTTTGTGATTCTTAAAGATGAACCTTTGTACGAAGGTGAATATACACCCATTGGAAAAGTAATATTTGGTTTAGAAGCTTTAGAAAAAATTAAACACTTAGATAAATCTGAATACGTTTTAAGACCTGACTTTATTAATTATCTTAGATTATTTAATTAACCAAAGGTTTTCCAGTGGCAAGAGTATGTTTAATTCTGTCTTGAGTTTGTTTTGTTTCAATTAATCTCATAAAAGCATCAAGTTCTAATTTAAACAAATCATCTTCTGTAAGATTTTTATCAATTGTAGTCTCACCTCCACTTAATACATGGGCTAATTCTTTTGCTACTGTTAAACCATGATCTAGTATAACTTTATCATTATAAAGTTTTTCTAAGATTTTGTTCATATCATCTATAACTGCTTTACCAGGTAAATTAAATGTAAGTTCATTAGGTGCTTTAAAGTTCTTGTTTTCATTCAAGATTTTTTTAGATACTTCAAGTAAGCTATTTCTATTCATAATTTTTTTATTTTCAGGTAACAAATATTTCAAAGGTTCTGCCTCAACTGGAGAAGTGGCTGTTCTACCATAGCCAATTATATCAAATACTTTTAAGGGCGCATATTTTGGATCTTTTTTAGCCTCTTCAGTATTTAACCATCTAGCTAACATTTCTTTACATCCTCCACCTGCGGGAATTAACCCAACAATAGTTTCTACTAATCCAATTACGATATTGGTATGTGAGGCTACGAAATTACTTTGCACTAAAACTTCAAATCCTCCACCTAAAGTTAAACCTGATGGAGCAGATATAACTGGATATTTAGAATACTTTAGATGTTTACAAGTTTCTTGAAAATACTTAATAAATTTTTCTATAGATTTTAGATCATTTTTATCGGCAAATTCCATTGTATAGGTCAAATTCACACCAGCAGAAAATTGCATACTCTCATTTATTATTATTAAAGGTTTGTCAGTTGCTTTCTTAAGTGCATCCATCGATTCATAATCAAGGGCATTAGCTTTTGTTGTAAACTCAACAATATTAAAATCATTAAATCTATAAATTGTAGCTGAACTATTACCATCAATAGTTGAGGCTGTTTTTTTTATCTTGCCTAAAGTTTCAATTGATGTGTATTTTTGTCTTTCGCCATAAAAATTTTCATTTCTAGATTTAGATAAATTTTCTAAAAAATCATTGTCTTTATATTCATCAACTTTATCAAAGAAATTTTTAACACCAATTTCCTCTAACATTTCAAAAGGTCCTTTAGCCCAGTTAAATCCAAGTCTCATAGCCTCGTCTATGTCATTAAATTCTTTTGTAATCCCAGGAACTAGTGATGAAGCATATTTTATTATTTTAGATAATACTGACCATGCATAATCTCCATACTTATCTTTTCTATTAATTAGACGCTTCAAATCTACTTTATCTGACTTAATATCTATTTTTTTACTTGTGGAATACTCTCCAGTTTCAAGATTTATAGCCTCCATAATTTTACCGCTATCAGTCTTTTTCATTCTATAAAAACCACCCTTGCCTTTTCTTCCCGTATATCCAGTTTCAATTAGTTTTTTTACTAAAGGAATTTCTTTCGCTACTTCATGAAACTCATCAGATTTGGGTAGTTCTTTAATAAAACTTTTTAAGACATCTGCCATTAAATCTATTCCAATCAAATCATATAATCCAAAAACTCCTGTTTTGGGTATACCCATTGGTCTTCCAAAAATTGCATCTGCTTCTTCGACAGAAAGTTTCATTTTAAATGCTTCTGTCATTGCAATTTGCATCGCATAAACACCTACTCTATTTCCTAAAAAACCAGGAGTATCATTACAAACAATTGCCCCTTTACCTAACTCAATTTCACAAAATTCTTTTAATTGGTTTATCTTATTTAAATCGTTGTCTTCATTCTTAACTATTTCTAGAAGGCCCATATATCTTACTGGATTAAAAAAATGAGTGATGCAAAAATCTTTTTTTTGATCTTTATTTAAGTTTTGAGATAAAACTTTAATTGGTATAGATGAAGTATTAGATGAAACAATTGCACCTTCTTTTCTAGTTTTAAAAATTTTATCATAAATTTGATGTTTGATGTCAATTCTTTCAACAACTGCCTCAACAATCCAGTCTGCTTTTTCAACAACTGAAAAATCATCATTAATATTTCCAACTTTGATGTTGTCTATTTTAGATTTATCAATTAACAATGGAGGTCTTGATTTATGAATTCTATCTCTTGCATTTTGACTTATTTCGGTTTTTAAATCTAATAATGTGACGGGTATATTAGCATTACAAAGGTGAGCTGCTATACCGCTGCCCATTGTTCCTGAGCCAATCACAACTACGCTCTTAATATTCATTTAATTATTTTACTATCGATTAATACCTCTGAGTCTTTCAGATCTCCTTCTTAAAAGCTCAGCAGTAACTAATATTAATGTTGATAATATAATCAAGCAAGTCGCAACAGCTAAGATAGTTGGGCTTAATTGTTCTCTTAAACCTGTCCACATTTGAATTGGAATGGTTGTATTTTCTAATCCCGCTAAGAATAAAACAACTACAACTTCATCAAAAGATGTTACAAATGCAAATAATCCTCCTGATATAACTCCTGGAAGAATTAAAGGTAAAGTAATTTTCATGAATGTGTTTACAGGATCACTTCCTAAACTTGCAGCAGCTCTGGTAACACTGTGATCAAAACCTGAAAGTGTAGCTGTTACTGTGATAACAACAAATGGAGTTCCTAATATTATATGTGCAAGAACAATACCAGTGTGTGTAGCTGCCAAACCAGCTTTGGCCATAAAGAAAAATATTGCAACACCAGAAATAATCAAAGGCACAATCATTGGAGAAATTAAAACAGCCATAATCAAACCTTTGTAAGGCATATGTCTGCTACTCAATCCTAGTGCAGCGACTGTTCCAAGTATAACTGAACCTATTGTTGCAAAAATTGCAATTATAAAACTATTTTTAGCTGCTAATCCCCAAGGATTTTTAGTTCCATAAATCATGTCTTTATACCATCTCAATGAGAAAGCATCTGGATCTAAACTCTTCATTCCATCAGAAAAACTTAAAAATTCCTCAGCATTAAATGATAGTGGAAAAATTACAAATAAAGGTGCGATTAGAAAGAAGAAAACAGCGCCACAAATTGTTAAATATATATAATGCCATATTCTGTAATGTGGTTCAGTATATTTTGGTAAAGCCATTATTAATTATCCTAATTTAATATTATCTATTCCAACTATTTTGTTATAAATCCAATAAATCACAAGAACACCCGATAATAACATCAGCCCCATTGCAGATGCAAAGCTCCAATCAAGTGTACTTTTCATGTGATAGGCAATTTGATTACTTATTAAAGTTCCAGAGGCTCCACCAACTAAAGCAGGAGTAATGTAATATCCTATTGCTAAAATAAACACTAATAAACAACCAGCACCTATACCTGGTATTGTTAATGGAAAGTATACCTTCCAAAATGCTATAAATGGAGTTCCTCCTAATGATTTTCCTGCTCTCATTAAGCTTGGTGAAATAGTTTTCATTACACTATAAAGAGGCAAGACCATAAAAGGTAATAATATTTGTGTCATTGCAACATATGAGCCAGTTTTATTAAACATCATTTCGGGTCGTGCATCATCAGCTACAAGTCCAATCATTACAAAAAAATCATTTACTACTCCTTGTTGCTGCAAAAGTATCATCCAACTAGCAGTCCTCACAAGTAATGATGTCCAAAACGGAAGGAGGACACAGATCATTAGTAAGTTACTATACTTCATAGGTAAAGTAGCCAACAAATGAGCTATAGGGTAAGCCATCAAGAAACAAAATACAGTAACGAAAAAAGCAATTTCTAGTGTTCTAAGCCAAAGCACTCTATGGATACGTCTATCCTTTTCGACACTTACTATTTCTCCACTTTCATTCTTATACATATCCATACCTTTAAGATATTTTTGTCCTGTATAGGCTGGAGCTCTTCTTTTAATTGCTTTCCAATATTCAACGTCTGCCCATCTTTTATGAACAGCCATTATTTGTTCTTTATAATTTCCTTCTTCAAAATTTTTTGATTTTCTTCTTAATTTTTTAATAATACTTTTAAAACCATTTTTGGTATAGTTAAGTTGCGTGGATAATTTACCCTCTTGTTTATTATCAACTAACTGTCTAAAATCTAAATAAAAAGCTTCAAACACTTCCTCATCAGGTAATTCTTGTCCATCCCACGTTTCCATTGCTTTAAATGTTTTGGGAAGCATATTGGTTACCATTTTATCATCAACACTTCGCATAAGCATGTCTCCAATAGGAAACACGTAAGTGATAATTAAAAAAAATAATAAAGGAGCAACAAGTAAGAAGGCTTTGATTTTGTTTCTTCTTTCAGCTTTCTTTAAACTTACCTCTAAGGGAATTCCGTCAGTTGTTAAAATTTGTTTTGTTTCTGAACTCATAATAAAAAAGGGCGGTTATCTAATAACCGCCCTTAAATTATAATATATAATTAAGTTTAATAAAACTTAAATTATAGACCAGCTTTCATAGCTTCCCACTTCTCACCAAGCTCTGTTCCGTTGTCAGCCCAGAAAATTGGGTCAACTAAGAAATAGTTTTTAGTGTTTTGTGGTGCTGTTGGCATTTGTGGTACCATATTAGTTTTACCATCTTTATACCAAGGCTCTCCTGCTTCCATCACCGCAATTGATGATTTTCTCCAAGGAGCATATGCAATGTATTTTGCACTTCCAGCTAACATTTCTGTACTAGTCATCATAGCTAAAGCTTTTTTGGCCATACCATTAGCATCGTTTGGTCCACCCTTAACTTGTACGAAATACTCGTAGTCAAGACCTTGTCCATCCCATACTTGTTTGATTGGTGCACCTTCTCCAATTTCTGCGTTGAAGAATCTACCATTCCAACCTGTAGCCATTACAACTTCACCTGAAACTAATAATTCTGGTGGTTGAGCACCTGCAGACCAAAATACACATCCACCTTTTGGATCTGTACATAACTCTTTGATCTTGTTCATAGCTCTTTCAACACCTTTTTCAGTGTTTAAAGCTTTGTAGATTTTTGCTCCACCCTTTCCTGGTTTAATACCATCTGCAGCTAACGCGATCTCTAAGTTAGTTAAAGCGCTTTTGTAGATAGCTCTTTTTCCAGGGAATTTTTTTGTGTTAAAGAAATCTTTGATAGTCTTTGGAGTACCTTTAACATTTTCAGTGTTATAAGCGTAATTCCAAGAATATAAAATATTTCCTACAGCACATTTACTTGGCATTGCAGTAAAAAAGTCTTTACTTGCTGGAGTTCCATCCGGTGCAGGTGGGAAATCTTTGTCAAAATCGAATTCAACAAATAATCCTTCGTCACATCCAGTGATAGTATCCATAGCAAATACGTCGATTATATCCCACGTAATCTTGCCAGCTTCTTTTTGTGCTTTGATCTCTGATAATCCACCTGAATAGTCAACCCAGTTAATTGTAATACCAAGTTTCTTACCAGTAGGATCACCATAACCTAACTTTTGAGACTCTGTGTAAGCTCCACCCCAAGACACTGCAGTTACTGCAAAGGCTGAAGTAGTTACAGAGATAGCAAAAGAAATGGCTAGTAATAATTTACTAATTGTCTTCATTTTTCCTCCGTTTAAACGTTTTTTTAAAAAACAGATTACAGCAAGATAGGTAGTGAGAGTCAACAGCCCTTTTTAACCAATTATGTGTTGATTTAATTGAATATTATTTTGGGTCTAGGGCCCTAGCATCATCACTGTTCCAACCAATCTTAATCTCATTTCCTAACTTAATATCAAGATTAGAAGAACTATTTGGAACTTTAAGAATAAATTCTGAATTGCCTAAAAGATTAATTCTTACCCTTGTATGATCTCCATGATAAATAACTTCCTCAATTTTTCCTTTATGAATATTGTCCATTTTTTCACTTGGATTAATTAATGCTCTTTCAGGTCTTAAAGATACAGTTGTTTTTTCACCTTTTCTTTTTACTGAAATAGGATTTGCTAATATCTCTGCATTAGCCAACTTAACTTTACACTTTCCTCCAGAAATATCTGAAACTTCGCCTACAAAAGTATTATTTTCTCCAATAAATTCTGCAACAAATGAATTAACAGGTTTTTCATAAAGCTCATCAGGACTTGAAAGTTGTTGAACTTTACCATCGTTAAATACAGCGATTCGGTTAGACATTGTTAAAGCTTCACTTTGATCATGAGTGACATAAACAACAGTCACTCCTATACTTTCATGAATATGTTTAATTTCATACTGCATACTTTCTCTTAAATTTTTATCTAAAGCTCCTAAAGGTTCATCCATTAAAACTAATTGAGGATCAAATACTAATGACCGCGCAACTGCTACCCTTTGTTGTTGTCCACCAGATAATTGACCTGGCATTCTTTGCGCAAAGCCTTGTAATGATACCATTGACAAAGCTTTATCAATTTTTTTATCAGCTTCATCTTTTGGAATTTTTCTTACTCTTAATGGAAATGCTAAATTTTCATAAACTGTCATATGGGGAAATAAAGCATAGTTTTGAAAAACCATTCCTATTCCTCTTTTGTGTGGAGGTATACTCGATATTGCATTACCATCTAAATAAATCTCACCATTAGTTGGCGTCTCAAATCCAGCTAACATCATTAAGCAAGTTGTTTTGCCAGAGCCTGATGGACCTAACATTGTAACAAACTCTCCCTCTTCGATATCTAATTGAAGGTCTTTGACAACTAGGATTTTTCCATCATAGCTTTTATCTACTTTATCAAATTTAACGAAATCTTTTTTTAAGGCCATAATTTTTAAGCAACTTTAAAACATTTGTAAGAATAAATATCAACCTAAAATAATTAGCTTTTAATATGAAGTTCTTTAGAAAAATTGCAAAATAGTTCTGATCCTTTTTCAGTAACTCTAATTGCCTCTGACGCTTCTACTCCCCATTTTCCAAATTGCATTACAGCAATCATATGAAAAGTAACATTAGGTTGTAATACTGTCATATCGCCTTTGGATATATTCAAAGTATGCTCACCCCAGTCTGGTGGATAACCAATTCCAATTGAGTATCCAGTTCTTGAGGTTTTTTCTATTCCATATTTGTCTAGCACTTTCCAAAAAGCTTGAGCAACATCGTCTGCTGTATTACCAGCTTTTATTAAATCGATACCAGCTTGAAGTGCTTCGTTTGTTTTTTTCATTGTGTCTATTTTCTTTTGATCTGGTTTTCCAAGTAAAACTGTTCTGGCCATTGGACAATGATACTTTTTGTTTACTCCTGATAATTCAATAATTGTAGACTCTCCCTCTACAAATTTGTCCTCTGACCATGTTAAATGTGAAGCTGATGTACCTTTTCCTGTTGGTATCATTGGAACTATAGATGAATAATCACCGCCATACTCAGGGGTTCCTTTTATTAACGTGGTATAAATTTCTGAAACTGCATCGCACTGTCTTACTCCAGGGCTAATAACATCATAAGCTTTTTTCATTCCCAGCTCAGTGATTTGAGCTGCTGCTTTCATAAATTTTATTTCAGCATCTGATTTAACAATTCTCACCCAATTAACTAATCTTTCACAATCTAAAACTTTGGCGTTTGGTAATCCTTTTTTTATTTTTTCATAACAATAAGCTGTAAAATAGTGACTATCCATCTCTAGTCCAACAGAAAGTTTATCCCATTTTCTTAATTTAATAAGATCTACAAGAGCATCATATGGATGAAGTGGCCATGCATGAATATATTTCTCATGGTACTTAATTATATTTTCATCTTTAAGATAAGTTTTAATATACGCACCTCCTGCATCTTGATTTCTGACAAAACAAATAGGTTCATCTGCATTTACATGTATAATTAAACATTGAGCATAATAGAATGACCAAGCATCATAACCAGTTAAATAATTCATGTTAGATGGATCTTGTGAAATTAAAAGCTCAATACCTTTTTCTTGCATTGAAGATTGAACTTTTTTTAATCTTGATTTGTATTCCTCATTAGTAAAATTCATTATTCAATTATTAAATAGTTCACCAAAACCTTCAACTTTATTATTATAATTAATTTCTTTTAAAGTATCCCAAATTAAAGTTTGATTACTTGATAAGACAACTTTATTAATTTTTTTTTCTAATTCATTAATTATTGTGAGCACTGGTAGTGCAGTGCAAGAGACAAAAAGAGCATCACAGTTAGATAAATTTATTTTTGTAAGTGTATCAAACACATACTGGGGATCAACTTTGCCAATGTCTAGATCTGAAGCTATGTCGAAATATGAAAGTTCGATAATTTCTATATTTTCTTTTTTAAAATAATTGATCACCGATTGATTTATTTCATCTGTATAAGGAGTAAAAATTGATAATCTTTTAATCTTTAAACTTTTTAAAGCATTTATAGCTGAAGTTATTGGAGTTGTAACTTTAGTATTTGGTTTTGCTAAGTTCACTTTCTCAAAAATTGACTGGTACCCTGCAGCAATTGTTCCTGAAGTACAGCCATAGGCAACACAATCCAATTTTTGATCTGGCAAAATATTCTCAGTTACTTTTGGAATATCATTTGCCATTTTTTTTAATGTTTCATTTGTTAAAGGATTGTAACATTTAATTCTATTGCAGTATAAATCTATGTCCTTACCATAAATAACGTTATTAAAATCTTTTTCTATTCTAAAATCACTAGCTAATGTTATTAACCCTATCCTAGGATTATGCTTTTTTAGATATTTCGGTTCTATCTTGGTTAATTTCATTTAAGACTTGATTAAATATATATTGATTAAATAGTCTAGTTAAATTAAGGTCTTAATTGAGCGATACATAACTCGTCGATATTTACAAAATACGAAAGTGGGATCGATCGTCTTAGATTTAATTATTTAAGGAGGTTCGAATGAAATTTGGTTACTTTTGCAATACCACAAACTGGGATCATAAACCCTATCAACAATTATTAGATGAAACAAAAGAGATCACTACTTATTGTGATGAAAATAATTGGAATTCCATTTGGTACACTGAACATCACTTTAATCATGAAGGGATGGAATCTTGCACTAATCCTTTAATGATGGGAGTTGATGCTGCCGCGAGAACTAAACAAATAAGAATAGGGCAAGCTTGTAACGTTATCACTTTTCATAACCCAATAAGATTAGCAGAAGACATCGCATTATTAGATCAATTATCAAATGGAAGAGTCGAAGTGGGAATTGGTAGAGGTATTTATGGAAGGGAAGCGATTAATATGAATAAAGAAGCTGACCTTAAGGACCAGGCTAAAAACTTTAGATTATTTGATGAAACTTTAACTATAATGAAAAAAGCATGGACTGAAGAATTTTTTAGTCATAAGGGTGAATTTTATACTTATCCATCACCAAATTTTGTTTGGCAACATGATATGAGTCCACCAAGTGAAAAGTTTTTAGATACAAAAACAAATGAAATTAAAAAAATAAGTATTGTTCCAAAACCGAAACAAGTACCTCATCCTCCAATTTGGCAGGTTGTAGATGGTGCAAGATCAATTGAATGGGCAGCACAAAATGGTCTTAACACTATAATGTGGATACCTACTGTAAAAGCTTTAAAGAAAAGATTTGAAATATATAGAGACGCAAAATCCAAAGCTGAAAATAGAGATGTTCCTTTAGGAGAAGGAATTTCTTTAGTTAGAGATATGTTTGTTGCAGAAACAATGGAAGAAGCAGAAAAATTAGCCGGAGAGCATATTATAAATTATATGAGATGGGTTTGTCACTGGAGAGGATTAGGAAATCATATGGATCCAGGTGAAGAATTACCTGAGACAAAGCATAAATTAGATCTTCTTAATTATGATTTCTTACACAAAAGAAATCTATTATTTGGCACTCCAGAGTATGTAGTTAATAAAATTAATGAATTGAAATCAGAATTAAATTTACAAAACTTACAAGTTTGGTCAAACTTCCCTGGAATTGATCACAAAGCATGTATGAGAAGTATAAAGCTGTTTAATGATGAAGTTATACCTAAAATAAACTTTGACAACGACGATATAGAGAAAGCCAGTTAGTGAAACTTGAATTAAGGAAGTTTACAAAGTTTGTGGATAAAACTTTTATTGAAGGTGGAAAAGAAGCGAAGGAACCTGTTTTATTGGTTTCAGTAGCAGCTGTTTTTAAAAACCCTTGGGCAGGACAAGGATTTGTTGAAGATTTAAAACCAATCATTTTAGATTTAGCTCCAAAACTTGGAGATATATTGGTTCCAGAATTAATTAAAGAAATAGGATCACCTGAAAAAATTTTAGCTTATGGAAAAGCTGGAACTGTAGGTTTGAATGGTGAAATAGAACATGCTTCAGCCTTTATTCATACTTTAAGATTTGGAAATAAATTTAGAGATGCTGTTGGTGGTACTTCTTATTTGAGTTTTACTAATACAAGAGGACCTGCAGGATCTAAAATATCTATTCCTATGATGCATAAAACAGATTCTGGTTTAAGACCATATTATTTAACTCATGAATTTACTATTCATGACGCACCATTTGATGATGAAATTGTAATAGCAATTGGAGGTGCATCAAGTGGGAGAGCGCACGCAAGAACTGGAGATCGTTATCAAGATATGAAAGAAATGGGATTAGATCCTAAATAATTTAATGTCTCTAAATTTTGATCCAAATCAAAATTGTTATTTATTTAATAAAAAAGATACTGTCCCTCTTGTATTTATTCATGGAGTTGGTCTTGATCATCAAATGTGGAATCATCAAGTAAGTTATTTCAATGAATATTCAACTTTAACTTATGATTTATTAGGTCATGGAAAGACGCCATGGAGTAAAGATAAGTTAACTCTTAAGGATTTTTCTAACCAACTTTTAGAACTTTTAGATCATTTAAAAATAGAAAAAATAAATCTTATAGGTTTTTCTTTAGGTTCTTTGATTGCTTTAGATTTTTCATCTCAATTTCAAAAAAAGATCGAAAAACTTATTTTAATTGGAACTACGTACAAAAGATCAGATGAGGAAAGATCACTTGTATTAGAGAGATATAATCAAGCAAAATTAAATAAACCAATATCTAAACAGGCTCTTAAAAGATGGTTTACTGATAAATATCTAGAAAAAAATCCAAACACTTACAATTTATTTATGGATATCTTAAATAAAAAACCTGAAGATCATAGAAATTTTCTAAAGGCTTATGATTTATTTGCTAATCATAATGATGATTTTGAAGCTATAAAAAAGATAGATAGAAAAACTTTAGTAATGACAGGTTCAGACGATATAGGTTCAACTCCAGCAATGTCTAAGGAATTGGTTAAAGACCTTGTTAATTCTACTTATATTGAAATTCAAAATGGAAAACATCTTTGTAGTATAGAATATGAAGATGATGTTAATATGAAAATTAAAAATTTTATTAATAATTAGATGTCAAAAATTCAAGATTTTAAAATGTATATTAATGGTGAGTGGGTAGATTCATCCTCTGGAAAAAAAATTGAAACATTAAATCCTGAAAATAATGAAGTTTGGGCAACTGTTCCTGAGGCCAATGAAAAAGATGTAGATAAAGCTGTTCAATCAGCTCAAAAAGCTTTTGATAATAATTGGTCTAAAATTCATCCAAGAGAAAGAGCAAAGTATTTAAAATTAATTGCTGATCAACTAAGAGCTAATGCGGAACACCTTGGAAAAATAGAAACTATAGATACAGGTAAACTTTATAGAGAAACAAAAACTCAGGCAAATTACATAGCAGAATATTATGATTATTTTGCAGGTTTGGCTGACAAAGTAGAAGGTACAGTCGTTCCAATAGATAAACCTGATATGCAAGTTACAACAACAAGAATTCCTATTGGTGTTGTTGCAGCAATTATTCCTTGGAACTCCCAAATGCTCTTAACAGCAGTGAAACTCGCACCAGCTCTTGCAATGGGTAATACAGTTGTAATTAAAGCTTCCGAGCTCGCTCCAGTTACTCTCTTAGAATTTGCAAAATTAATTGAAAAAACTGGGATACCAAAAGGAGTAATTAATATAATTACTGGACTTGGTGAACCGTGTGGTAAAGCATTAACTACTCACTCCTTAGTAGAAAGAATAGCTTTCACAGGTGGACCTGAAACTGCAAAACATATTGTAAAAAATTCTGCAGAAAATTTATCACAAGTAAGCTTAGAACTTGGTGGAAAGAGCCCGGTTGTTGTATTTAATGATGCTGAACAAGAAAATGCATTAAATGGCATCACTGCTGGAATATTTGGAGCTAGTGGACAAAGTTGTATTGCAGGATCCAGACTTTATTTACAATCAAAAATTTATGATGAGTTTTTAAGAAAACTTATAAATAAAGCTGAAAAGATTAAATTGGGAGGTCCGATGGAAAAAGATACACAAATGGGTCCTTTAAATAGTTTCAAACAATTAGAAAATATAGAAAAAAATATTAAAGATACAATTAAACAAGGAGGAAAAGTTAAATGTGGAGGAAAAAGATCTTCAGTTTCTAATAAGGGTTATTATTTTCCAGCAACGATAATTGAGTGTGAAAATCATAATCTTCCAGTCGCAGAAAATGAATTATTTGGACCAATATTATCAGTAATGAAATTTGAAAAAGAGGAAGAAGTAATAGAAAAAATGAATGATAACAAATATGGATTATCCTCTGGGGTTTATACTTCTAATTTTGCTCGTGGCTTAAGAGTATCTAAAGCTATAAGAGCTGGAATAGTTTTTATTAATACTTACAGATTAATTTCTCCCATGGCTCCTTTTGGAGGAATTAAAGATAGTGGTTATGGAAAAGAGGCAGGTATTGAATCTATAAAAGAATACACAAGAATTAAGACAACATGGTATAATTCATCTGAAAAACCAATGACTGATCCTTTTACGATGGGTTAATTTGATTAATTTTTAAAAGAGTGTTTAGCTTTAGGGAATTCTTTTTTTAAAACTTCAGATTTATATTTTTTAACTGCCAAATTAATCATTTGATTTACATTTACGTATTTCTTCACAAATCTAAATTTGCTTTGACTTAATCCAATTAAGTCATCAATTACTAAAACTTGTCCATCACAATTTGCAGAGGAACCAATACCAACAGTTATAATATTTAATTGATCGGTAATTTTTTTTGCTAGTTTAGTCTCAATACATTCTAATACTACAGAAAAAATTCCCGCCTCTTCTAATAGTTTAGCATCTTTTAAAATTCTATTTCTTTCCGCTAGTAATTTACCTTTATAGGTAAATTTTTTTTCTGTTTGGGGTAAAATACCTAAATGCCCCATAACAGGTATTTTATTTTTGACTAGAGACTTGACAATAGGAACAATTTTTTTTCCTCCTTCTAATTTAACAGCATCACATTTAGTTTTATTCATCACCAAACGTGCGTTCTTTAAAGCCTCTTTTGAATTTCGATATGTATTGTATGGCATATCAACAACCATCAATGATTTCTTTACACCGATCCTCACACTTTTTGAATGATTAATCATTGTATCTAAAGTTACTTCTTTTGTAGATTTATAATCATAAAGAACTGAACCAAGCGAGTCTCCTACTAAAACTAGATCACAATGTTTATCTAAAATCGATGCTATATTTTTTGAATACGCAGTAAGACATACAACCTTTTGTCTATTCTTTTTGTTGAAAAACTTTTTGAATTTTTTACTCATTTTATTCTAATTCAATAGTACTTGGAGGTTTTGATGTAATATCATAGACTACTCTATTAATTCCTCTAATACTATTTACAATTTTGTTTGAAATCATTTGAGAAAATGATTTTTTAAATTCAAAAAAATCTGCTGTCATACCGTCTTCAGAAGTAATTGCTCTCAATAAACATAAATATTCATAAGTTCTGTTATCACCCATCACTCCAACAGTTTTTACAGGAAGTAGAGCAGCATAAGCTTGCCAAATCTTGTTATAAAGATCATGATCTTTTAATGCTTTAATAAAATAATGATCTGCTTCTTTTAAAATCTTAATTTTTTCAGAAGTAATAATTCCTGGCATTCTTATCGCCAAACCAGGCCCTGGAAAAGGGTGTCGTGAGATAATTTCTTTATTGAGATTTAGTTCTAAACCAAGTTTTCTCACTTCATCTTTAAACAAAAACTTTAATGGTTCAATTAATTTTAAGTTCATTCGTTTTGGAAGTCCACCAACATTATGATGAGATTTAATTTTTGATGTTTGGCTTCCAGTTACTGATCTACTCTCAATTAAGTCAGGATACAGAGTCCCTTGAGCTAAAAATTTTACATTTTTGATTTTTTTTGCATATCTTTCAAAAATTTTTATAAATAGATTTCCAATTATCTTTCTTTTTTTTTCTGGATCTGAAACATTTTTTAATTTTTTCAAAAATTCTTTTTCTGCATTAATATAAATAAGATTAATCTTAAGTCTTTTTTTAAAAGTTTTTACAACTTGATTTTCTTCATTTTTTCTCAAAAGTCCTGTATTAACAAATATACAATAGAGTTTTTTTCCTATTGCCTTATTTAAAAGTTGAGCAACTACGCTGCTATCTACTCCTCCCGAAAGTGCACAAATGACTTTATTATTTCCTATTTGTTTTTTTACCTCTTTAATTAATTTTTCTTTTTGGTCTTTAGAGGACCAATTTTTTTTAATTTTACAAATATTAAAAATAAAATTACTAATTATTGTTTTTCCATTTTCAGTATGGGTTACCTCCGGATGAAATTGAACACCAAAAAATTTTTTTTCTATGTTTTCAACTATTGCGTATTTCGAATTTGTACTCGATCCAATAACCTTAAATTTTTTTGGTAACTTGTAAACTTGATCTGCATGGCTCATCCAAACTTTTTTTTCTTTTTTATTAAAAAAATTTTTAGTTAATAAACTATCATTCTTTTTATATATATTCGCTAAACCAAACTCTCTATGTCTTGATTGTTTAACTTTACCACCATTAAATTTTGATAAAATTTGATGACCAAAACATATTCCTAAGATTGGTATATTTAGTTTTAAAATTGTATTATCAAATAAATTATTATTTAGCTGATAAACATTTAAAGGTCCTCCTGACAAGATTATTCCTTTAGTGTTAGATTTAATTTGAGAACTTTTTATTTTTTTATGGCTAACTAATTCTGAATAAACTCCTAATTCTCTGACTCTTCTGACAATTAATTGAGTAAATTGAGAACCAAAATCAATAATTAAGATCTTGTTTAAATTTAAATCAAGATTCATTTTTTGGTTCTAAATTCTTTAAATCTTGTAAAATTTTTTTATTTTCATTACATAAATTTTTGCAAATTTTTTTAAACCTCTCAGATAATTCTTTAACTTTAGAGTAATTAGTTTTTTTGATACCTATTTGCATTAACATCAAAATTGCTTCCTCATTCACAGGATCTATCAATAATGCAGTTTCTAAATTTTTTTCCTCTTTTTTTTGATTTTCTTTTTCTTTATAAATTTTTGCTAAATATAAATATGAATTAGCATGCTTAGGGTCAAATACTATACTTCTTTCAAGTAAAAATTTTGCATCATCATATTTTTTTTCCTCAAACAACTTTACTCCTTCGTTAAAAAAATTTTCTTTTGCTAATACAACATTAGAAAAACTAAATAAATAAATTGAAAAAAATAATATTTTGTAAAATTTAGTCATTAATATTTTGTATCACTTTTTACTATATCTACATTATGAACCATACTTTCATAAAAACCAGCCTTAGTAATTTTTACAAATTTTGGTTTGTTTCTTAGATATTTTATTTGTTTTGATCCAAGGTAACCCATCGAAGATCTTAAACCACCTATTAATTTATAAATTATACTGGCGACGTCGCCTTTGTATTTTGCAAATCCTTCAACACCTTCTGGGACATATTTTGATATATTTTTTTGTTTTGATTGAAAATATCTATCAGCAGAGCCCTTATTCATCGCACCAACTGAACCCATTCCTCTAAAACTTTTAAAATATTTACCATTTCTTTTAATTAATTTTCCTGGAGTTTCATCTGTTCCTGCAAATAATGATCCTATCATTACAGCATCAGCGCCTGCTGCAAAAGCCTTTGCCAAATCTCCAGAATATTTTATTCCTCCGTCTGAAATAATTTTTACTTTTTTATTTCTAATTCCATTTCTAACAGAAAGAATTGCGCTTAATTGTGGTACTCCTATTCCAGCAACTAGTCGAGTTGTACAAATCGAACCAGGTCCAATACCTACTTTTATAATATCTACACCTAATTTTAATAGGAATTTGGCAGCTTCTGGTGTTGCTATATTACCTGCACATAAAGCAGTCCTTTTAGTTTTAATTTTTTTTATAAGTTTAATAATTTCAGAAACTTTTTTTGTATGACCATGAGCAGTATCAACAACTATCAAATCAATTTCTTCTCTAAGAATTTTTTTAGCTCTATCAAATTCTTTAGGACCTGCTCCTACTGCTGCTCCAACTAATAATCCTTTTTTTTTAACTTTTTGAATTTCTTTTATTTGATTTTTAATATTCAAGTTTCTATGAATTACTCCAATACCACCTGCTTTAGCTATAGCAATTGCCATTTTACTTTCAGTGACAGTGTCCATTGCCGATGATAATAACGGAATTTTCAATTTAAGATTTTCAGTTAATTTGATGCTTGTATCAACATCTGATGGTAAAATTTCTGAATACCTTGGGGCTAGTGTGACATCATCAAAGGTAAGTGCTTCTTTTATAGGAACCATAATCATTTATATACGATTCCTCTTAAATTAAAAGAAGCTATCTAAGATTTTTACAAATTATAAAACTTTCTTTAGAATCTTTTCTACTTGATTTAGGTTTAAAAACCCTAACTTCTTTAAAAATTTTTTTCCCTAGTGCGACAATTTCATTGAAAGTACTACCCATGAATATTTTTGAGATAAAAAAACCCTTTTCTGAAATCACATCTTTTGAAAAAACCATAGCCTCTTTGCACAATTCACCAGTTTGAATTGAGTCAATATTTTTAATCCCAGTTGTGTTTACAGCCATATCAGACATGACTACATCAGGTTTTTTTTTAAGATAATTTTTTATCTGGTTCTGAGTGTCAATCAAAGTAAAATCACCCTTAATTTGTAGAGTATTTTGTATATCTTCCATTTCTTTTAAATCAACAGAGATTATCTTTACACTCTTAACTACTTTAGCAACATATTGTGACCAACTACCAGGAGCTGCTCCAATGTCAATCACTGACATTCCATTTTTAAATATTCTAAATTTTTCATCTATTTCTTTAAGCTTATAAGCCGACCTAGCTCTATAACCATCAACCTTTGATTGACGTACATAAGTGTCCCGTCTTTGTTTATTTACCCAATTTTTTGAAATTTTATTTTTTTTCAATTAAGTATTGTATCTTAAACTTTTTAGTATTTTATTTTTGTCTAAGGTCTCTAATTCAATTTTGACACTTTTATCAACTCGCATATCGTTACCATCTTTCCAAATACCTGCTGCAAGATGCATGATGCCAATTTTATAATTTGGTAAGTATGGTTCAACAAACGTATTTTGTTTTTGATCATATTTTGGAAGTAAATTACTTGTGATCCAATTGCAATTTAAGGGAAGAAATTCTGTCTCTAAATTATCAATATAAACAGACATATTAATAGCTAAACCTTCAGATCCAAAAATATTACCTGCTTTTAAAGTTTTCGATAGATTATTTTGCCAAGTACCCCATCCTTTGGAGTCTTTTTCTAATGAAAAAACTCCAATATTGATATGTGGTGCAAAAGCTAATTTCCTAGCATCAGCATAACCAATTTTAGATTTTACAGCATGTTTAAAATTTTGAGATTTAATTAACGCCAGCTTTCCAAAAAGCCAATTTACTTTTGAAGTGATTTTATATCCAGGACCAATTGTTTGGGTAATTCCAAGCTTCCCATCATCACAAGCCTTAAAATATAGATCTATACAATTCCAATCATTTACCCATGCATCACAATCAATCCACAGATATTTTTCATAGTTAGGAAAATATTTAGGTAAAAAAGCTCTTGAGACTTGACTTTTCAACCACTCTTTTCCCTTAACTTTATAACTAGGCACTTCAATATCCCATTCAGCGTTTTTAATTTCATCAACTTTTTTTGATAAACTATCTTTCTGATCTTGTTTTAATCCTGCATCCAAAATACAGATGGAAACACTTTCACTTTGTTTAAATCTTTTAATTGAATCAACTAGTTCATCTAGTAAAGGAAAATAATTAGCATCGGCTAAAGAAACGATTACATTTTTTTTCATTAAAGTACGTCTTCAAGGTCATCATCGTCTTGAATTTTGTCATTTTCATGTTGTTTTTTAATTTTTTGAAAATGGAAAAAGCTTATTGGTAATAAAAGAACATAAATTGCAGCACTAATTGCAATCACGTTAAAGGTATAAATTAATAATAAGCCAAAAAATAAAACTATTCCAAATAAAAGAAATATTGTTGTCTTTCTAGGAATCACTATTTTTTTAAATGAATAGCTTGGAAATTTACTAATTAGTAAAAAAGAAGTCGCGATAAAAAAAATTGTTGTTATTAAATCATAATTTAATGGAACAAAATTAAAACCGCTTAAACTAATTATCAAAGGTATTAAAACTAAAATTCCTCCAGCTGGTGATGGAACTCCTTCAAAAAAATTATCCCTCCACGAAGGTTCTTGATTTGAATTTATATTGAATCTTGCTAAACGTAATGCAACACAAATTACATACACTAAACAAAGTAACCATCCAAATCTTCCTAAAGCATTAAGTTTCCAAAAATACATAATAAATGCTGGTGCTACCCCAAAACTTATCATATCAGTAAGAGAGTCTAGTTCTTTTCCAACTTTAGAAGTCCCTCTAATTAATCTGGCTATTCTTCCATCAAGACCATCAATTAAAGCAGCAAAAAGAATTGCTATAATTGCAAGTTCAAACCTACCATCTAAAGCAAATCGTATTGATGTTAAACCAATACAAACCCCTATTAGTGTAAGCATATTTGGTAAAATCATTCTTGCTCTTTTTTTGTCTGCAACAATCTTTAAATTATTTTTGGGTTGTTCCATTTTATTTTTTAGCTAATAGAGTTTCACCTGAAATAGCTTTTTGACCTACTTTTACTAATGGTTGGTAGTTTTCGTAATAAACATCTGCTCTACTTCCAAATCTTATCATTCCGATTCTATCACCTTGTTTTAGCTCTTGATCTTTATTAGACTCACAGACTATTCTTCTAGCTACAAGACCTGCTATTTGGACAACTATAATGTCATTATTATCTGTGTCTTTTATTTTAAAATAATTTCTCTCATTATCTTCACTTGCTTTATCAAGAGAAGCATTAACAAACGCTCCTGGCTTATATAAAATTTCTTCAATTTTTCCAGCACATGGAGTTCTATTTACATGACAATCAAATACGTTCATAAAAACACTGATCTTATTAAATTTTTTATTTTCTAAACCTAGCTCTTTTGGACCATCAACTTCTTCAACTTTTATGATTTCTCCATCAGCAGGACTAACTAGATAATTATTATCATCAATAATTACTCTCTCAGGATCTCTAAAAAAATAATAAACCCAGATTGTTAAAACTAAACCAACTAAACCTAAAAAATTACTAAAACTATAAAATACAATTGTAATAATTCCGGCAATAACTAGGAACTTGTATCCCTCAGCGTGAATTTTTGGAAATATCTTACTAAACATGTTCTTCTATTTGATAATTTTTCATTAATATGTATATAAAATTACGAAATTCAATTATTAAGATAAAATAAAGTGAGCAAAATTACCGTAAAAAACCCCATTGTAGAGTTAGATGGGGATGAAATGACCAGAATAATTTGGGATTTTATAAAGAAGAAATTAATTTTACCTTATTTAGATCTTGGCATTGAATATTACGATTTAGGTATGAAAAGTAGAGATAATACTGAGGATCAAATCACAAAAGACTCAGCAAATGCAATTAAAAAAATAGGTGTTGGAATTAAATGTGCAACAATTACCCCAGATGAGGCAAGGGTTGAAGAATTTAAATTAAAAAAAATGTGGAGATCTCCTAATGGTACAATTAGAAATATAATAGGTGGTACAGTATTTAGGGAACCTATAATTTGTAAGAATATTCCAAAACTTGTTCCTTCTTGGACAGATCCAGTTGTAATTGGAAGACATGCTTTTGGTGATCAATATAGAGCAACTGATTTTAAAGTTCCAGGAAAAGGAAAGATGGAAGTAAAATGGACATCTGAAGATGGAAAAGATGAAATCAAATATGAGGTGTTTAATTTTACAGGTCCAGGGATTGCTTTATCAATGTATAATTTAGATAAATCAATTGAAGATTTTGCAAGATCTTGTTTCAGCTACGGTTTGATTAAAAAATGGCCAGTATTTTTATCTACAAAAAATACAATTTTAAAAAAATATGATGGAAGGTTTAAAGATATTTTTGAGGAAATTTTTGAGAAAGAGTACAAAAAAGATTTTAAAATAAATAATATTACTTATGAGCACAGATTAATTGATGATATGGTAGCATGTGCAATGAAATGGAGCGGTAAATATATTTGGGCATGTAAAAACTATGATGGAGATGTCCAATCCGATACAATGGCACAGGGTTATGGCTCACTAGGTTTGATGACTAGTACTCTTTTAACTCCAGATGGTAAAACTATGGAAGCAGAGGCTGCTCATGGAACTGTAACTAGACATTATAGAATGCACCAACAAGGAAAAGAAACTTCAACAAACCCTATTGCATCAATTTTTGCTTGGACTAGAGGTCTAGCACAAAGAGGTAAACTTGATGGTAATGATGAGCTAATAAAATTTACAAATACAATAGAAAAAGTTTGTATTGAAAGTGTTGAAAATGGTTACATGACTAAAGATCTTGCAATATTAGTTGGACCTTCAAGTAAATATCTGACAACCAATCAATTCTTAGATGTGATTGATAAAAATCTAAAAAAAAAACTAAATTAAAGATTTAATTTTTTCAAAAGCCTCATCTATTTTTTCTTTATCTTGTCCGCCAGCTTGTGCGAAATCTTTTCTACCTCCACCACCTTTTCCACCAATGATTTTGGAACCTAATTTTACAAATTTAACAGCATCATATTTATCGATCAACTTTTCTGTAACACCAATACCTAAACTAACTTTACCCTCACTACTTGCAAAAACAATTACAATTCCATCACCTAATTCCTTTTTTCCAATATCAACTAATTTTCTTAAATCTTTTGGAGGTAAATCTTGTACTTTTTGAAATCTAACTTTTATATTATTTATCTTATCATCATTTATAATGTTTTTTGTTTTGTCTTGAAGAACTAAACTAACATTAAGTTGTTCAAGTTGTTTCGAAAGATTTTTTATGATTTCTTTTAAATCATTGTTATCAACGTTTGGTTTACCTCCAAGTTTAATAATTTGAGATGACAAGTCTTTAATTGTTTCTTCATCTTTTTGGGTAGATAAATTTGATAATTTTTCTCTATTCTTAATAAAATCCTCAAGTTGTTTATCTCTAAGAGCTTCAACTCTTCTAACACCCGCAGCAATTGATGATTGGCTTATAGTTTTAAATTTTCCAATATCACCAGTGTTTTTAACATGTGTTCCTCCGCACAGCTCAGTTGAAAAATATGCTTCTTTTTCCTTACCCATTGAGACCACACGAACCTCTTCTCCATATTTTTCTCCAAAGAAAGCTAACGCACCTTTTTCTATAGCAGCTTTTGGTGTCATAATTCTTGTTGTTACTTCAGAACTATTTGAAACATATTCATTAACCAACTTATCGATGGTCTCTAATTCTTCATTGGTAATTGGTTTCATATGACTAAAGTCAAATCTTAATCTGTCTGGAGCAACCAATGACCCTTTTTGCATAACATGTTTACCTAAGGTTCTTCTTAATGACTCGTGAAGTAAGTGTGTAGCAGAATGATAAGCTTTTAGATTATCTCTTCTCTTTACATCTATTTTCATCTCTACTACATCATTAATTTTTATTTCTCCAGTTTTTATAGATCCGTAATGAACAAATAAGTCTCCAAGTTTTTTTTGTGTATCTTCAACTTCAAAAACAGAATTACCAGAAACAATTGTGCCTTTGTCTCCAAGTTGTCCTCCTGACTCTCCATAAAACGGGGTTTGATTGGTAATGATCATTCCCTCTTCACCAGAAGATAAGGATTTTGTTTCTTTATCATCCTTAATTAAATTTAACACGACACCCTCTGACTGATTAGATTCATAACCTAAAAATTCTGTTGGACCAATTTTATCTTTAATTGAGAACCAGATTGCTGCTTCAGAACTATCTCCAGAACCTTTCCAATTTTTTTTTGCTAATTCTTTACTTTTTATCATCAATTCATCAAATTTCTTATGATCAACTTTCAATGATTTGTTTTTTAAGATGTCTTCTGTAAGATCTAATGGAAAACCATAGGTGTCATATAATTTAAATGCTACATCACCAGGTAAAACTTTATCTATTTTTGAAATTTCGTCATTTAAAATTTTTATACCTCTATCAAGTAAAACTAAGAATTTTTCCTCTTCCATTCTTAAAGTTTCTTTAATTAAAGACTGGGATCTTTCAAGCTCTGGATAATTTTCGGACATTTCATTTTTTAAAGACTCAAAAATTTTGTAAAAAATTGGTTCTTTGGATCCCAATAAATGAGAATGTCTCATTCCCCTTCTCATAATTCTTCTCAAAACATATCCACGGCCCTCATTTGATGGCAAAACACCCTCTGCTAAAAGAAATGAGCTTGCTCTTAAGTGATCAGCAATTACTCTAAAGCTTGATATATTCTTATCTTCTTGTTTGACTTTTGTTGATTCAGATATTGATCTTATCAATTTCTTAAAATGATCAGTTTGATAATTATCGTGGGTCCCTTGTAATAGAGCAGCAATTCTCTCTAATCCCATACCTGTATCAACTGATGGTTTTGGTAAGTCTATTCTTTTATCTTTTGATAATTGCTCATACTGCATAAAAACCAAGTTCCAAATTTCAATGTACCGATCTCCATCTTGATCTTTTGTTCCTGGTAAGCCACCTTTTAAATGATCGCCATGATCATAAAATATTTCTGAGCAAGGACCACACGGACCAGTTTCACCCATCGACCAAAAGTTATCTGAAGTTGCAATCCTAATTATTCTATCATCACTAAAACCTGCTATTTTTTTCCAATAATTAAAAGCTTCATCATCTTCATGAAAAACAGTTACATAAAGCCTATTTTTATCTAAACCAAAATCTTTAGTGATTAAATTCCACGCAAGTTCAATTCCTCTTTCTTTAAAATAATCTCCAAAAGAAAAGTTTCCCAACATTTCAAAGAAAGTATGGTGTCTTGGTGTGTAACCAACATTTTCTAAATCATTATGTTTACCACCTGCTCTAACACACTTTTGTGAGGTAGTAGCCCTTTGATAGTCTCTTTTTTCTAGACCAGTAAATACATTTTTAAACTGAACCATTCCTGAATTTGCAAACATTAAGGTTGGATCATTATTTGGAACTAAGTTACTAGACTCAACAATCTTATGATCGTTTTTCTCAAAATATTTTAAGAAAGTACTTCTTATTTCATTTAACGATTTATCCACCATACTTTTAAAATACAGCTTTTTTATTCTATGTCTAGATAACGATAAAGGGATAAAGGCGCTTATAATAAGCGCCTTTAATAATTTAAAGATGACCTTTAATTTTAATTCTTTTTAGTAGGTGTAGTCTCTTTAGCAGCTTCTTCTTTTTCAGCTACTTTCTTCTCTTTTTCAATCTTCTCAGGACTTAGCGGATTTCCCTCAATTTTTTTTGAAATCACACCTGCTTTTTCTCTAATTGCCATTTCAATTTCTGCAGCAACTTGTGGGTTTTGGGCTAAATAAACTTTGGCATTTTCTCTACCTTGTCCTATTTTCTCACCTTTGTAAGCATACCATGCACCTGATTTTTCAATAATATCAGCTTTAGCACCTAAGTCTACTAACTCACCCATTTTGCTAATTCCTTTTCCATACATTAAATCAAACTCAACAACTTTGAAAGGTGGTGCAACTTTATTTTTAACTACTTTCACTCTAGTAGAATTACCAATAATTTCATCTTTATCTTTGATGGCACCAATTCTTCTAATATCCATTCTAACAGATGAATAAAACTTAAGTGCGTTTCCACCTGATGTTGTTTCAGGACTTCCAAACATAACTCCAATCTTCATTCTGATTTGGTTGATGAAAATCATCATTGTGTTTGTGTTTGAAATTGAACCAGTTAATTTTCTTAAAGCCTGACTCATCAGTCTTGATTGAAGACCTACATGATGATCACCCATTTCACCTTCAATTTCAGCTTTTGGAGTTAATGCAGCAACTGAGTCAATTACGATTACTGAAATAGACCCTGATTTTACTAATGTATCAGCAATTTCTAAAGCTTGCTCACCAGCATCTGGTTGAGAGATTAAAAGCTCTTCAGTATTCACTCCTAATTTCTTTGCATAAACTGGATCTAAAGCATGCTCAGCATCAACAAACGCACAAATTCCACCAGCTTTTTGAGCTTCTGCAACTACTTGTAATGCTAGTGTTGTTTTTCCAGAAGACTCTGGTCCGTAAACTTCAATAATTCTTCCTTTTGGTAAGCCACCTATTCCTAAAGCTAAATCTAAACTTAAAGAACCTGTAGATATCGACTCGATATCCATAGCCCTTTTCTCTCCTAGCTTCATAACCGAACCTTTTCCAAAGTTGTCAGTTATCTGGCTGATCGCAGCATCTAATGCTTTGTTCTTTTCTTTAATATCCATTTCTTGGTCTTTAGTAGATTTAACTACTTTTAGGTTATTTTTGCTCATTTTTTGCCTCTTTTTTAATTTTTTTAAACAATCGAATCATCTAATAAATGTACACATTTTGTTCTCATTGGCAAGATCTATTTAATTAAGGGTAAAATTTAAAGGATTAGTCAATTTTTAAGTATTTACTATGAAGTAAGCCGATAGACTTGAGGAGATTAAACTGAGAAAGAATGTAATTTCTCTCAGAATCTGCAAGTGAAATTTGGGCATTAAGAAGAAGTGAATTAGATTGTATCACCTCTAAAGTTGTTCTGCCTGCTCCACTGTTATATTCTGCGGTTATTCCTTCGTTTGCAATTTCAGCAGCTCTTACTTGGGCCTGGACTGAATTCAATAAGCTTTTATTTGATTGATAATTTGACCAAGCACTTGCAACATTTGTTTGGTTTTGTTTTGTGACGCTATCTAAAATTAATCTAGATCTAGTCTCTAAACTTGAGCTTTTGTTCAATGCAGCTAAATTTTTTCCACCAGAGTAAAATGGCCATGTGACAGTTGCTTTAAGTGTATCTTTCTCTCTTTCATCGTACGTTGAACTAAAGTCTTCTGTATATGATCTTTCTAAAGATAAATTTGCTGTTGGAGCAAGATCTGATTTTGCAATAGTTTTATCTTTTTGAGCTTGTTTAAATTCCAATTGAGCAATTATCAAGTCTGGATTATTCTTTTTAGATAACTCAATAGCTGAATTTAAGTTATTTGGTAAAGAATATTCTTTAATTGATTTTTTATCTAATAATTGTGGATCATCAATTGGTCCTATAATATTTTCGTAATTAAGTTTACTTGTTAATAATTCATTTTCAGCTTGTATTAATTTTGCTTGTGCTCCTGCAAGTGAAGACTCGGATTGAGAAACATCTGATAAAGTAATTTGCCCTCTTTCAACTCTAATTTTATCTGTTTCTACCTGTCTGCTCAAAAGCTCAACATTATCTTTATTAATATTAAATTTTTCTCTAGCTGAAACTAATCCTGTAAATGCTTCAGTTGATTTATATAAAATTTCTTGTTCTTTTTTCAATAATTTAGCTTTTGCAATATTTAAACCGATTTTACTTTTTGATAATTCAGCACCTCTTCCAAAATCAATCAAAGTTTGTGAAATAGAAATTGATTTTGTTAATGGATCAACATCATTAATTGATGCATCACCACCAGATTGATTGGTTAGTTTATTTGTATCTTCTCGACTTTTGGATCCTGATAAAGTAACTGTTGGAAGATAATTTCCTTGAGAAATTTTTAATTCTTGCTCTGAAATATTTAGATTTTCTCTTTCAGCATTTAACTCAGAGTTGTTTTGAAAAGCTTTTGATAATGCAGAGGAAAAACTTTCTGCATATGAATTTGTAATTATAGTAAAAAATCCAAATAAAATTAATAAAAAATTTTTCATTTATTTTTATACACTGCACTTTTCATTTGATGGTTACTGTTTAAATTAATAACTATTGATGCATATTTTGGCATATTCTTAAACATATTTTGTGTAATTCTTTGGTAGGTTTGCATAAAACTTAAAACATCTTCTTTATTCATAATTTTAAGTTTTGAATTTTTTTTACTATTTAATAAAAGTTTTCTCTCTTGCTTTAATCTCCATTTTTGAAGCAATCTAAAGTTTTTTGCTTTAAGATAAATTAAACAATCTAATTGGGAAAATAATTTTTTATATTTTGATTTTAATTGTTGATTTACGTATTTTCTCCAAATACTTTTTTTATCTTTGTTTTTTTCCATAAAATTTATTGATTTATTTATAGTATTACCTTTCTCTGCTTTAGCACCAACACACCAACCTTCAAATATAATTACATCTGGCCTTTCTTTCAAATCATACCAGTATTTTTTTTTAAATCTGTCATCAATAGCTTTATTAAAAGTTGGAAGTTTGAGTTTTTTAAATTTTTCACTTTTTACTCCTTTAAAAAAATTTAACATCATATTGATATCGTGTGTTCCTGGAACTCCTCTTGTTAAAAGCATCGGATGTACTCTTTTCGAAAGGCTAATTCTCTCTTTTCTTGTTTTATAAAAATCATCAATTGAAATTCTAAAAACTTTAAGTTTAAAATATTTTATTAAGATTATCTTTATTAGAGAACTTGATGTTGTTTTTCCAGTTCCTTGGCCACCGGCCAAACCAACAAAATAAGGAGTTTTTTTTTCAGCTTTTTTACTAATCCAAAAACATAATGGAATTAAGAAAGATTTAATCATTCTTTCTTTGTTCTTAAATTTATCAGTTTTTGTCTCTTGAGATTTAATAAACTTTAAGCAATTTTTTTTAACTTTATTATAACATAAACTAAATTGTTGCATGAAAATTATTTTTTATCTAATGGATGATTTTGTCCATCGTTAACTGTAACTTCTTTTAAATCAAAAGTATTTATTTCATCAACACACCCGACATTAAATCCTGTCATTGCAGGATTTATCCTAGGATTATGATGAGTATAAATTCCACAATTCGAGCAAAAGTAATGTTTAGCAACTTTAGAATGGAATTGATATAGTTTTAATTTGCTCTCACCTTTTACAATTCTAAAATCTTCATTTTTTACCATTGACATAATTGCTCCTTTTCTTTTACAGATAGAACAATTACATTTTATCACTTTAGCTAAATCTCCATCCAAATTAATTTCTGCTTCAACAGCACCACAATGACATATCAATTTTTTCATATTCCTATTAATAACAAGTTATCTTTTTTTATTTTTTAGAGCAACATTTTCATAGGAAAATGTTGTAGTTCCTGTATCTCCTATTCTATAAATTCCGATTTTAATGTATGGTTTATTAGGTCCATAAGGTCCATCAGTTTGTTTTTTAGATATAGGCACATCTAAGTGTTGAATAATCAATTCATCATCTAGATAATATTTAGCTGATATTTTTTTTGCTTTTTGATCGTATTGGATTTCTGCTTTAAATTTTTTTTTAATTCCTGGTTTTAAATATGCATCATAGCTAATTTGTTTACATTTTGGTTTAAAACACTCGGTACTATGTTGATTTCTAACTGCCCAATCTTTACTAACTTGAACCATTGAAGGTGGTTTTCCTGATGATCTACCATCATGTATTTGAAAAAAGTGTGAACGGTATTGAGGTGCACCTGAGGTAAATATTGTTGTCTCAAAAACTGTATTACCTGTTGGCAACCTATGAGTAATTTCTTGTCTGCCAGAATACTTATAACCACCTGTAGGTTTTTTATCCGGCTTACATTTTCCAACTTCTCCTTTGTCAAGCTTGAATACTACGCTCTCAACTTTAAATTCTCTTTTATTAAAACTTTTTTTTGGTTTTCCGTTTACAACTAAAGCTTCTTTGTCCACTAATCCGCATGATATTTTCCATTTATTTTGAACTTTCCATTCATCTGCAATTACGTTGAAAGATCCAAAAAATAAAAAAAAGATTATTAACAAAAATTTTTTCATTAGTTTTGACAAACTATCTCTGGTTGAAGTTATCCACAAGCATACAAAATATAGTTTTGATGTTCACGTTTTGATTCACTTTTGATTCAATTACGGACTCAAAATACAACCTCTTGCGTGCATTATATAAATGAGCTATAAATTAGAACAAAACAAGAACATGAAACTAACTATTCCTTATTATCTACATAAAGCTGGTGCTGGTTTCCCATCACCTGCCACTGATTATATCGAAGAAGATATCGATTTGAACATGCATTTGATCAAAAATGTTCCGGCTACTTTCATTATCAGAGTGCAAGGAAAATCCATGGTCGATGTTGGGATTAATGATGGAGATCTATTAGTTGTCGATAAAAGTTTAAAACCAAAAAACTTTTCAACAGTTATTGCAAATGTTCATGATGAACTTGTGGTTAAAACTTTAGTTCAAGAAAGAGATAAAAAGTTTCTGTCATCTGGATCTAAAAATTTTTCAGACAGAATTTTAATTAATGAAGAAGAGGATATTTTTATTTGGGGGGTTGTGACCTATGTCATCCATTCTACGTACTAAAAAAATAGGATTAGTCGACTGTAATTCTTTCTATGTTTCTTGTGAAAGATTATTTAATCCAAAAATAAGAAAAAAACCTGTTGTGGTTTTATCTAATAATGATGGTTGTATCATCTCTAGATCTAATGAAGCAAAGGCTTTAGGAATTAAAATGGGTGAGCCTTATTTTAAAGGAAAAGATATTATCATCAAAAATAATGTTGAAGTTTTTTCATCAAATTATTCGTTATATGGAGATTTATCTAGAAGGGTAATGAGAACTCTTAAAAGATTTAATACTGAGATAGAAGTTTATTCAATTGATGAAGCATTTATAGATTTATCCAATTTTCCAGATTCTGAAGTTGAAAAAGTTGGAAAAGAAATTAGACAAACAGTTTTACAATGGACTGGTATTCCAACAAGTATTGGTATAGCTAAAACTAAAACTTTAAGCAAAATTGCAAATCATATTGCAAAGAAAAAACAATCAGGTGTTACTAGTTTAATTGGCATAGAAAATTTAGATCCTATTTTAGAAAAAATTGAGATTAATGATGTTTGGGGCGTTGGTAGGCAACTCACAAAATTTTATCAAAAAAATGGAATTTATAATGCAAAACAACTTAAGAATAAATCTAATACATGGATCAAAAAATGTTCAAATGTTTTGAGCTCTAGAACTGCAATGGAACTTAGAGGAATTCCTTGTATCAATTTAGAAACTACACAAACAAAAAGAAAGAGCTGTGTAGTTTCAAGATCATTTGGAAAAAGAATTGAAAGTTTTCAAGAATTAAAAGAAGCAGTTGCAAATTATTGTCTAAATGCGTCCGAAAAAATTAGATCAGAATCTTTAGTTGCAAAATCAATTACGGTGTTTGTTAGAACTAGTCCATTCCAGAGAGATTCCAGATATTATTCAAATGCAAAGACAATAGATTTTCCTATTGCAACAAATAATAGTATTGAAACTGTTAAAACTGCAATTTCAATTTTAGAAAATATTTTTAAAAATGGTTATCGTTATCAAAAAGCAGGTATTATACTTACAGGATTACGAAATGATGATGGAAGAAAAAATTTATTTTCATCTGAGAAAGATGAAAAAATAAAAAACTTAATGCAATCAATAGATAATACTAATTATCGATATGGAAGATCAACACTAAGTCTTGCAAGCGCTGGGGTTCATAAAAAATGGAATATGAGAAGACAATACTCTTCTAAAATAGATACTGCTGACTTTTATTGTCTGCCAACTATAAGAGCTATCTAATTCTTAAATTTTTCTTCTTTTTTTGGCTTTCTAAATATGATGCTATCCAGATAAACTCTTTGGTCTGGTAAACTTTCCCAATCAGAGTTCCAATAACCGATAGTGCGATGTCTATAAATTCCAAATTTCATATAGCCACCTGTACAGGTGTCAGCTAAAGTTTTTATATTTCTAAGATCGGCTATAACCTCATTATTTCTATAGATCTTAAACCTTCCAGTCTCATCAAGTTTCCAAAGAACGTGAAATTTTAAATGAGTCCATTTCCCTTTTAAGTCTTCAATTTTTCCAATTATAACAGGTTCTGATGCATAAGCTGCTTTACTTGCCCAACTGTAATAATGTTCACCTTTATATTTAAAATCTTGAGCCCAAAAATGACAACAACTATGACATCCTTTGGCTTTGTTGTCGGTATGCATTTGACCAATTATAACCACTGCACCTTTTTTTAAAGGTTCATAACTTTCATCAAAATAAACTGCATACTCAAAAATATGTTCTTTATTTTTCAATCTAATATCTCCAAGGTTTATCTCTTGTCTGCTTCTGTTGCCCTTACCATCACATTGGATTTGAGTTGTTTGTGCTTTGCCTCTACCGCAGCCTGCGTCTTCTCGATTTACTGTAACTTGGATACTTGTTTTTCCTTCATAAACCGGAAAGCCATCTGAAGCTTTAACTTGTTTTATTCTATTTACTTTTTTTTCAGACATTGAGAGAAATTGCTTCTTGAATCCTTTTATATCTTTGAAATTAGTTTTATGATTATCTGAAAACACTGTCTCAAATAATGAAAAATAAATAAAAATTATAAATAAGATATTTTTCATTATTTTATTTTCTCTATATTTTCAATATTTGATAAGGCTTTATCAAATTCTTCCTTATTTTCTCTTAATGCTAGATTAGAAATCAAATAAATCATTACTAACAATAATATCAATGGTATTGCTGTAACAATAGAAGCATTACTTTTAATCATCAAAATGTAGATGATAATAAATAAAGCTGAACGGATCAAAACTACTTTTTTGAAAACACTGATGATTGACAAAGAGTGATTTATTAAGTTTGAGAAACTCATCTTAGAAGGACCAAAATACCTTACTCCTCTAATAGAGGGAATCGAGATTTTATTTTTTTCAACCTTAGTTAATGCACCTGAAAAACTATTCCATGTAGCTTTTTCATTAATCATTTTCTCAACAGTGAACTTTGTTAGACAAGTAAAATTACCAAATTTGACTGAATGACCAGTAAAAACTAAAGTTATAATTTTGTGAAAAAAGTAACAAACCTTAAAGATAAAAGCTTCTGATCTTTTGACCCTTTCTCCAACAACAGTTAGCTCAGGTGTATTTTCTGAGGTATTAATAAATTCTATTATTTCCTCTGGCCTATCCTCTCCATCACCATCCATAGGAATTACATGGTCAAATTCCTCTTTCTCAAATATATATTTTAAACCTGTTGCGATACATCTGGCGTGCCCATTGTTTTTTTTCATTGAAAGAATTTTAATTGAATCGATATTTGAAAGATTTTCTATTTCTAATTGTCGATCAAAAGTAGATGCATCATCAATTATTATGATTGATATTTTGTGAGTTAAATTTTCAATTTCTTTGTCAATTTTACTTAAAAGTTTTGATAATGATTGCCAATCATTATAAACAGGTATTAAGATTTTAAATTTTTTCATAGTTTATTTAAACCCAACACATATTGCATCAATACACATGTGTTCTTTTAAACTATTTATTTTATTTTGATCAATTAATCCATTCCAAGAAGGTCTTGATTTAAGATGATAAGATAAATTTCCAGCATTCCATTCATTACCTAAGACTACATTTATTGGATTTTTAGATTGTTGATCCCAGACATATTGAACTTTGATAGCAATATCCTTTCCAGGATAGTCTGTTCTTTTGTCAGTTTGGTTAATAGAGATATAAGAATATAAAATCGGGGATAAAAAAAATAAAAAAATAAATCCACATAAAAATGATTTTATTTTTTTTAAATTAATTTGAGATTTGAAAATATGAATGAATAAAATACCAAATGATAAGTAAAAAGGTGTCATCCACATAGTTCTAATTTTAGATGCTGTAATTATTGAAGTAAGCAAAATCAATATAATTGGAATGACATTAGCAAAAATCAAAAATAATAATTTTTTATCTTTAAGGTTAAACTTAAATTTAAATTTTTTAACGAGCAATCTTAAAAGCACAAAAAAAGGAATTAGTAATCCTATTTGTTTTAGTAAAAAAATTATTGGAAATTTTATATGATCTAAAAGATCAGATTGTTCTAAGCCTGTTCTTTTTAAACCATATATTACAGTAATATATTGATTGTTGTTTAACCAAATTAAGTGGGGAACCAACAATACTAGAAAAACTTCAACTGATATTAAATATTTAAAATCAAATTTTTTTAATTTTTTGTAAAAAATTAAATAAAAAAATAATAAAAAAAATGAAAATAATAAGTATACAAACAAATATTTTGTTAAAAAACCGACTGCTCCAAAAAATCCTAATAATATACAGTCATTAACATTTATCTGTTTTTGATTATAAATCTTCCATGAATAATAGATTGAAATAGACCAAAAAGGTAATTGGCAAACATTTACATTGAATTCAGGAGTAGTAAAATTATAAAAATATATGCTTTCAAGCATTAAAACTGAAATTAGACTCAATAAAGAATTATCTAAAATTTCATTTGCTAATTTAAAAATATATATAAAAGCAATACATACAAATATTTGACTTAATAAATAAAATGCCCAGTCTTGTGAGCCAAATATTTGATAAAATAATTCGGAAAAAAAAGCGCTGGCCGGTGGGTGTTTGTTAAAGCCCCATTCAAGATTACTTCCCCACGCTAAAGCTTCTATTGTATCTAATGGTAGATTGTAATTTGTGAGTGTTGGAATCAATGTCCAAATAATTAGATGTGATAAAATAAATATAAAAAAGGTATTATTAATATTTCTTTTAAAAACATCCATTATTTAACAATTACATTAATTAACCTTGCTTGACACCCTAATTTTGGTGAATATACTGCGCCGCTATTAATTAACATCAATGCCAAAGACTATAAAATCAAAAAAAAAAGTTAAAAAAATCAAATCTAAAGAGATTAAAAAAACTCTCAAAAAAACTACTAAACCTAGCACAAAAGTAAAAGAAACAAATAAAGCTCCATTAAAGATTTCAAAGACATATATTCCAAAAGACACTGAAAAATATATGTGTGAAAAACATAAAGTATATTTCAGAATGAAACTCCAAGAGTGGAGGAAAGAATTGGTGAAAGCTAATAATGAGGCCCTGTATAATGGAAGTATGGATGATAATAGCATATCAGCTGATATTGTTGATCAAGCAAGCTCATACACAGATAAAAATGTAGAGATGAAAGCAATCAATAGACAAATAAAATTAATTTCAGAAATCGATAAAGCATTAATAAGAATTAAAGATGAAACTTATGGATACTGTTTAGACACAGCTGAGCCAATTGGTTTAAAAAGATTAATGGCTAGACCAGTTGCTAAGTATACGATTGCAGCACAAGAAAAACATGAAAAAAATGAAAAAGTTCATGCAGATGATTAAAATAAAATTTATTTTATTTGATCTTTAATCTAAATTTCAATTTTATTTCCCACCTCTATACTTGAGGAAGACAGTATTTTGCATCTTAAACCACCTCTTCTCAAAAATTCTTTTATAATATTATCTTGATGCAAAACTTCACACAAATGTCTACATGGACGACATAAATCAATTCCTTCAACCTTCACTTCACCAATTTTAAATTTTTTACCTACTAAATCATTTAATTTGATCCCTTTAGTAATAATATTTCTTCTAAAATCCTTATATGGAATACTAAGTCCATATTTAATATTGTAGTAATCAATATTTTCTGATTCAATTAATGATAACTGGTTAAATGGATCATTAAATTCTTGAAAATGCCTATCTCCTAAAATTCCTTTATTAGCCAAAACATTAATCGAATTTACTTCTTTGATTTGTTGATTATTTTTACTTGTAATACCTATTTTAAATACTTCCGACATAAATGTAGTAAAGTTAATCTATTGAACAAATTGTTATGCTCATATAATGTTTTATAAAGGATCAATTGAAAAAGGTAAATATTAATGAAAAAAAATAAATCTAATAAGGACTCAATCCCATCTCTTTTTGCAAAAAAATATATATATTATTATTATGCTTTTTTTTGGATAATATTGCTACTAGTTGTCTTTGTTGGATGAATAAAAATATTATTTTAATCATTATTATAGTTCTCGCGATAGAGTTATCCGGTCATGGTATTATAGTTTCATTGATGAGATTACTAAATTCCTAAGGTTAGACTATAGAGCTTTTGGTGGTAACTCATTTTCATTCATAAATGAAAATCCTTTAATAACTGCATCCCGTTTAGAAATTTCATTATACCATCTAGTAAGGTTTTTAAATTTAGATAAACCTATATCATGCCATTCGTGACGAGCTATCCAAGGGAAAGTAGCAATATCTGCGATTGTGTATTTTTCACCTGATAAAAATTTAGAATTTAACAATCTCTGATCGAGTTCTTCGTAAATTCTTTTTGCTATTTTGAAATATCTTTCCTCACCATATTTACTTTTGCCAGGATTGTAATGATGGAATTGATGATGTTGACCTAACATTGGGCCAACATATCCCATTTGAGCCATAAGCCACTGATTGATCTCTAATTGATCTTCAGTATTATAAAATTTTCCACTTTCTATGGCCAAGTAAATTAATATTGCACCAGACTCAAAAATAATTTTATCTTTTTTATGATCAATAATTACTGGAATTTTACTAAAAGGACTTATCTTTTTAAAATCTAATTTAAATTGGTCACCTTTATCAAGATCTACTTTAGTTACTTTATAATCATAACCAATTTCTTCAAGCATAATACTTATTTTTTTACCATTTGGAGTATTAGCTGAAAATAATTCAATCACTTTTTACACCCAACCGATCCTTAATAGTCTTGGATGATGTTGTAAATTCAAATCTATATTTTTCGTTTGGTCTTGCTAATTTAAAACATGCTCTAGCAGCTAAAGCACCTTCATGAAAACCTGATAAAATTAGTTTTAATTTTCCAGGATAGTTGCATATATCTCCTACTGCATAGATTCCTTTTTGGTTTGTCTCAAATTTTTCTGTATCTACTTCAATCGTTTTTTTATCGATGTTTAATCCCCAATTTGCTATTGGTCCAAGTTGCATTATTAAACCAAAAAAACCAAGTGCATAATCTGTTTTAATATTTTTTATCTCTTTATCATCATTCTTAATTTCAATGCTCTCTAATTGTCCATTACCTTTGACTGAAATCATTTGATATTTAGTAAAAAGATTAATTTTACCTTCTTTGCTCAATTGTTGAACCTTATCAACAGTTGCCTGTGCACCTCTGAAATCATCTCTTCTGTGAACTAGATTTACCTTTGAAGTTTTTGACAGCTCTACTGCCCAGTCTAAAGCACTATCTCCTCCTCCAAAAATTGTTACCGTTTTCCCCTCAAATATGGTTTTATCTTTAATTGAATACAGAATTGACTTGTTTTCAAATTTTTCACACTCTTTCACCGGAAATTTTCTTGGCTCAAACGAACCCACTCCACCTGCAATAATTACATTTGGAGTTGAAAATGTTGTGTCGTTATTTGTTTTAACAATCCAATTATCTCCCTCCTTTTTTAATTCATCCACTCTTTCGCTTAAATGAAATTTGATATTAAAAGGTTTTAATTGATTTAGTAAATTGTTTGTTAATTCTTCACCAGTGCACTCTGGTACTGCTGGAATGTCATATATAGGCTTATCTGGATAGAGCTCTATACATTGTCCACCAATTTTATCTAAATTATCAACTATCTCACAATCTAGTCCTATTAGTTTTAACTGATGTGCAGTAAATAAACCTGTAGGTCCTGCTCCAATAATTAATGCATCTGTTTTATTCATTTTATCCTTGTTTAGATGGTATGTTTACTGTTAGACCATCTAATTCATCTGAAACTATTATCTGACAACTCAGTCTACTATTTTTTTTTGGTTCAAAAGCCATATCTAACATGTCTTCTTCCCCGTCTTCTTTAACTGGAAGTTTATCAAACCATTTATCATTTACATATACATGACATGTCGCACAAGCCATACCTCCACCACAATCTGCATCAATCCCTGGTATATCATTTTGAACTGCTCCTTCCATAACAGATAAACCGTTTTGAACTTCAACAGTATAATTTTGATTTTCATTGGTGATATAAGTTATTTTTGCCATGAATATTATATAGTTATGCAAAAAAATAGGGCAAGTATGTGAAAACATACTCGCCCTAAAATTAATTAATTACTAAGTGTAATTATCTAGCTCTCGCGCCAGCTCCACCTGAAACTGCAGCAGCCCAGATTACTAGACCAAATGCAATTTTGTTGATGAAGTCTGCTAAGTTGTAAACAACGTTAAGCGTGTTGGCATCTACACCACCAGTTAAGTAACCAAATACATAACCTAATGGATAAATCGCCCAACCTACAGTTACAATCATTCTCATTGCACCGAACGCAGTTACTAGAGCTTTATTTCCACTCTTGTTAGCAGCTTTACCAGCTTCACCTGAGAATATTTCATAAAGAATGTATACCCAACCAGCCATACCGATAATAAAACCAAGTGTAGCGTTGATGTATCCAGCTTCTCCTAAATATCCACCGATTAACATTACTAATGAACCAATTAACAATCTCCAGAAAATTCCAGAATTTGCTTTTCTTACAGCTACTAGAATTAAATAGAATTCTATCATCTGTAATGGCACAGTAATTAACCAGTCAATATATCTATATACTGTTGGTGAATCGCCAGTGCTTACCCATACATCTCTCATGTACATGTAATGGATAAACGCAATACCAGTTACTAGACCTGCTACTGTTACTGATGTCTTCCATGCTGGATTTACAGTGCTTCTTTCCATAAAGAAAAAAGCTGTTGCAGCCAACATACCCATTGAAATTATCCAAAAAGATATTCCAACGAAGTCATCTTGAGCTAACATAGCGGTCGCAGCGTTTGCTACAGTCGTAACACCCATAAGTGCAACAGCTGTAAGAGCAAACAGTTTAAGTTTTTTCATAAAAAACTCCCTCTTTAGTTAGTTTTTACTTTGTTTAGTTTATATAAACTAGGCTCAGGCTTCCCTAAGCCAAAGTTGTGGTTAAATACCAAATAAAAACACTTAATAGAAGTCTTAATTGTCATTAATTTACATTGATTTTACTTGTTTTTTAAAATTAAATACAATTTGTGATTTAAAAACCACAATAAATTTTAATATCGAATCAAAATAATTATGTCTGACAAATTTAACAAGATTTATGATTTTTCATTAAAAGAACCAGAAAAATTTTGGCAACAAGCCTCTGATGATATCTTTTGGTTTAAGAAACCCACAAAAATATTAAATAAATCAAATCCACCTTTCTTCAAATGGTACGAAGATGGGGTTACAAACACATGTTATAATGCATTAGACTTTCATATAGATCAAGGCAAAGGAAATAAGACTGCTCTAATTTACGATAGTCCAATTACAGGAAACAAAAGTAAGTTTACATATGAAGAGTTAAAATCAAAAGTATCAAAATTTGCGGGCGCACTGAAAGATCAGGGAGTAAACAAAGGTGATCGAATTATAATTTACATGCCAATGATACCTGAAGCTGTGGTTGCAATGCTTGCTTGTGCAAGAGTTGGTGCCATACACTCAGTAGTATTCGGCGGATTTGCTTCAAACGAACTTGCAAGCAGAATTGATGATAGTAAAGCCAAACTTTTAATAACTGCATCATGTGGTTTTGAACCTGGACGTACAGTTGAATACAAACCTTTAGTAGACGAAGCAATCAAACAAGCTCAACATAAAATTAGTAAAATAATTTTATTTCAAAGAAAAGGTCACGAGGTTAAATTAAATGCTCCAATGGAAATAGGTTGGGAAGAAGCACATGCTAATGCTAAAGACACTGATTGTGTTGAAATGAATTCAAATGAATTTGCTTATATTCTTTATACATCTGGTACCACAGGAACTCCAAAAGGTATCGTAAGAGATATTGGAGGTCACATTGTTGCATTAAAATGGACAATGAAAAATATTTATAACATTGATGAAGATGATATTTGGTGGTCAGCGAGTGATATAGGTTGGATCGTTGGTCATTCTTATATTGTTTATGCTCCATTGTTTAAAGGATGCACTACTGTATTATTTGAAGGTAAACCTGTTGGTACACCTGATGCAGGAGCATTCTGGAAAATTATTTCTGATTATAAAGTAAAATCTTTATTCACAGCTCCGACTGCATTTAGAGCTATCAAAAAAGAGGATCCTGAAGGCAAATTTTTTTCTAAATATGATCTTTCAAAATTTGAAAGTCTATTTCTTGCCGGTGAAAGAGCTGATCCTGACACAATCAAATGGGCAGAAAATTTATTAAACGTTCCAGTGATAGATCATTGGTGGCAAACCGAAACTAGTTGGGCAATAAGCTCAAATTGTACAGGAATTGAAATGATGAAAACTAAATATGGCTCTGCCTGTAAGGCAGTTCCTGGTTACGATGTAAAAATTATTAAACCAGATCAATCTTTAGCTAAACCAAATGAAATGGGAGATATAGTGGTTAAGCTTCCTTTGCCTCCAGGAACTTTTCCTACATTATGGAATGCTGATAAAAGATATAAAGAAAATTATATGTCAAACTACGACGGATATTATCAAACTTACGATGCAGGACACATTGATGATGATGGATATATCTGGATAATGTCTAGAACAGATGATATTATTAACGTTGCTGGCCACAGGTTGTCCACAGGTGCAATAGAAGAGGTATTGTCAGAACATCAATCAGTTGCTGAATGTGCGGTCCTTGGAATTACAGACAAATTAAAAGGTCAGTTACCAATTGGATTAGTAGTGTTAAAGTCTGGTGTTGGAAAAGATAATGACACAATATCAAAAGAATGTATTAAAATGGTTAGAGATAAAATCGGGCCAGTTGCTGCTTTTAAAGTCGTTATTGTCATTAAAAGATTACCAAAAACTAGATCTGGTAAAATTTTAAGAGGAACAATTAGAAAAATTGCTGATAATGTTGAGTATAAGATCCCACCTACTATTGATGATCCTTTGATTTTAAATGAAATAAAAGAAGATTTAATAGCACATAAAATTTTAAAAGATGCTTAAAACTTACATATTTTTATTTGGAGCAATATTTTTTGAGGTAGCCGGAACAATGTTATTGCCAGTTTCACAAAATTTTACAAGAATTATACCTACTTTAGCACTTGCTACTTTTTATTTAGCTGCATTTTATCTTTTAACTTTTGTTGTAAATAAACTTCCAATAGCGATTGTGTATGCTACATGGAGTGGTCTTGGAATTTTTACTATCGCAATTTTAGGATATATATTTTTTAAACAAACTTTAACATGGCCTGCTATCTTAGGATTATTTTTAATAATCATAGGAGTTATTTTGGTAAATTCATTTAGTAAAACAGTGCTATAATGAAAATGCCGTACAAAGGAAAATCAATTTGTATAATCGGTGGAGGCTTTTATGGCTGTTACATTGCAAAAAAGATTATAGAAAATTATAAAAATGTAAAAATTGAAATTTATGAAAAAAATACCGATCTACTACTAGAGGCGGGAAAAAATAATCAGTATAGGCTTCATCTTGGCTTTCATTACCCAAGATCACTCGCAACAATAAAACAAACACAAGAGGGTTCAAAAATTTTTATAAAAGAATTTAAAAAATTTATCTCAAAACCAAAAAAAAATATCTATTTAATTCATAAAAATAGTAAAATTAAATTCTCTTCATACAAAAATATATTTAAAAAATTAAAAATTAATTTTAGAGAAATAAATTTAGAAAATATAGAATTTTTAAAAAATACTAAAATGTATCAAGGTGCTATTAATACAGATGAACAGGTAATTTTGCTAGATAGGCTTATTCCTAAATTAAAAAGATTTTTAAAAAGAAAATGTATAATTAATTTTAAAAGTGAAGTAAAAAAAATAGACTCTAAATCTGGAAAAATTATTGATAAAAATAATAAATCAAAAAAGTTTGATTATATTATCAATACTACCTACACTAATCCAAATCTAGGCCTTACAAAAAAATATAAAATTAAGTATGAAATTGCAGGAATGGTTAAAATCAAAAATACATTAAAATATAACGCAATTACAATCATGGATGGTTCTTATGTTTCACTTTATCCAAGAAATAAAAAGGAGGCATCTATTTCAAGTGTTAAATATACTCCAATTAAAAAATTTAAAGAATTAGTAAATTTAGAAAAATATCTAAATTATGCAAATAGGAATAAAAAGAAAATAGAAAAAAAAATAATAAATCATTCAAAAAAATTCTTTAATGATAAGATTAAAATAGTTAACAAAGGATTAATAGTGGCTCCTAAGGTAAAAATCCTGAACGACAAACTCAGTGAAAGAGTCTCTTTAATCAAAAGAAACCAAAAAACTTTGAGTATTTTATGTGGAAAATTAGATGCAGCTCCTTTAGCTTTTGAAAAGATTAAAAATTTAATAAAAATAACTAATTAAGAAAAATATAATTTTTTTTCATTATATCAAAAGTAATATTTTTATTAATTTGATAATATTTTTTATTATTAATATTTTTAAATAATTCATCGTAAAAATCTTCCATTGGGTTGCTAATTATTGTAATCTTTTTTGAACTATAATTTTGAATATAGTTAATAAATTTACCTTTATTTTTTTTAGTTTTCCTAACCAATTTTAAATCATTTACTCTGAGTATTAGGCTTGTTTTTTTTTTAGGGTTTTCTTTAAAAATAAAATTAAATATCGTGTTACTAAAGTTAAAATTTACTCGCCATAAATGTTTATTAAAAAATAAACTATTTTTTTTTATGGGTTTTTTCAAAAAATTTATTTTCAAAAAATTATGGAAAAAAGAAAGAGCATGAGGCATTAAATTTTCACAGATTTTTTTAAACTTTGATTTTCCACCAGTTTGAAATTCAAAGTTAATTTCATTAATTTTTTTTATATTTTTACAAAATTTTTTAAAATTTTTTGCAAGATATAAATATGGATAACAAACTATGATTTTTCTATTTTTTTTATAGATATTATTCATAAAGTTTTGATAATTTTTTTTGAATTTTAAAATCGAGATAATCGGTTTCTCAACAATAATTATTGATTTTAATCCTGATACTGCATTTAAATGTTTATCATGAATTTCTGTTTTAGAACAAATACAAATAATATTAAATATATTTTTTTTAAGAATCTTTATATCAGAATGCTGTAATAAGATTTTTCTTGATATCTTATTCTTCACAGATGAAATTATTTTTTTTCTCTTCTTTTGAGATCTGCTAATAAAAATTATTTCATTTACTCCATGTTTTGCTAGTTGTTCTGCATGAACTTCTGCGATTTTAGATGATCCAATAATTGCACAATTCATATGTTAAGAAATTTATTTAATAATCTTGTTACAAAAAAATCTACACCTTTATTAGCTGGCAACTTATTTTTTTTTAATATCAAATTTAAAAATTCAAACCCTTCATATCGTCTTATCCACCATTCTTTAGATCTATATTTTATATATTTACTATCCATACTTTCATCAACTTGTCTGTAAAAAGTTAAATAAGATTTGTGAATAAAGAATTCTTGCAAAACTAAAGAGTAATATACTGCTAATCGAAAATCTATCGCTAAATTTGGAAATTTTTTAAAACTGATCTTCTTTAAAACTCTTTTTAATGTTTTTTTTTCAAAACACATGCAGCTGGTTGGTGGAAATTTCGGCCATTTATTTTTTGATAAATTATAACGAAAATTTTTTTTTATCTCTTTATTTTCATATTTAAGTATAGGCTGATCTAAAATAAATTTAAAATTTTTATTTTTCTCAAATGTTTGAACTATCTTTTTTAATTTATCATGATGGAAATAATCATCAGAATCTAATAAAAAAATATATTTACCTTTTGCCTTAGTCAAGCTTTTTGCAACTGCACTGATATGATTATAAGTTGCGAAACTTTTCTTTTTTTTTAAATTTGTGATAATTCTAAATTTATATTTATTTTTAATTTTAAAATTTTTAATTTTTTTTAATGAACTATCAGTTGATTTGTCATCAAAAAAAATTATTTCTTTTTTTTTATAAGTTTGTTTAAGACAAGACTTTAATGAGTCTAATAAAAAATTTGATTTATTGTAATTGGTTATAATAATTGAGGCCAAAGGACCATCTGCAATATTTTTCATTTTTTATTTAATATTTTTTAATTAAATTTTAATGGATTGCCTTCAGGTTCACCAATAATTTTTCCATCCTGCATTTTAATTTTTCCTGCAATAATAGTATGTGTAGGTGTTCCTTTAAATTTATATCCATTAAAAGGAGACCATTTACATTTACTTTCTATGTTCTCATTTTTAATTTCAATTGTTTTATTCATATTCACTATAGTAAAGTCTGCATCATAACCTTCTTTAATAAATCCTTTATTTTTAATTCTAAATATCTTAACTGGGTTTTCACATACAAAATTCATCAACTGTTTGAGAGATAATTTTCCATCATTTATATGATTCAACATTACGGGCATTAAAGTTTGAACTCCTGGCATTCCTGATGGAGAATTTGGATATATCTTATCTTTATTTTCTTTTAGATGGGGAGCATGGTCTGATCCGATTGTATCGTTTAAGTTATTTCTTACTGCATACCACAATCTATCATAATGTGATTTATCTCGTAGAGGCGGATTCATTTGAGCATAAGTTCCTAGTTTGTCATAACAATCTGGAGCATAAATAGTCAAATGCTGTGGGGTAATCTCAAATGAAATATTTCCTTTATGCTGAGACAGAAAATCTATTTCCTCTTTGGTGGTTATATGAAGCACATGAGCTTTTTTGTTGTGCTTTTCTGCAATTCGAACAATTCTTCTAGTTGAAGCTATTGCGCATTCTGCACTCCTCCATACTGGATGTGTGTGGACATCGCCTTCTTTAATCAATTTCTTATTAACTTTTAAAATTGCTTCATCCTCTGAATGAACTGCTACGATTTTCGAAGCGTTTTGAAAAACTTTATCAATATCATCTTCTTCAGCAACTAATAAATTGCCAGTTGAAGATCCAACAAAAAGCTTAATTCCACAGCACCCTTCCAAACTTTCTAAACTTGCCAAATCGTTTGCGTTATCTGCAGTTGCTCCAAAATAAAAAGCATAATTGCAATACATTCTATTTTTAGCGAGATCTAATTTTCTTTGAAACTCCTTCATATTGGACGTGGGTGGATTAGTATTTGGCATTTCAAATACACTTGTAATACCTCCTGCTATTGCTGCTCTACTGCCTGAATGAAGATCCTCTGTATCAGTTGATCCTGGTTCTCTGAAATGTGTTTGTGTATCTATACAGCCAGGTAATACTGTATGACCTTCTGCATTTATTATCTCTTTAGCTTCCTCTGAAATTTGACCAATATGCTGAATTTTTCCATCTTTTATAGCAACATCAACATCATTTAATTCACCATCGATGTAACATTTTCCGTTTTTAATTATAAGATCTAACATTTTGAGAAATTGTTATTATATTACATTCTATAATTAATCAATTATGAATATTAAAAACGTTTACATCTTAGATGACAGAGCAATTCTCTATATTAATGGAGCAGATGCAAAAGAATTTCTTCAAAATCTTACCAGTAACAACATTAACAAAGTAAGCGATGTAAATAGTTGCTTTAGTTCATTACTTACACCTCAAGGTAAATTTTTATATGAATTTATAATCGTAAAACATAAGTCAGGATATCTTTTAGATTGTGAAAAGTCTCAGGCTAAGGAATTATTCAAGTTATTATCTCTATACAAGCTAAGATCAAAAGTTGAAATTCTCAATCTGAGTAATGAATTTGTTGTGGTAGCATTCTCTTATGAAAAGTTTTTAACTTTTGATAATGCAAAAAGTGAGTCTGGATTTACTATTAAATATAGAGAAGATCCAATACTTTTAGATCCAAGAAATAAAGAATTAGGCGCTAGATTAATTATCAATTTAGAAAAACTCTATTTATCTTTAAAAAAATTAGATTTACATGATGCAGACTTAAAAGAATATTATTCTTTAAGCCATAAACTTGGAATAGTTCCCAAGGATTTAAATAAATTACAAAATAAATTATTTGGAATTGAGTGTAATTACGAGGAATTAAATGGAATAGATTTTAAGAAAGGTTGCTATGTAGGTCAGGAAAATACAGCTAGAATTAAATTAAAAAATAAACTTTCAAAAAGATTATTTCCAATTAATTTAATTAATGGAAAACTGCACGAGGGAGAAAGTATTTACATTAAAGATATTGAAATTGGTAAGGTGTTAATTAATGAGGACTATCCCTTTGCCCTAATTAAATATCTAGATAAAAATTTTGAGGAAAATACAGAGTTTAAAACAAAAGAAGCATCTATTAGTATTAAAAAACCTAATTGGATTATTGAATAATACTTAAATTTGGTGCGGTCGGAGAGACTTGAACTCTCATGGACTGGGTCCACACGGCCCTCAACCGTGCCTGTCTACCAATTTCAGCACGACCGCATTGTGTGTCATAATAAATGAATGACAATCATCTTTCAAATTGGTAAAAAACGTCATGGAATTTACACAAGAAGTGCGTAAAGCAACAGATCCTATCTATCAAAAGATTTCAAAGATAATGCCTGAGATAGAATGGTCTGTACATGCTCCATATATACATAGAATTAATCAATTAAAAAAAGAGAAGAATGCGATTATTCTTGCTCATAATTATCAAACTCCTGAGATTTATCATGGAATATCAGATGTTGCTGCAGACTCTTTAGCTCTTGCTATAGAGGCATCCAAAACTAATGCAGACATAATAGTTATGGCTGGAGTTCACTTCATGGCAGAAACTTCAAAATTAATGAGTCCAGAAAAGAAAGTTCTTCTTCCAGATATGGGGGCAGGTTGTTCATTGTCATCATCAGTTACGGGTAAAGACGTAAGACTTCTAAAAGAAAAATATCCAGGTGTTCCGGTAGTTTCATACGTAAACACTTCAGCAGATGTTAAAGCGGAAACCGATATTTGTTGTACATCTGCTAATGCAGTAAAAATTGTGGAGTCTTTGGGTGTTAAAAAAGTTATATTTTTACCAGATGATTACCTAGCAAAATATGTTGCCTCTCAAACAAATGTAGAAATTATTGCTTGGAAAGGGATTTGCATGGTACATGACCAATTTAATGAAAAAGAAATACATGATATAAGAAAAAATAATCCAGGTATTAAAATCATAGCACATCCAGAATGTCCTCCAGAGGTAATTAAGGCAAGTGATTTTGCTGGATCAACGGGTGGAATGATTGATTACGTTAAAAATAATCAACCTAAAAAAGTTATGATGGTTACTGAATGTTCAATGAGCGATAATATTCAAGTTGAAAATCCTAATGTAGAATTTATTAGACCGTGTAATCTTTGTCCTCATATGAAAAAAATTACTCTCCCAAAAATATTAGATTGTTTGGAAAATGAGACTGGTGAAATAATAATGGATAAAGAAACAATTGAAAAAGCCAGAATTCCAGTTGAAAGAATGGCTGCAATCGGCAGATAACTAGGTGTCAAAAATAAAATTAAGTAAAGACTTTATCCGTAATACCGTTAAGCTTGCATTGAATGAAGACCTGTATCCCTCAGGAGATATTACATCCAGTTTGATTGAAAATAACAAAATAATAACCATCAAACTATTGTCGAATCAAAATGCAGTTATCGGAGGATTGTTATTTGCAAAACAGGCATTTGAATTAATTGATGAAAAAATCAAATTTATCGCAAAAAAAAAAGATGGTTCCAAAGTAAAAAAAGGTTCTTTGATTGCAATTATAAAGGGTAAAGCAAAAAATATATTAATAGCTGAGAGGGTAGCTTTGAATTTTTTATCTCATATATCTGGTATTGCTACTAAAACAAATCAATTTGTTAAACTAGCTGGAAAAAAAACAAAGATCTGCTGTACACGTAAAACAATTCCTAATTTAAGAGTAATACAAAAATATGCTGTTAAGCTTGGTGGTGGCACTAATCACAGATTCAATTTAAGTGATGAATATTTGATAAAAGACAATCATATTGCTAGTTCAAATTTAAAATCTTTAGTTTTAAAAGCTATCAAAAATAAAAGAGGTAAAAAAATTACAGTTGAAGTTGATAATTTAAAACAGCTTAAATTGATTCTGGGTCTTAAATTTAATACAGTTTTATTAGATAATATGAATATTAAAACTTTGAGAAGAAGTGTTAAAATTGCAAAAAAATATTATGAGACAGAAGCATCAGGTAACATAAGTTTAAAAACAGTAAAATCTATCGCCTTGACTGGTGTTGATAGAATTTCCGTAGGAAGCATTACTCATAGTGCTAATTCTGTTGATTTAAAATTAGAGATTTAAGAGACAAATTTTGATAAATCTGGTCTAAAATAATTAGGCCCTTTCATTACTTTTCCAGATTCATTGTAAATTGGTTTACCATTTTTATCTAACTTGCTCATATTGGAATTTTGTACTTCATCAAAACATTTATCTAAATCTATTCCGAATGCATGACCTGCCCCATAAGTCACATATAATATATCTGTTAAAGCATCAGCTACCTCTAATAAATCCTTGTTATCTATAGCTTCTGTAAGTTCTTCTAATTCCTCTTTAATAAGGTCTATTCTTAATTTATTAATTTTATCAGTGCTAAATGATGGGATAGTTTTGACTTCTTGGCCAAAAGTTTTCATAAAAGTTCCGACTTTTCTAAAATTCGACATATTGCTCCTGTAAGTTTTTATAAATTTATTGTATGCTAATAATTATTTATTACTGACAAATTAATCAATGAAATTAAGAAAAGAATTCGACAGTATTGGAAGTGTTAATGTACCAAATGATAAATATTGGGGTGCATCTACACAGAGATCTAATAAATTTTTCAATATTGGTAAAATTTTAGTAGATCTCTCTATAATAAAGTCTATAGCGATTATAAAAAGATCAGCTGCAATTGTTCATTTTAAAGATAAATCAATTGAAAAAAAAATTTTTAAAGCAATCATTAAAGCATCAGATGAAGTGATCAAAGGAAAACTTGATGAAAATTTTCCCTTAAAAGTTTGGCAAACAGGATCTGGAACACAAACTAATATGAATGTAAATGAGGTAATTGCTAACAAAGCAATAGAAATTTTAGGTGGAAAAAAAGGTACTAAAAAACCTGTTCATCCAAATGATCATGTTAATAAATCTCAGTCTACAAATGATGTATTTCCAAGTGCTATGCATATTTCTGTTGCAAAAGAAACGATAGGTAAAATGTTGCCTAGTTTAAAAATTTTAGAAAAAGAATTAAAAAGAAAGTCTAAGGAGTTTAAGGACATAGTTAAAATTGGAAGAACCCATCTTCAAGACGCAACACCACTTTCTCTTGGACAAGAATTTTCAGGATATCATACTCAAATCAAAAAAAGTATTGAAAGAATAGAACATGCACTTAAAGAAATATTATTTCTTGCTCAAGGAGGAACTGCAGTTGGCACTGGACTAAACTCTAAAAAAAACTTTGATAAAAAAATTGTTAAAGAAATAGCAAAATTCACTAAAATTAAATTTAAACCTGCTCAAAATAAATTTGCTGAACTTGCTGCACATGATGCAATTGTAAATTTTTCTGGTGCTTTAAATACATGTGCAGTTGCTTTAATGAAAGTATCAAACGATATTAGATTTTTAGGCTCTGGACCAAGAGCGGGCTATGGTGAATTGATACTTCCTGAGAATGAACCTGGCTCGTCAATCATGCCTGGTAAAGTAAATCCAACTCAATGTGAAGCAGTTACAATGGTTTGTGTAAAAGTAATCGGTAATCACAACGGAATTACAATGGCGGGTTCGCATGGACATTTTGAATTAAATGTTTTCAAGCCTTTAATTGCTCATAATATTTTGCAATCAATTGATTTAATTGCAGATAGTACAAAAAATTTTACTCAATATTGCGTAAAAGGAATTCGAGCTAATAAAAAAAAAATACAAGAGCATTTAGATAATTCCTTAATGCTTGTTACCGCTTTAGCGCCTCATATTGGATATGATAATGCAGCTAAAATTGCAAAAACGGCCTTAAAAAATAACACTACCTTGAAAATAGAAGCACTCAAAGCAGGTTTAATAAGTGAAAAAAACTATAATAAAATTGTTAATCCAAAAAAAATGATTAGTCCAAACTAATCATTTTAAAAAAATCTCTTACTGTGTTTCTAAATATTACTTTATTAAAAATATCTTTTTTTTCAGAATTAAATTTATTAAGATATTGATCAGAAATTTGATTATCGACTCCACTTATCTTTAATTCACTAAATTCAAAAACCTCATCATCAATATTGAATACAAAATTTGAAGTTATTTTATCAATATTTCTTCTGTAATTTCTTATAATTTGAAAATGAGAATATAAATTCTGAATATCTTCAAACTCCACAATTACATCTCCAATAAACTTTAATTTATTTTCATCCATAATTAAACTTACGTCATTAAAATTAAAAATCGCTGCATCCTTAAAAATAAAATTTAAGTTTGAAATAAATATTAACCCTTGTTCAAACTGAATATCAAATTTTATTCTATTGATATGTTTTAAATTAATAGGATTATCTAATACGACACTTATCATACCATTCAAATTTTTATTATTAAATATTTCAGATTTAAGAAGGTTAATTAATATAGAGTTATCTTTAAAAATATCTTTAACTTTAACATTTTGTAAGTTTAAATTCGATACAAGAAAAAATGGCTTTATATTAATTTCACCTGATAATTTCTTATCACTTGTATTAAAAATTAAGTTTTTATTTTTAAGACTATATGTAACAGTTTGGTCTTTATTTATATAATTTAAATCAATCTCACCTGCTAGCTCATCATCAATATAAGTCGAAATATTTTCTAATTTTAATTTTAGTGAACTAAATTTTATTTTTGACAAAACTTTTTTATTAGTAATATCGTGGTTGATTTTCAAATTTATAGGTAAATTAAATATTTCTAATTTTGAATCCATTTCATTAAGTAAGCTTTCTTGATATCTATAATTTAGTTTTTTTAAATCAGAAAAAAAAATTACGTTATCATTTTCATCTAAATAAAATAATTTACTCTTCAAAAAAATTAAATTTTGATCAGCTGTTTTATTATTTAGTAAGTTTATAAAAAAATTAAAATTTTTACGATTTATTTTAAAATCTGTCTCTGTGAAAACTAAATTATTAAGTTTAATCTTGTTAAATTCAAAATTGTTTTTGCTTGAAATAAAAACTTTAATATTTTTTGAATTTGATAAGATTTTAGAATCATAATAAATTTTAGCATCATTTAATAAATAATGTGGTTTTGGAAACAATCCATATTGAGGAATTTTATCTAATTTAACCTCAAAATTGTATTTTTGTAATATTTGATTTTTTAGCTGTTTCCTTATTTTATCATCATTATAGAAAGCAGGTAAAAAAAAATAAGTAATTACACCAATAAAAATTGTTGCCAAAATAATGTATATTTTTTGATCTAATGACTTTTTCCATAAATTAAAATTTTTTTTATTTATAATGAAATTTAAAAAATTAAAAAAACTTTCTATTCTCTTGGTTATTGATAATAATAATTTAGAAAATTTTATATTAAAATTTTTTTTTTTTAACATTAAATAGTTCTTATAGATAAATAATTGAAATGGTAAATGTAGATTATCTAAAAAATTTAAATGAGGCACAAAAGCTAGCTGTAACTAATTTAGAGGGGCCATTATTAATCGTTGCAGGTGCTGGATCTGGTAAAACTAAAGTCCTTACCAGCAGAATAGCACATATAATTTCTGAAAAGAAAGCCTATCCAAATCAAATTTTGGCAGTAACTTTCACAAATAAGGCTGCAAAAGAAATGCAAACAAGAGTGAGCCAAATCCTTAGTACAAGTGCTACAGGATTATCATGGCTTGGAACTTTTCACTCAATATGTGCAAAACTATTAAGGAAGCATGCAACAGCAGTAAATTTAAATTCAAACTTTACAATTATAGATACAGACGATCAGATAAGATTGATAAAAAATATTTGTAAAGCAGAAAATGTAGACGTGAAACAACTAGCGCCGAGATATATTCTTGCGATTATTGATAAGTGGAAAAATAAAGGTCAATACCCAAATGAGGTAATTATAAATAGTAAAGATATTTATGAAAAAACTATCTTACCAATATATAAAATTTACCAACAGAAACTTAATGACTTAAATGCTTGTGATTTTGGAGACTTGATTTTGCATGTAGTTAAAATTTTGGAAAAAAATTCAGATATAAGAGAAATATATTCAAAAAATTTTAAATATATATTGGTCGATGAGTACCAAGATACAAATTATATTCAAAGCAGATGGTTAAATCTTTTAGCAGAGAAAAATAAAAATCTTTGTTGTGTTGGAGATGATGATCAGTCAATTTATAGTTGGCGTGGTGCCGAAATAAAAAATTTTTTAGAATTTGATCAAATTTATAAAAATACTAAAGTAATTAGACTTGAGCAAAATTACCGGTCTACACAAAATATATTATCTGTTGCCTCGCAATTGATCTCCAATAATCAAAATAGAGTTGGCAAAACTTTGAAAACAACTATGGAAGAGGGAGACTTAGTGGATTTAAATTGTTATAAAAATGGAAAGGATGAGGCTATTGGCATTTCAGATCAAGTAGAAAAAATACAAAAAAAATATTCATTTAATAATATTGCAATTCTTGTGAGAGCAATATTTCAAACTAGAGAATTTGAAGAAAGATTTTTAAAAATTGGATTGCCATATAGAATATTAGGTGGAACAAAATTTTATGAAAGAGCTGAAATTAAAGATTGTGTTGCATATTTAAGAATTGTTCATCAAGATAGAGATGATCTTGCTTTTGAGAGAATTGTTAATAATCCAAAAAGGTCAATTGGTGATAATACACTAAAGCAAATACATGAATTTGCAAAAAAGGACTCTACCAGTCTTGAATTTGCATCAAGGAAAATGATTGAGAAAAATTTAATAAAACCCAAAACAAAAATTGGACTATCAAATTTTTTAAATTCAATTTCAAAGTGGAGAAATGATTTAGAGGTAAAAAAAATCAATCATGTAAAAATATTACAAACAATATTAGATGAATCTGGTTATTCAGCGATGTTAAAAAATAAAAAAGATGTAGAAAATGAAAATCGACTTGAAAACATAAAAGAATTACTAAGTGCAATGAAAGAGTTTGATAATCTTGAGAGTTTTTTAGAACATGTCTCATTAGCAACAGCAATTGATCAGGATTGGGAGGGTCAAAAAGTAAATATGATGACTATGCACGCAGCTAAAGGCCTAGAGTTTGATGTTGTCTTTTTGCCTGGATGGGAAGAGGGACTGTTTCCACATCAAAAATCGATAGAGGAAAAAGGTCAAAATGGACTAGAAGAGGAGAGGAGGCTAGCTTATGTTGGTATCACTAGAGCTAAAAAGAAAGCACTAATATCATTTTCAATGAATAGATTTTATCAAGGAGACTGGATTGATAGTATGGCCTCAAGATTTATAGATGAGCTACCAAGCGACCATCTAGAAAAAAATTCAGTTTTTGATGAAGATAAAAATGAAATAGAAGATTTTGAATTTAATCAGGATTTTGAAGTAGAGAACGAAACCCGGAGTCCAGGATGGATAAGATATCAAAAAAGAATAAAATAAAGTGAAAAAAATACAAGTATTAAGAAATAAATTTAAAAAATACGATATAGATGGTTATATAGTTCCTAAAAATGATGATTATTTTACCGAATATTCAAAAATAAATAGATTAAAGATTATATCAAATTTTAGTGGATCAGCAGGTCTTGCCATAATTTTAAAGAAAAAAAACTATTTATTTATAGATGGGAGATACACTATTCAAAGTCAACTTGAATCAGGAAAAAATTTTAAAATTATAAATTTTGAAAAACTTAATGATTGCGAAATATTTAAAAATCTAAAACTAGGCATAGACCCTAAACTTTTTACTCATAAACAAATTAAAAAATATTTTTTAAAATATAATAAAATCAAACTTATAAATGAAAATTTAATTGATCAAATTGAGAGAAAAAAAGAAAATAATTCATCTCTTTTTTTTTCTCTAAGTAAAAAAATTGTAGGAGAAAGTTTAAGTTCTAAATTAAATAAAATTTCAAATTATTTAAAAAAAAATAAGTCAGATTTTATATTTGTAAGTGCACCAGAAAATGTCGCGTGGATCTTAAATATTCGAGGAAGTGATGGACCTAATAGCCCTATACCTAATTGTAGGTTAATAATCAGTAAATCAAAAAAAATACTTTTAATAAGTAAAATAAGAAAGTGTAAAAAAATCCTAAGATATAAAGTGGTAAAATTGAATCAAATTATTGATATAGATGAATTTCCAAAAAAAATTTTAAATTTAAAAGGTAAAAATTTCATTATAGACGAAAATTCTTGCTCAATTTATTTTGAAGATATCATTAAAACTAAATTTAAGATTTTAAAAAAAAAAGATCCAATCTATTTTTTAAAATCAATTAAAAACAAAACTGAAATCAATAATATGAAAATAGCACATGAAATAGATGGAGCAGCTTTAACAAAGTTCATATTTTGGATAAAAAATATTAATAAAAAAAAAATTACAGAAGTTGATGCACAAAATAAACTAGAAAAATTTAGAAGAATGAATAAAAATTTTCTTTATCCCAGCTTTGATACTATAGCTGGGTCAGGAAAAAATGGAGCAATAGTTCATTATCGTGCTAACAAAAAAAATTGTAAAATTATTGAAAATAAAGATATTTTTTTATGTGATTCTGGAGGCCAATATAAATATGGTACAACCGATGTTACTAGAACTATTTGTTTTTCAAAACCAAGTCAATATATCAAAAATATATTTACTTACGTTTTGAAAGGCCATATTGCAGTAGCTACTACTGATCTAAATAAATATAACATTGGTAAAAAAATTGATTTAAGAGCTAGAAGATATCTTAAACAAAATAATTTAGATTATGCTCATGGAACTGGGCATGGAGTTGGTTTCTTTCTTAATGTTCATGAAGGTCCTCAATCCATATCAAAAATCAATAGAGTCAAAATAAAAGAAGGTATGATTTTGAGTAATGAACCAGGATATTATAAAAAAAATAAATTCGGAATTCGCATTGAAAACTTAGTCTATGTTAAAAAAAGTAAAAACAAGATTTTTTTTGAAAATTTAACCTTAGCACCGATCGAAAAAGATTTAATAAATTTTAAGCTTCTAAATTCATTAGAGAAAAATTACTTATTTAAATATCATCTTAACGTATATTCAAAGATTTCACCTTACTTGAATACAGTTGAAAAAAAATGGTTAGCTAGTTTTATTTAGCATTTTTAAAAATTGAACTTGATCAATTATTTTGATGTTAAGTTCTTTTGCATTTAAAACTTTTCTCTTTGTTGGTTTATCCCCAACAATTAAATAATTTAATTTTTTTGATACACTACTTACAGTTGTTCCAGAATTTTCCTCAATTAAAAATTTTATTTCTGCCCTGCTAATTCCGTTGAGTTTTCCTGTAACTAAAAAAGTTTTATTATTTAATAAACCTTTTTTTCTTTTAATTACTGCATTATTAATAGTTAAAATTTTACCCAATTCATCTAAGACTATTAAATTCATTTTATTAGAGAAAAAGTTTTTTAATGAATTTACCTGAGTTTCACCAATTCCATCAATGTTCATTAAATCATTAAATTTATCATTTTTTGATAAATCTTTAAATTTCAAAAATGTCTCAAAATATTTGGACAAAAGTTTAGCATTCTCAAGTCCAATATGCCTAATACCTAGTGCATAAATAAATCGTTCAAAGGAAATAGTTTTTTTTTCATTAATAGAATACTTTAAATTTTCAACAGATAATTGTCCCCAACCATCTAATTTTTCAATTTTTTTAAAATCTAGCTTAAAGATATCCTGGGGAAACTTTATTAAGTTCAATTTCCAAAAACTTTCTACAATCTTTTTACCAAAGCCATCAATATTAAAAGCTTCTTTGGAAACAAAATGTTTTAATTTTTCTATCGAAATCTTATCACAATCATATCCTTCACTTGAACATCTTCTTACTGCATCTTTTTTTTTTGTAATTGAATTAAATTCTTTAATTGTTTTAGATCCACATGATGGACAAATTTGAGGAAAAATAAATTTTTTTGAATTTTTTGGTCTTTTTTTAATATCTACAGAAAGAATATGAGGTATTACATCTCCTGCGCGTTCAACGGTTACTGTATCTCTCACTCTTATATCTTTTCTATTAATCTCATCTTCATTATGTAGTGTTGCATTTGAAACTAAGACTCCTCCAATATTAATAGGCTTAATTTTTGCAACTGGCGTTAAGGCCCCTGTTCTTCCTATTTGAATATCAATATCTATAATTTCAGAAACTGCTTTATTTGAAGAAAATTTATGTGCAATAGCCCATCGAGGAGCATTTGCGACATAACCTAATCTTTTTTGTAAGTTAAAGTCATTAACTTTATAAACTATACCATCTATATCAAAATTTAACTTTGTTCTTTTTTTTTCGACTTCGTTGTAATTTTTTATTAAATTATCTACTCCAGTGATTAATTTATTTAACGGATTAGTTTTAAATCCCCATTCATTAAGCTTTTTAAGATAATCATATTGATTATTTACTTTTAATCCTTTTTGAAAACCAAAAGTATAAGCAATAAATTTTAATGGTATTTTTTTGGTGTCTTCAGAATTTTTTTGTCTTAATGAGCCTGATGCCGCATTTCTTGGGTTTGCAAATTTTTCTTTTAAAATTTCAAAATCACTATTTTTAATAAAAACTTCCCCTCTAATATCAATTTCCTCTGGAAAATCTTTTGAGAGAATGTTTTTTGGTATATCTTTTATTGTGGCAAGATTTGATGTGATGTCTTCTCCTTCTTTACCATCTCCTCTAGATAATCCAGATTTCAATTTTCCATTTAAATATGTTAATGAAGCTGAAATTCCATCAATTTTTGGTTCAGCCGTATAAGAAATACTAGAATTTACATTTTGAGATAAAAAATTAAGTATTTTTTTTTCAAAGTTTAATAGATCTTCTTCACTAAAGGCATTTGAGAGTGAAAGCATTGGAACTTTATGCTTAGCTTTTTTAAAATTTTTAGAAGGCTTATAACCAATTATTTTTGATGGTGAGTCTTTTGATCTTAAAAATTTATTTTTTTTTTCTAAATCAATTATTTCTTTTTTTAAACTATCATATTCTGCGTCAGTAATTTCTGAAATATTATCGTTATAATATTTTTTGTTGTAATAATTTATTAATTTTACTTTTTTATTATATTCTTTCTGAATTAATTGATCGCTCATATTAATTAAAAAGTTTTTTAAATTTTTGTAATACTCCTTTTTTATCTTTTTTGATTTCTTTGGCAATTTGTGGTGAATAATTTCGATTATATATTTTATATGTTTTTTTGTACCAATCACTCGACTGATAATTATATCCTAAAGTATTTGCATATTTTTGAGACTCTTCAATTAAACCTAACTTATAATTAATTTCAACCAATCTATGTATTGCCTCTTCAACAAAAATTGTTTGATCATAGTTTTCTACAACATTTTTAAACCTATTAATTGAAGCTATCCATTTTTCATTTTTTAAATAATGTCTTCCAATATACATTTCTTTAGCTGCTAAAATATCATCAATGAGATCAAGTTTAAACTCGGAGTCTAATGCAAAATCTGTATTTGGAAAATTTTTTGAAATATAATTAAACTTTGATTTTGCTTTATATATTGGCGCACTATCTTTTTTTTCTCCTTCAATAGTTTCATAGTAACACATAGCAATTAGATAATGTGCATAAACTAAATTTTTTGAATTTGGATAGGTGATTAAGAATCTTTCTAGATTATTTAAGGCTTCAGTATAATAGTTTTGCATATAGTAAGAATAAGATGCTAACAAGGCTGACCTAGGTGCCCATTCAGATTGAGGAAACAAAAGTTCTGCCTCTAAAAATTTTTTTGCTGCAAAATAAGGATCTCCTTTAGTTAAAGAATCATAAGCTTCGTAATAAGCCGATATCATTTCTAAATTTTGAGTATCTTCTTTAATCAAGGAGATATTATCTTTGTCTTTTGAACAAGCGCTCAAAATTAATAAAATAGAAAATACGAATAACTTAAATTTAAACATAATTTTTAAAACTTTATATTTATAAAGATAAATAATTATTATGCTATAGATCTTAATATATCTCTGTTAATTGTGGTATGTGGTAGATTACGACCTCTAATCTCAATTATAGAGAAATTTTTTTTATCATTTAACACTTTTCGTAATACTTGGTTAGTCAAATAGTGACCACCTTGTGAAGTTTTTATATTGCCAATTATTCTATAACCAGATGTATATAAGTCTCCTATACAATCTAATATTTTGTGATTTACAAACTCTTTATTATTTCTCAAGCCGTCTTTGTTGAGTATTTCATCTCCTTTTACTACTATTGCATTTTCTAAGCTGCCACCTTTAGCAAGACCATTCTTTTTGATAAATTCTATATCTTCATATAAACAAAAAGTTCTAGAATTATAAATCTCATTTAAATCATCTTCATATACACTGATTTTATTTCTTTGATTTCCAATTTTTTTATTTTTATATTTTAACTCAAAATCAATATCTAAGCTTAATTTTGAAGGTCCAATAGAAATAAATTTATCACCATCTTTAAATTCAACCTGCTTGTTTATTTTAATAACTTTAATAGGTTTATCTGAAATCTCAAAATCACTTGACAAAATTTTATTTATAAATTCCTTAGCTGAACCATCCAAAATAGGAACCTCCTCATTATCAATCTCAATTAGTACATTATCTATTCCTAATCCAAATAATGCTCCCATCAAATGTTCAATTGTTGAAACTTTAACACCATGTTGGTTAGATACTGTAGTGTTTAAGGATGTATTACTTACATTATTAAAATTTGGATAAACTAAGTTATTATTTTTTAGATCTATTCTTTTAAAAATTATACCAGTGTCAGGATCTGATCTTTTCAAACATATATTTGCTATTTTACCACTATGCAAACCAACACCTTGAAATTTTATTGATTTTTTTATTGTTTTTTGAGTTAACAAAGACATAGGACCTTTTAAAGTCTTTTTGTTTAATTAAAAAAACAACTAATGTTACGTTAAAATACAATATTAGCTAAAAAATTTGAAAAATTTTTCGAAAAAACCAGCATTTTTTGGATGTTTTTTTTTGAAATTAACTTCATTTTTATTAAATCCATTAATTAATTTATTAGCTACTAGGGAAATATGATCTGTTTTGTCTGTTTTAAAGGAAACTACATATTTATAACTTAATACTTTTTTAATAGTTATTTGATATTTTGATAAAATTTTTTCTAAATTCAAAAATGTTTTTATTCTTAGACATATAAATCTTAGTTCTAAAAAAAAATTTTTCTTATCAATTTGATCAGGTAAAATTAAATAATCTTTTTTATTTACGATAAATTTATTAATAATCATATGTGATAATTGAAAATCAGTGTTAGATTTTAATACACTATTTTTAATATTTGATAAATCGCTTAAATTATCGTTAATATTGCCAGATAAGTTTTTGAAATCTTTAATTAAAGATAGATCAATGCTAATAAAGTTTTTATCATCAACAATTAGATAAATATCCTCAATATAAGAACTTAATTTTTTTTCTATATTTATTATATTTTCATCTAAAAATTTTTTTAGAATATTTAAATTATCCTTATGATCTTCAGCATTAAAAAAATATTCCTCATTATGCAATAACTCACAATTTTCACTAATAGCATGTAAAATAAAATGATTTGGTCTGATCACTAAAAAAAAAGATTTTTTTTGATTATCCATTTAAAATAATCTGATTATTTTGTCTTAAGTCTATAACATCAATATTCTGAAGATCTTTTTTATTAAGAATATTCATTAATAATTCAAAAGATTTAGTTAAATTATCTCGTGGCAATTTGAATAATAACCCGTCTTTAGTCTCAATATCCCATCTTTTAGATTTAAAATAATATAAATTTTTGACATCTTTGTAATTAAAAATAGACCTATCAATTAAATCTTTTAATTTTAAAAATTCATCCACATCTACGCTTCCAAATATAATTGGTAAGTCGTCAAGATTATTTTTAGCTTTGATTAGATGACCATTCGATCCGATATAAAAATTTATTCCATCTTTTTTAGTTACTGCCAAAAATTGTGTTTTCTTAAATTTAATAATCAACTTAGATGGATAATTTTTAAAAAAATAGTAATTTTCTATCGTTTTTTTCTTTTTAATAGTTTCTATAATTTTTTCTTTTTTTAATAAAAGTAGGTTTTGGTATTTATGATTTAATAGCTCATTAACAATCTCAGTATCATCAAACTCACTTAAACTTAAAATTTCAAAACTATGATTTTTATTAAAATAAATTTCTAAAAATTCTTTGTTATTGGGTGAGCCTAATAATAATAGGACAAATAGATATGATAAAATTTTTTTACTTATTCGTTTCTGCATCCTTGAGAATTAATTTTATTAAATTAATAAAGTTTATACCTCTATACGCTGATATTTCTGGAACTAGAGAAAGCTTGGTCATTCCTGGTTGAGTATTTATCTCTAAAAGATAAAATTTATCTTTATAAAATTTAAAATCAGATCTAGTTACTCCTCTACATCCTAATAAATCATGAGCTTTTTTAGAAATATTCATTAATTCATCAAATTTACTTTTTCTTAAATTAACTGGAATAATATGTTTAGTTTTTGCTTTAGAATTATACTTTGCTTTATAATCATAAAATTGTCTTTTAGGTTTTAATTCAATTGCACCTAATTTTTTTTTTCCTATAATTGCAGCTTGAATTTCACGTCCAGGAATAAATTCTTCAACTAAAATTTCATTATAAAATTTAAGTTTTTTTAATCTAGATCTTAAATTATCTTTATTACAAATATAAACATTTACACTGGATCCTTCGTTAAGTGGTTTTATAACCACTGGATATCCAAATTTTTTTCTAATTTTGATATCTAATTTATGATATTGATCGTCTGAGGAATGTTTTATAAATTTTGGAGTTAATATATTATTCTGAATAAATATTTTTTTTGATATTTCTTTATCCATAGCTTTAGCAGAAGCAATTATTCCTGAATGAGTATATGGAATTCCAATATTTTCTAAAATTGATTGAATATATCCATCTTCACCATATTGCCCATGTAAAGCATTAAATATAATGTCAGGTTTATAACTTTTAGCTAAACTAATAAGCTTATAATCTGGTTCACAAATTTTAATTTTATATCCGTTTTTTTTTAATTCTTTAGCAACTTGATTACCAGTTTGTAGGCTTATCTCGCGTTCTTTTGAATAACCACCTGAAATTATTAGAATCTTATTTTTCAATTTTCTAAAATTTTTATTTCTTTTTCTATTTTAATACCAGTCTTCTTAAATACACTTTTTTCAACATAATTAATTAATTTTTTCATGTCACTAAACTTTGCATTATCTTTATTTACAAAAAAATTTGAGTGTTTTTCAGAAATACATGCATCTCCAAACCTTATATCGCGAGGAACAGATTCTTTAATTAGCTCCCACACTTTTTTTTTTGTTTTATCTATTGGATTTTTAAAAGTACTACCACTAGTTTTAATCCTTGTTGGTTGATTATTATCTTTTTTAATTTTAAAATTGGTCATCGTTTCTAAAATAACTTTAGAATTTTTTCTCTTTCCTTTGAATGACGCGCTCAAAAAAATTAAATCATCAGATAAATTATTGGTCCTATAATCAAAATTTATTTGAGCTGTAGGTATAGATGATATATTTCCTAATTTATCAATAACTTGAACAGATAATAATATATCTTTAATTTCATTTCCAAAACAACCAGCATTCATCTTAATTCCACCACCTACTGTTCCAGGTATACAAGATAAAAATTCAAATCCACTTAAATTATTTTCTGCTGCAAATTCTGATAATTTTTTATCTGTAACGGCAGCTCCAGATATAATTATATCAGGGCTTAGTGTGGAAAGACGGTTAAAATTTTTTCCAAGCTTTATTACTACCCCGTCAAACACCTCATCTGTTATTAACGTATTAGATCCTGCTCCAATAACATGAATTTTTTCTCTATTTTTTAAAATCTTCAGGAATCCAATTAGATTTTTTAATTCAGTAGGCTTAAATAAAACTTTTGCTTTCCCTCCAATATTAAACCAATTTTTTTTTTTTAAATCTGCATTGAAAATAATTTCATTTTCAAATTTTTTAAGCAGATGTTTTAAATCACTAATTTTCACGACATTAAACTTGGTAAATCTTTAATCCAATTAGAAATAGAACCAGCCCCCATCCCAACAACAATTTTTTTACCGTACATATTTGATTTTAAGTATTTTGCTAACTCGTTATTATTTTGAACTATAAATAATTTTACTTTTGAATTTTTTATTATTTTTCTAGCAAACTCATCATAACTAAATCCTAATTTTATTTTTTCTCCAGCTGAATAAACTGGACATAATATTACTGTATCCGCATCTTTAAATGCATAAGTAAATTCTTTTTTCAAATCTTTTAACCTTGAAATTCTATGAGGTTGAAAAATACAGACTTTTTCGTATTTATTAAAAACTTTTTTTATACCTTGTAAAACAACTTTTATTTCTGTGGGATGATGAGCATAATCGTCATAAAAATCAATATTATTGAATGAAAAAATTTTGTTAAATCTTCTTTGGACACCTTTAAAATTTATTAATCCCAACTTTATTTTTGGAATTGGAATTCCTATTGTAAGAGCTGCTCCAATTGCTCCAACTGCGTTTTGAATATTATGAATACCCAATAAAGGAATTTTAAAACTTTTGATATTTATATTTTTTTTATTTGGTAGTTTAACCTTAAGACTAAATTCTGAAAAAGTTTCACTTTGTTTGATATTTTTGATAATAAAATTTGAGTTTTCTTTTTGACCATAAGTATAAAAATTTTTATTTTTGATTGATTTTATCAAATCTCTATTAATCTTATCATCATTACATATAAATGATTTACCAAAAGATGGGGTTTTATTAATGAACTTGATAAAATGATCTTTTAATTTTTTAATTGATTTATAATAATCCATGTGTTCTCTATCAACATTAGTTATTATTGAATAAGTTGGGGCAATATGCACAAAACTTCCATCAGACTCATCGGCTTCTAAAACAGACCAATCGCTTTTTCCTAATTTGGCGTTATTTTTAATTGAATTTATTACTCCACCATTAATTATTGTTGGATCAATTTTTGTTTCTTGAAAAATAGACGTAATAAGAGAAGTTGTTGTCGTTTTTCCATGAGACCCTACAACAACAATATTTTTCATAAGTGAAACCATACTAGCTAACATTTCTCCTCTTTTAATGATTGGAATTTTTTTTCTTTTAGCCTCAACTAATTCTGGGTTAGTTTTTTTGATAGCAGATGAGATAACTACTATAGTAGCATCTTTAAGATTTTTTTGAGATTGATCTAAATAAATCTTTATTTTTTCTTTTTTTAATCGATCAATGTTTTTATTATTGCTTATATCGCTGCCTTGAACTTTAAACCCCTGACTTCTCATAATCAAAGCCAAACCACTCATTCCAATCCCACCAATACCAATAAAATGGATCGTTTCTTTTTTTGCAATTTTAATATTCATTAATAGTTACTTTTAATTTTTGGTTTATATTATCCCATAAATTATCATTATTTAATTTTTGTAAGTTTAATTTTTTATTAGCAAAATCAGATTTATCTTTTAGTAAATTTTTTATAAAGTTTGACAATTGAACTTTATTTAATCTTTTTTCATCAAAAATCCAACAACATCCCTTTTTTTTATAATATTCAGCATTTTTCATTTGATGATTATCTTTAGATGTTGGCAAAGGTATAGTTATAAAAGGTTTTTCTAAAAAAGAAATTTCCGCCAATGAACTTGCTCCTGCTCTAGTAATACATAAATCAGAATTGTTTATTAAATTGATCAAGTCCTCATCAAAATCAAAAATCATATTTTCAATATTATTTGAATCATAAAAATTCTTTAAGTTATCTATATTTTCTTTGCTAGTCTGCTGAATTACTTTTATTAAAAAATCATTAGAAATTTCAATTATAATTTCTTTAAATATATTATCGAAAACTTTTGCCCCTTGACTTCCACCAAATATCAAAAAACAAAATTTTTCATTTTTAACGTCTTTTTTTCGTAATCTATAAAATGCTTTTGAAACTAATGGTTTTATTAATTCGATCTTATTTAAATATTTCTTTGGAAAATTAGATAATTCATTTGAATAACAAAATATTTTATTTGCAAAATTTAAAAAAAATTTATTTCCCTTTCCTAGAACTAAATTAGGTTCTATTAAAAAGATAGGTAATCTTAAAATTGTTGCAGAAATTATTACAGGTAACGACATGTATCCTCCAATAGAAATGACTTTTTTTATTTTTTTTTTTCTTAAAAGTAATATTGCTTTAAATATCAGATATATTAATTTTATTATTCTAAATGGAAGATTAAAGCTTAGATTAAATTTTGGAGTATTTATTATAATTGTTCTATCAGTATGAGAGGATAAATATTTTAAGCCCCTAATATCACTTGAGAAAAAAACTTTAAAATCACTTTCTAAATGTTCTTTAATTATCTGAGCTGGAATTACGTGTCCACCAGTCCCACCTGTAGTTATTAATATATTTTGCACTTTTAAAGTTAAACTTTTCTTTTTGTCAAATTTAAGATTATGCCAGAGAATATTGAAATACTAATAATTGATGAACCTCCATAACTTAAAAATGGTAAAGTCATTCCAGTAGTAGGAAATAGTCTAATATTTACTCCTATATGAATCATCGCTTGTAACAATATCAAAGTTCCAGAACCAATTAAGATTAATCTAGCAGTATCATCCGTTTCATTCTCTACTTTTTTAAATATTGAGTAAATGAAAGTCAAAAATATTAGCAAAATTAACATTATTGCGATAACTCCAAATTCCTCTGAAATGACTGAAATAATATAATCAGTGTGAGCCTCCGGCACCATGTTCTTTAATGTGCCCTCACCTATTCCTTTTCCAAAAAAACCACCACTTGTAATGGAATCTATTGCCTTGTCTGATTGAAAATTATGAGTTCCAGTCTCTGAATTAAAAAAAGACATAAGTCTATTTTTTATATATTCAAATTTTGAGACATAAAAAGTCACATATAATAATGACATTATAATTATAATCGAAATTGTTGTTAAGAAAATTAAATTTATTCCTGATACAAAAATTAATGTTATCCAACTTAAGGCCACCAATAAAGTTTGACCTAAGTCGGGCTGTATTATTAATAAGGAAATAACAAATAATGTTAATAATAATGAAAAAATAAATTTGCCTAGTAAATAAGGTAAATTTTTATTTGATATTATTAAGGCCAACATAATTATGTAAAAAGGTTTAAAAAACTCTATAGGTTGTATTCTCGGTAAAAATAATAAATCTATCCATCTTTTTGACCCTTTTACTTCGATACCAATTATAGGAACTAGAGTAAGTAAAATTAAAGTTAAGAAAAAAAAATAAATTGAAATTTTATATAAAATTTTTATTTCTAAAAATGAAAATATAAAAATAATAATCAAACCTAGTAATACAAATATTAAATGTTTAAAAAAGAAAAAATAGCTATTTGTATCTAATTTATTTGATGCAATTAATGAAGTTGATACAAGAGAAAAAAATAATCCAATAAAAAAAAATAAAATTATGAGACTTAAAATTACTTTATCTAAGTTTTTCCACCATTTATAAAAAGATAAATTATCAAATAAACTATTTATCACTTTTTGTATTTTTTTATTAATTGATTAAAATATTTTCCTCTATCTTCAAAATTATTAAAATCGTTAAATGATGCGGCTGCCGGACTAAATAAAATTGTCCTTTTTTTTGATTTATCATTACCTATATCTTTTTTTAATATAACCCAGGCTTTTTTTAGACTTGAAAATCTCTTAAGTTTAATTTTATTTTTTAAATCAGATAAAAATTTTTTTTGATCTCTTCCAAAAATGTAGCCTTTAATATTTTTATAATAAATTTTTGGTAAATTAAATTTATCACCTTTTTTTGGAATACCTCCAATTAACCAATAAATATTTTCTTTTTCTTTTAAAATTTTAATTGAAGATGAATAGCTTGTCGATTTAGAGTCATTAATTATCAAAAGATTGGTATTTTCAAAAATTATTTGTTGTCGATAAATTAGACCCTTAAAATTTTTTATCGTTTTAATTAAATTATTCTTTTTAACTTTAAAGATTTTACTCAACTTAATAACAAATGATAAATTTTCTATGTTGGATTCTGATAAAAAAGTTTTATTTTTAAATTCATTAAGTAAATCGTTTTTCAAATTAGTGTCAACTAAGATTATTTTACCTTTATGTTTTATTTTTTTTATCTTTGACATGATTTGAGAGTCATTTTTATTTAAAAATGCTAAAGAATTTTGCCCTTGATTTTTTACTAACTTAAATTTTGCATCAACATATTTTTGAAAAGTTTGATGCCTTTCTAGGTGATCAGGTGAAATATTCAATATTACTGCATATTTTGATTTGAATAATTTACTGTATTCCAATTGATAAGATGAAGCCTCAATAATAAATATGGTCTTTTCGTTAAAATTTTTAATTGATAAAATTGGCTTTCCAATGTTACCACCAAGCTTGACATTTATTTTTTGTTTTTTTAAAACCTCATAAAATAGTTGGCATGTAGTTGATTTGCCGTTTGTTCCAGTAATTGTAACACATCGATTGTTGTTAAAAGAAAAAAAAATATCTAAATCGGTATAGATTATCTTTAAATTTTTTTTTAAAAAACTACTTAGTTTACATGTATTTATATCTATACCTGGACTAATTATTATTGCATCAAAATTGATGTTTTTTATTTGATTTACTAAAATTGAATTTTTTTTGTTATCATCAAATAAAAAAATCTTGTTTTTTTTCTTTCTAAGAAAATTAAATGATGAAATGCCACTTTTGCCAAGCCCATAAATTAGAATTTTTTTATTTATAAAAATATTTGATTTTTCATTCATTATCTTAATTTGAGTGTAGCCAAACCAATTAAAGCTAAAATTATTGAAATAATCCAAAATCGAATAACCACTGTTGATTCAGGCCATCCTTTTTTTTCAAAATGATGGTGAATAGGTGCCATTCTAAAAACTCTTTTTCCTGTTAACTTGTAAGAAATAACTTGAACGATCACTGAAAGAGCCTCTAAAACAAAAAGTCCTCCTGTTATTGCAAGAACAATCTCGTGTTTGGTGATTATTCCAATTGCTCCAAGAGATCCTCCAAGCGATAATGAACCTGTATCTCCCATGAATATTTTTGCAGGTGGAGCATTAAACCATAAAAATCCCAAGCATGATCCTATAATTGAGCCACAAAAAATAGCTATTTCCCCTGTGCCCTCTATGTAAATAATTTGTAAATATTCTGAAAAAATTATATTTCCCGCTACATAACTTATGAATGCAAAACAAGCAGCAACCAAGATAACTGGCACTGTTGCTAGACCATCCAATCCATCTGTCAAATTAACAGCATTTGATGATCCAATAATTACAAAAAGAGAAAACGGAATAAAGAACCAGCCAAGATTTATGAATAAATCTTTGAAAAATGGAAAATATAAATTTGTGAATTCTTGATAATCTAAATAATAAGTTAGAAAACTAATTCCAATTACTGAAATGATTATTTGAATTAATAATTTGAATTTAAATGATACCCCAGTTGAATTATTATTTTTAACTTTTTTATAATCATCAAAAGCTCCGAGTAATCCAAATGAAATTAAAATATATAAAGTAAATATAATATATATATTTTTAATATCTGCCCACATTAAAACTGATAAAATAATTCCAATTAAAATAACTAAGCCACCCATTGTAGGTGTGCCTATTTTTTTAATTATATGATCTTCGGGGCCATCATCCCTGATGGGATTTACAAATTTATTATTTGAAACCATTTTTATAAATGGACCTCCAATTATTAATACGATAACTAATGAAGTGAATACAGCTAAACCAACTCTAAATGTGATGTATTTAAAAACATTTAGAAAACTTAAATAATCTACAAATTCTAATAAGAAACTATAAAGCATACAATTTATTTAATTTTAATAATTGGGATTGCTTAAAAAGACCAGTAGAATTGGAACCTTTAATCATCAAAAAATCATTAGTATTTATTTTTTTTATTAATAAATCCTCAATTTTTGAGAGATTATCTAAAATCAATCCTCGTTTATTTTTTTTTATGGCTTCATAAGTTTTTTTAATATGATTTCCATAAATATGAACTTTATCAATATCTAATCTATTTATTATTTTAGCAACAGATATATGATGTTTAATTGAGTTATTTCCTAATTCTAACATATCTCCAAGTAAAACATGCTTACTATTTTTATTTATTATATTATTACCAAAATTTATTAATGCAGTTTTTAATGATAATGGATTTGAATTATAACTTTCATCAACAAAATTAATAATCTTATTTTTAAATTTTATTTTTGAAAAATCACCCCGACCATCAGGGATTTTATAATTCAAAAAGATTTTTTTTGAAATGTTACTTAAATCAAAAAATAAACTTATACCTGTTATAGCAGCTAATAGATTCTGTATATGATTTTGTGAACTGCTATTAGAATAAAAAAAATATTTTCTTGAATCTACTTTAAAATAAATTTTAAATTTTTTACCAATTTTTATAATTTTACTTAAACTTGAATAGCTAGTTTTGCTTTTTAAACTAAATGAAAAAATTTTTAAATTTCTTTTGATAGCTTTTTTTTTTAAATATGAATAAAATTTATCATCTTTATTTAATATGATACTTCCTCCATTTACTACATTATCAATAATCTCTGACTTTGCATTGGCTATTCCGTTTATATTTTTGAAATTTTTAGAATGAGCATAACTAATATTTGTTATTATAGCTAAATTAGGTTTTATAATATCAGATAAGAAATCTATCTCTCCTTTTTTATCCATTCCAACCTCAAATATTCCAAATTCTTTATTTTGTTTTAAATTTAATAAACTTAAGGGCACGCCATATTTATTATTAAATGATTTTGGAGAGAAATATGTTTTTGAGATTTTAGATAAACTTTCTCCAAGTAATTTTTTTAGTGTGGTTTTACCACAACTTCCCGTAATTCCTATTATGTTTGTATTGATGTTTTTTCTATAGTCTAAAGCACATTCAGTTAAAAAATTAAGAGTATTTTTAACCTTAATTTGTTTTGATAATGGTATATTTTTATTTATTTTATGAGTAACTAATAAGGAACATTTTTTTTTAAAAGCCTCTCTCAAAAATCTACTTCCATCTTTTTTTTTTCCTTTTATTGCAAAAAATATATCATTATTTTTAATGTCTTTAGAGTTAATTGATGCTTTATCAAATTTTAATTTTTTATGAATCGATTTTGTTTTTTCTTGAATGATATTCAATCTTAAATCAGAAAATAGTTTCTTATTTTTAATATTTATCGATTTTAAAATTTCATCTCGATCAGAAAAATAATATCTTTTATTTTTGTATTCTTGAGTTTTTTCGTGACCTTTGCCTGCGATAATTGCAATCTCACCACTTTGAAGATCATTGACACACTTGTTTATGGCTATTCTCCTATTTGAAATCTCAATTAGATTTCTTCCTCTAATTCCCTTTTTTATTTGGACTCTTATCTTATTTGGATTTTCTCCTCTGGGATTATCATCAGTAAGATATATAATATCTGCAAATTTTGATGCGATTTCACCCATTTTTAATCTTTTAGTTTTGTCTCGATCGCCACCACAGCCAAAAATTAATCTAATTTTTGAAAATGGAAACTGTTCTCTAACATTGTTTAAAACAGTTTTTAATGCATCTGGTGTATGAGCGTAGTCTAAAATTACTTTGCTATTATCTTTCAATTTGCCAATATTTTCTAATCTTCCTTCTGCAGGCTTAATCTTATTCATTACTTTTGCAATAGAGGCTAAATTAAGACCACTTTTTTCTGCAGCTAACATAGCCATTAAAATATTCTTGATTTGAATTTTTCCAATTAAATTTAATTTAAATGTTAAGATTTTTTTCTTATTCTTAAAATTAACTTTTAAAATTTGTTGATCGTTATCATATTGATGTGAGACTAATTCCAAATCTGAGTTTGGACCGTATATTGTAAATATTTTCAATTTTTTTTGGTTTGCAATTTTTTTAAAGTGTTTGTAATACGGAATTGTTTTATCTGAAATAATAGTCCCTTTTTTTTTAATTAAATTTTTAAATAAATATAATTTTGCATTAAAATATTCTTGTAAATTTTTATGATAGTCTAGATGATCATGTGATAAATTTGTGAATATACCGATATCAAATAATAATCCATCTAATCTATTTTGTTTTAAACCATGGCTTGAAGCTTCTAAAATAATATTATTTATTTTTTTTTTATTTAAAAAGTTAATTGTTTCACTTAATCTAATTGGATCAAGAGTTGTATTATCTATTTCTTTGTTCTTATTATTAAATTGAATACCAATAGTTCCTATTGATGCTGATCTTTTTTTATTCAAATTAAAAATTTGATAATAAAAATTGGATACTGAAGATTTTCCGTTCGTCCCTGTAACTGCAACTAAATTTTTAGGTTTTTTAATTAACAATTTATAAGATATTTCAGCAAGTAATTTTCTTGGATTTCTATCTTTAATGAAAATCAAATTTTTTTTATCTATTTTTAAATTTTTATCTGAAACTACTATTTTGGCACCACGATTAATTGCGTCTATTATATATTCATTGCCATCAAATTTATTTCCTCTAATAGCAAAAAAAATATTATTCTTTTTAACTTTTTTGCTATTGAAAGCTAAGCCAGAGAAATTAATTTTATAATAATTTTTATTTATATTCTTTATAAAATTTCCAAGGAGCATTTCTAATTAATTTCATTATACTTTGTGGCTAAAATAGGCCCGATTTTTTCAATTATTTGACCAACAACTTCAACTGAGGTCCATCCAGCTGTATTAAATGGAGTGCCTTTGTATTTTATTCCTGAGCCATCTCTATAATTGTAAATATACTCGCTATTAGTTTTTGGCTCATCTAACATCACGACCAGCGAATATTTTGGTTTAGAGGTCGGAAAAATAGAGGCAAATGTGTTAATTTTATTTTTTGAATATCCTCCTAAAGTACTTTTTTGAGCTGTTCCAGTTTTTCCCCCTACTTCATAACCCGCAACATTAGCTAATGATGCTGTGCCCTCTTTAGTTGTTACAATTTTCCGTAGTATAGGGTTTATTTTTTCTGAAACATTATTATTTAAAATTCTTTTTCCTTGTATGTATGTATTTTTCTTAACTAAAGTCGGCCTAATTTTATAACCTCCGTTAACTATTATTGAATAGGCATTAGCAAGTTGAAGTATAGTCGTTGTAATACCATGACCATATGATGTTGTTGCTAATTTACATTTTCCCCAATTAAAAGGAATTGGGATACCAATTTCCTCAATATCAAAATTGATAGGGTCAATTAAATCTAAATCATCCATAAATTCTTTATATGCCTTAATGCCCAAAGATTGACCAATTCTTACTGATCCCACATTTCCAGAGCGAATTAATATTTGTTCGGCTGTAAGATCTGAGGGAATTTTTTCATCGTATTCACTAATGATATTTTTTCCACATTTCAATTTTTTTTCTAATCCCTTAAATTCTGTTTCTGGATTAATGACACCTTCATGGAAGGCTGCTGCTAATGTAAAAGTTTTAAAAACAGATCCAAGTTCATACACACCTTTAGTGGCTCTATTAATATAATTTAAATCAGTGATATTAGCCCTTAAGTTTGGATTAAAATCTGGAATTGATACTAAGGATAAAATTTCACCATTATTAACATTCATTAGTATGGCTGCACTCCCCTTCGCACTAAAAATTTGATTATATTTAATCAACTCTTCCCTAATCAGAAACTGAATATCTTTATCAACAGTTAATTTAATTATATCTTTATTTTTTCTTTTTAATTTATCGTCTAATGATTTTTCTAACCCCGAAATACCGTTATTATCATCGTCAATTTGCCCAATAATGTGACTAAACAAATTTTTTTGAGGATAGACTCTAGTAAGTTTTTCCTCTGGTTTGATAGATTTATCACCAAGCATCATTATTTTTTCATAATTTTCATCAGAGATCTTTTTTTCAAACCAAAAAAATTTATTTTTATTTAATTGAGATTGAACTTTTTGATAATCTTTATTAGGAAAAATATAACCTAAATTGAGTAATAATTTTTTTTGTTCTATTATTTCAATTGGATTAATACCTATATCAATCGAACTTACTGTTTTTGCTAAAAAATTTCCATTTCTATCAACAATATCTGCTCGTTTAAGTTTATTATAAATTTTATTCTGATAATTATTAATGTCGCTAGAGTTTCTTGAGCCAAGATGAGTTAAATGAATTGAGTAAATTAACGAAATAATAAAAAAAATAAAAAAAATAAAAGCTATACGATTAAATTTAATATGAATGTTTTTGTTTTTATTTTCATATTTAAATTCATCATTATTTTCATATACTGTAAATCTATTCTTACTACTCATTAATATTTCCTGAAATTTTTAAATCATTAATAATAATTTGGTTATCTATAACTTTAAGAGTTTTGAGTTCTTGTAATGATTTTTTAATTAAAGTATTTTCGAAATATAACTTTTGATACTCCAATAATTTTTCTGAGGAACTTAAATAATTAAACTCTAATTTTGAGTCTTTGAGTCTATCATCTAAAAACAAAATGTTTTCTTCAATAATATAAATTTTTTCATCTAAATCTCTAGTTGAGTTTTTTATTAATGATGTACATATAATTAAGGTCAATATTAATACAAAAACTAATGATTTTATCATAGCTTAGATCCATAATTTTCAATTTCCAAAAAATTTGAAAATTTTTTCACTACATCAGTTTCTATCTCATAAGAGTCATTATTTTTAATTATATATCTTAATTTTGCTGATCTTGATGGTTGATTTTCTCTTATCTCTTTATCAGATGGGATAATCGGTTTTTTTTGGGGCATTAAGAACGACAATTTTTTTTGTTCAATTTTCGGCTCATACCTGGAAATACTTTTATTCTCAGATAAATCTTTAAAAAAATATTTTACTATTTTATCTTCCAAAGAATGAAAAGTTACAACAGCTAAAACTCCATCTTTTTTTAAAATTTTAACAGAATTAATCAAACCATATATCAGCTCACTAATTTCTTTATTAACAAATATTCTTAATGCCTGAAAAGTTTTTGTTGCGCTATGAATTTTAGAATTTTTTTTTCTTTTTGATCTTTCAATAATACTCACAAGATCTTGTGTATTAATTTTTTTTTTTTCTCTAAATTTTACGATATTTCTTGAAATTTTTTTAGCATCACTTTCATCACCGAAATTTTTTATAATTTTTTCTAATTCTTTTTTTTCTAATTTATTTATAACATCGTTTGCAGAAAACTCATTAAGTCCCATCATCATATTTAGTTCACCTGATGAATTAAAAGACAAACCTTTATTTGGATCTTTTATTTGAACGAAAGAATAACCTAGGTCAAATACAATTCCTTTTATATTTTCATTTTTTAATTTTAAATTATTTAATTTACTAAATCTTAAATTCTTAAAATGAAAACGCTCAGGATACTTTTTTTCAATTTGTTGTGCTTTTTTTTTACTTTCAGCATCTCTATCTAAGCTCAATACTTTTGTATTTTTGTATTTTAAAATTTCTTTAGAGTAACCTCCCTGACCAAAGGTACAGTCAATAAATGTGCCACCATGTTGAGGGGTAATAACGCTAATAATTTCTTTTAGCAGTACTGGATAGTGTTTTAAATCATCCGATACTATGGTGGCTTCCATTTATTTTTTTGAAGACCATTAATTCTTTTGTCTTCTTAAAAATGCCGGTATCTCTAAATCATCCTCTTGATCGTCATCATTCTCTGAAGAAAGTAATTCATCTGAATTTGGAGACTCACTTTCTGGAGAATTATTAAACAAATCTGGAGAGTCTGATTCTACTCCAAACTCACTTAAATCATTTTTGATTTCGTGATCGATTGAGGAATTTTCTTCTTGAGTAGCTTCTTGAGTAAACGAAACTTCATCCTCAATTGAAGAATTTTCTACTATATTTTCAGCTTCTTGATTTTTTAATAACTCTTCATGATATTGATTATTTGTATTATTAATATCATTTTTTAAATTTGATTGATCAACCATCTCGGAAGTGATTTCATTTTCAAGTTTTAAAGCATTCGCACCGTGAGAAACTGGATTTGAACTATTGGTTGAAAAGTTAAATGATGGTGTTGGTCCAAAATTTGAAAAATCAGAATAACCTGGATTTCTATTTTGAATTCTATGAACCATATTAATTACTGATTTTGACTCAGGTTGTTGACCATCCAAAGAAGTTGCAACAATTGAAACTCTTATTTTTCCATCAAGTGATGGATCTGTTATAGCTCCAATAATAACTTCAGCTTCCACATCGACTTCAGACCTTATTTTATTAACTACTTCATCAACTTCAAAAAGTTTCAGATCTTCACCCCCAGTGATATTCACTAGTAATCCTTTTGCACCTTTTAATGTATAATCATCAATTAAAGGATTGCTAATTGCCATTTCTGCAGCTTTCATAGCTCTACCTTCTCCCTCAGACTCGCCTGTTCCCATCATTGCTTTGCCCATTGAGGCCATAACAGTTTCAACATCTGCAAAATCTAAATTTATAATACCTGGTCTAACCATTAAATCTGTAACGCTTTGAACTCCATGCATTAAAACATTGTTTGAGAGGTTAAAAGATTCCTTAAAAGTGGTTTGTTCATTAGCAATTTTAAATAAATTTTGATTTGGAATCACAATAATTGTATCTACATGTTTTCTTAATTCTTCAAGTCCTTGTTGAGCTCTTCTCATTCTTGAAGGACCTTCATATAAAAAAGGAAGTGTAACAACACCTACTGTTAAAATATTTAATTCTTTTGCTGCTCTTGCAATAACATGTGCTGCTCCAGTTCCTGTTCCACCACCCATACCAGCAGCTATAAAAACCATATTAGCTCCTTGTAAAGTGTTTATAATTTCATTTAAAGATTCATCAGCTGCAGCTTGACCAATATCTATTTTTGCACCGGCTCCTAAACCTTTTGTTAAATTTAACCCTATTTGTATTTTTGCTTTTGCTTTACTATGTTTTAAATCTTGTGCATCCGTATTTACTGCAACAAATTCTACCCCTTGCATACCGTTATCTATCATTTCATTTATTGCATTTCCCCCTGCACCACCTACTCCTAATACTAATAGTCGTGGTTGTAATTCTTTTATTTCTGGTGTTTTAAAGTTAATTGTCATCTTATCCCCCTCATTATTTATTAAATTGGTGCTCCCATTTAAGACTAGCACGGTTTAAATTTGATTTTTTCTTTGCATTAGCCTTAAATTTTTCAAAAGCCGTTGGTTCCCATATTTGGAATGTTTTACCTAGACCGACAAACAAAATACTATTTTTAATTTTAGAGTGTTTTAACAATTTTGGTGTAAGTGAGATTCTGCCTTCACCATCAAACTGTAAATTAATACTTTCTGATAATATTGATGTTGCAAAAAAATCTCTTTTTTCCTCAAAAGGATTTAATGAGTCAATTGTATTTGAAATTTTTTCTATTCTGTCTTGAGGCCATGCTTCTATAGATTGATTGTTAAATGATGGGTAACAAATTATTCCATTATATCCAAGATTAGACAGGTAAGATCTAAAATTTGCAGGCACTGACACCCTTCCTTTCTTGTCCAATTTGTTTTCGTAACTCGATAAAAACATAATTCATATACTTCTAAATATCCCTATTTGGGAATATATGGGATAATATGGGTTTTTTAAATTAGAG